>DASTFE010000365.1:0-3632 GCA_035708905.1 Acidimicrobiales bacterium | reverse complement strand
AGGGTCGCCTCCTCGTCGGCGAACAGGTACACCTCGGCGACCGTGCTGCCCGCGGGCACGTCGCCGGCGGTCGCCTGCCGGTCGGGGTCGAGCAGCCCGAAGGGCACCTCGTCGGGCCCTGCAACCCGGGCCTCGTCGTCGGTGCGCACGCCGCAGGCGCCGCACACGACCAGCACCACGGCTACGAGCAGGGTCCGGACGGTCACGCGTCGCCCCGTTCGTCGCGCGCCACCGGCAGCTCGATGACGAACCGGGCGCCGCCCCCCGACCGGTCCTCGACCCACACCCGGCCACCGTGGAGGCGGGCGTGCTCGGCCACGAGCGCCAGGCCGAGCCCTGTGCCCTCGGTCGTGTCGGCGGGGGCCGTCTCGCCCCGGGCGAAGCGGCCGAAGACGTGGCGGCGCTCGTGCTCGGGCACCCCGGGTCCGGCGTCCTCGACCGCGATCCGCACGACGCCGTCGGCGCCGGCCAGCTCGAGCCGCGTGGCGCCGCCGCCGTAGCGCTCGGCGTTCTCGAGCAGGTTGATGACCATGCGCCCCAACCGGCGCTTGTCCGCGCTGATCGTGGGGGGCACGCCCTCGTCGACGTCGACGGCGACGGCGCCGAGGTCCTGTGACTCGAGCACCGCGTGGACGAGGGCGCGGGGGTCGAGCTGCTCGACCTCGAGCTCGGCGACGCCGGCGTCGACCCGGGAGATCTCCAGCAGGTCGACCACGAGGTCGTGGAAGGCCTGGGTGCGCTCCTCGAGCTGGGCCAGCGCGTCGTCGACCGCGTCGGGATCGTCGCGCCGCCGGGCGATGTGGATGGCGGAGAGCATGGCGGCCAGCGGCGACCGCACCTCGTGGCTGACGTCCGACGTGAAGCGGTGCTCGCGCTCGATCCGCTCCTGCACCGAGTCGGCCATCCGGTTGAACGAGTCCTGCAGCCGCTCGAGGTCGGGGTCGCCGAGCGCGTCGACGCGCGTGTGCAGGTCGCCCTCCGCGATCTCGGACGCGGCGTCGGCCATGCGCCCGAGGGGACGGAGCACGCGCCCGCTCGCGTACCAACCCGCCAGCGCGCCCGCCAGGGTGGCGAGCACCGCGCCGGCGGCCAGCCCACGGGCGAGGTCGGACAGCGCGTCGTCGATGTCGTCGAGCGGCACCAGCTCGAAGTAGCGGGCGTCGAACTCGGCGACCGGCACGCCGACCACGACGTGGGGCCTGTCGTCGATGGCGGCGATCTGCCGCCCCGCCTGGCCGTCGGCGACGGTCTCGGCCAGCGACGACGGCACGCTGTCGGGCCCGTAGCCCACCGATCCGGCGAACCACTGGCCGTCGACCAGCGCGATGGCGGTCGATCCCGCGTTGCCCTCGAGCGACGACAGGATCGCCGCCACGTCGGGTTCCGGCGTACGCAGGCTGCTGCGCAGCAGCCGGGCGTTGAGGTAGGCCTGCGTGGCCGCTCGGTTCTCGCGGTCGTCGACCAGCTCGGTGCGGGTGAGCTGGTAGGCCAGGAGGGCGAGCGCCACGGACAGCGTCAGTGCGATCAGCACCCCAGCGGCGATGACGCGAGCACGTAGACCCAGGCGACGGAACCTCACGTGCGCCAGACGCTACCGGCCTGGTGGCGTGGGGCCACGCCGGCGGCGGACGTCCGTCGCGCCGGCCCGCCGGACCTCAGTCGGCCACGTCACGGGACGCGACGACGCGCGTGGGCGTGACCCGCACCACCATCTCGCCCGGCACCGCGTTGCGGGCCCCGAACTCGTCGGCGCGCGCCGCCCCCATGTAGCGGCCGCCGATTCGGGTGGCCCAGTGTCGTACATCGTCGAGGTCGTCGGACCACGTGGCCGTGCCCTCGACGACCGCGAACGAGAACGGGGGCTGGTCGTCCTGCACGCACAGGGCCACCTGGCCGGTGCGCCGCACGGCCTGGCCCTTGACGGTGGCGGCCCCGGTGGTGAACACGAGCGTGTCGTCGTCGACGTCGTACCAGATCGGCGCCACGTGGGGCCGGCCGTCCCTGCGGGTCGTCGCCAGCGTCGCCGGCCGCACGGGCGAGCGCAGGAAGGCGCGCCACTCGTCCTCGTCCATGGTGGTGTAGCCCATCGGTGCAGGTTACGGGCACCCCCGCGGGCCGTGTCAGGCGCCGCGGAACAGGTCGACCACCGCCGCCCGCCACGCCTTCAGGTTGGGGTTGTGGTGGTCGTCGGGCGAGCGGCCGAGGCGCACGACCATCAGGTCGAGCGGTGGGCAGAGCATGAGCGACTGGCCCTCGAAGCCGCTGGCCCAGAAGGTGCCGAGGTCGTCGCCGACGACCCACCAGTGGGCGCCGTACCAGCGATCCTCGGGCTCGTCGTAGCTGCGGATGCGGCGGGCGTGGTCGACCCAGCTCGCGGGCAGCAGCCGCTCGCCCTCCCACAGGCCGCCGCGCAGGTAGAGCAGGCCGAACCGGAGGAAGTCGTGGGCGCACGCGTAGACGAACGACGAGCCGAGGAAGGTGCCGGCGTCGTCGAACCGGGCCTCGGCCGACCGCATGCCGAGCGGGTCGAACAGCCGGTGCTGCAGGTAGTGGCGGTAGGGCTCGCCGGGCCCCACGGCGCGGGCGACGACCCCGGAGACGATGGTGGAGGTGCCCGACGAGTAGTTGAACACCGTGTCGGGCGGGTGGGCGAGGGGCCGGTCGGCGGCGAAGCGGGCCATGTCGGCCTGGCCGGCGCCGAACAGCATCTCGATGACGTCGGAGGTGCCGGCGTCGTCGTAGACCTCGCTGAAGTCGAGGCCGTCGCGCATGGTGAGCAGGTGCTCGAGCGTGATGCCGCTCCGGGGATCGCCGGCGTGGCCCCACTCGGGCACGGGGGCCGGCTCGCCCGGCTCCAGGCGATCGTCGTCGACGAGCGTGCCGACGACGGCGTGCAGCATCGACTTGGCCATCGACCACGACAGCAGCCGGGTCGACGGCTCGACCGGCTCGTGGGGGCGGTCCCAGTGCTCGAGCGCCCCGCCGTACCGCTCGGCCACCAGCAGGCCCCGGTGCACGACCGCCACGGCGTAGGTGGTGCCGTAGCGGTCGGTGTCGCGCATGACGGCGTCGAGCAGCGCGTCCAGCCCGCCGGCGACGCCCTCGGGCGGCGCCGCCTGCGGCCACCCGTCGGTCGGCCAGGGCACGTCGCGGGGCTGACCCGGCAGGGGGACGAGCGGGCGGTGCCGCATCTCGTCCAGCAGGGGTGCGCTGTCGCCGGTGACCGTCATCGTGCCATCGCGGTCAGCTCGGGAGGTCGACGCAGTTGCCGGTCTCGGTGCCCCGCAGGTGCACCTCGTGGCCGGACGTCGCGACCGCGGCGCACATCTGGGTGGCCTCGCCCCTGGACTCGGGGCCGAAGTCGGTCAGCGCGGACGTGGCCTCGTCGGTGACGTGCCAGATGCCCTGCGGCGTGCCGTTCGTGCCGGCGTTCTCGGGGGCCGTCGTGTTCAGGAAGAGGTGGACGTGCAGCTCGCCCTCGGCGAACGACGGCGTGTAGCCGATGGTCTGGTAGTTCACCCGGTACTGCCCGCCCTCGACGACCACGTCGCTGATCTGCACGAACGGGCCCTCGGGGGTGGCCTCGGTGGTCGACGGAGCTTCGGCCGTCGTGTCGGGCGACCCGGTCGTGT
>DASTFE010000364.1:0-4205 GCA_035708905.1 Acidimicrobiales bacterium | reverse complement strand
AGCCGGGCGACCCGCCGTTGCCGTGCCGCCCGATGGCGAGCTCCTGCTCCCAGCGGTCGATCGTGCGCTGGCGGTAGATCGCCAGCCCGACGACCGCCAGCCCCAGCCCCACGAGGATCAGGCGACGCATCCGGCCAGGGTCGGCTGCGTGGCCTGCCCGGATGGCGGAATGGCAGACGCTGATGGCTCAAACCCATCTGCCCGCGAGGGCGTGCGGGTTCGACTCCCGCTCCGGGCACAGACCAACTTGCCCATGGCTCTCAGGCCTTGGGTCCCACGATCGCCTCGAGCCGGGACACGCTGGCGGACCGGGCGACCGAGATGGTGACGGCGTTCATCCGCCGCCACTCGACGCCGAGGCGGTCGCACGCTTCGCAGAACAGCCCGCGAATGTCGTCGGACCGGTTGCAGAACTGGTAGCGCACGTACTCGTAGGACCGGCCGTTGCGACCTCGCACCCGGTTGGTCGAGCGGCAGCCGTCGCTGTGGATCAGCCCGCGGACGAACCGGTCGGGGTGGGTGTCGAGCGCCAACGCGGCCTGCCAGGGTGCGAGGACGATCGGACGTGAGTGCTTCTTGCCAGGACCGTGCTGGGGGAACAGGCACGGGAGGTGCGTGGAGTAGCAGGAGACCTCGACCACGCCCGTTCTGGCCCGGCGGCCGACCAGGTTGTCGGGCAGCACTGCCCGGATCGCCTGGACACACTCCTCGACGATGCCGGGATAGGCGGCGCAGCAGCTGACGAACAGCCGGTGCACGTTGCGACGTGTGAGCACGATGGTGCCGTCGCCGAGGTACTGGCCGAGCAGGTAGGCGTACGGCGCCGGTGGGACGTCGTCCACGACCGCGCACCGCGCGGGGCACCCGTCGGTGGCCCGCGACCGCATCGGTGATCCGAGGACGGCCTGGCGCCCGCGTCCCAGCCACCGGCTGACGGTCGTCGGTCCGATGCCGAGCGCACGAGCGATCTCGGCCTGCGTCAGCCCGCTCGCGGCCAGGTCGAACGCCTTCTGGACCGTCTCGGGACCGTGCACGCCGCCGATGCTATGCGAACATGTGTTCAGGCCAGCGTCGCCCGTACCACGGCGCCGACCTCGGGCCCGGCCCGGGCGACCGCGACGCCGTCGGGCGACCAGACGCCCGACCGACCGGCGGCGCGGTCGTAGCCGCCGCCGGTCGATCCCGCGAAGCTGGCCACGGCGACCCAGACGTGGTGGTCCTTCGCCACCCGGCGGGCCCGCTCGTCCGGCACGGCGGCGTCCTCCTCGCGCTCCAGGACGCCGGCGACATAGGCATCGATGCCCAGGGCCGCGGTGTCGGCGGCGTGCTGCGGCACGCCGGTGTCCTTGCAGACCGCCAGGCCGAGCCGCCAGCCGTCGATGGCGAGCACCGCCGGCTCTGGGCCCGGGGCGAAGCGGTCGCACTCCGCGCCGCCCAGCCACATCTTGCGGTAGGCGACGGTCGCCCCGGCGCCGTCGACCGCGATCACCCCGATGTGGGCCCGCCCCGCTCCGCCCGGCACGGGGGCGCCCACCAGCGCCGTCGCGCCGGCGACGGCGCAGGCCTCGACGACAGGCGCCAGCCGGGGGTCGGCGGCCGTGATCGTCGGGGCGTCCAGCTCGTACCCCGTCAGGGACATCTCGGGGAAGACCACGACCCGAGCGCCGGCGGCGCGCACCAGCGCCGCGTGCGCGCTGGCGTTCGCCGCCACGTCGTACGGCACGCAGCGCGGTTGGGCGACCGCGACGGCGAGTGGCGGGCGGGACGGAGCGGCCACGCGCGGACGCTACCCCGACCCGACTCGCGTTCTTGCCGCGAGATCGGGGGCCACGGCCCCGGAAACCGCGGCAGGAAGCGGGTGCGGCAGGAACGCGAGGTCGGACGGGGGCGCCCACCGGCGATCCGTCGGGGAGATGCGACTCAGCGGTGCACGGCAGCGACGACACGCGAGACGAGCGGGTCGGTGAAGACCTCGGCCAGCGGGATCGGCAGCGCCGCCGACCAGTTGGGCCGCTCGTGGGTGGTGCCGGGCACGTTGGGACGGTGGCGGAGCGCCAGGCAGTCCTCCATGGTGGCGGCCACCAGCGCGCTCGGCGCCCGGGCCAGGCGCTCGTGGGTGGCGACGATGACGTCCTCGACCGGGGCGTCGGGCCCGAGCCCGGTGAGCCCCATCAGCTTGCCCCGCAGCCGCTCGAGGGCGTCCTCGTCGGGCTCGATGCCGGCGGCGCGCTGGTCGGCGGCGTCCTCGCCGGTCCACACACCGGCGATCGTCGGCAGGTCGTGGGTCGACACCGCGGCGAGCGCCTGGGGCGGGTAGTGCTCGGGCGGGGCCTCCTCGAACCAGGCCAGCCGGTACGAGAGCACCCCCGCCTGCCCCAGCGCGTGCCGCACCTCCTGCTCGACCGTGCCCAGGTCCTCGCCGGCGACCACGGCCCGGGCCCGGGCGCTCTCGACGGCGAGGACGGCGAGCATCTCGTCCCCGCGGTACCGGACGTAGGCACCGTCGGCCGGCCCGCCCCCGGGCGGGATCCAGTACAGCCGGAACAGCCCCATGACGTGGTCGATGCGCAGGCCGCCGCCGTGGCCCATCGCCGCCCGCCACAGCGACGCCAGCGGCGCGTAGCCCGCGGCCCGCACCTCGTGGGGGATCAAGGGGGGCAGGCCCCAGTCCTGGCCCGCCCGGTTGAACTCGTCGGGCGGGGCGCCGACGCGCACGTCGAGGGCCAGCATGTGCTGCATCGCCCAGGCGTCGGCGCCGTCGGGGTGGACCCCGATGGCCAGGTCGGTGAGGAGGGGCAGCGGCTCCTCGGCCCGCCGCAGCTGCTGGTGCACCTGGAACTGCACCCACGCCCAGAACGCCACCCGGTCGGCCTGCGCGGCGGCGAAGGCGGTCACGCCGGGCAGGTCGGGCCGGCGGTGCTCCGGTGGCCAGTCCCGCCAGCCACGGCCGTGGTGGTCGGCCAGCGCGCAGAACCGGGCGTAGGTCTCCAGCTCGGCGCCCATCTCGTCCCGCCAGCGCGCGAGCCGCAGATCCGGCCCCGCCCGCTCCCACAGCAGCTCGAGCGCCCGCCGCTTGAGGTCCCAGACCTGGTCACGGTCGATGATGGGCTCGGCGTCGAGCCGGCGGGCCCGGGCGGCCAGCTCGCCGACGTCGGCGTCGCCCGCCGCGCCGGGCAGCTCCTCGATCCGCAGCACGAGCGGGTTCGACCACCGCCGGCTCGACGGGAAGTACGGGCTGGGCTCGATCCGGTCGAGCGGCAGCGGGGCGTGGAGCGGGCTGACGGCCACCATCCCCGCCCCCCGGGCGGCGGCCCAGGTGCCGATGGCCCGCAGGTCGGCCAGGTCGCCGATGCCCCAGCTCTCGGCCGACCGGCAGGCGGGGAGCTGCACCGACAGCACCCACGCCCGCAGGTCGCCGGGCAGGTGGCAGCGGCCCGGTGTGACGATCAGCCGGGACGGGTCCCCGTCGCCGATCGGGTGCAGCTCGTGGTAGCCGATCGGGAGGTCGGGCGGCAGGCTGCCCTCCGCGCGGCGGGTGTCGCCGCCCTCGAGCCGCAGCTCGCACGGGCCGAGCAGCGGCTCGGTCGCGCCGGCCCGCACGACCCACAGCGGCTCGTGGGCGGGTGGCGGCGCCTCGGGGTCTCCGCCCGGGTGCATCGCGGCCCGCAGGGCGGTGCGGGTCTCGGGCGGCGTGGGGTGCCATACGCCGTGCACGTCGTGGTAGCCGTCGTCGATGCCCCAGGGGTCGGTGGCCATCGCCGCGCACGGTACCCGTACGGTCGCCTCGCCGTACGTCCCGGTCCGCGCGCGTTGCGCGCGGACAGTGATACGTCGGCCAGGAGTCCTCGCCGTGCCATCCGCCCACCGGCAAGACGCGGAGCAGGGGTGCAGGGCCACCTAGACTCGACCCATGTCCAAGTCGTCGGTCGAGCGGCGCCTCAGCCAGGTCGCCGAGCGGCTCCGGCAACTCCGGGGCGAGCTCGAGGTCAGCACCGAGCAGCTCACCCACCTCGCCGGTGCGGCCGACGACGCGCGCCTGCGGGCGCTCGTGTCCGAGACGCCCGTCGCCGACCACGACCGCCGCGAAGCCGAGCGGCACGCCGAGGCGATGCGCCGGCACCGGGCCAAGGTCGAGGCCGAGATCGCGAAGTTGGAGCGCGATCAGGACGAGTTGCTCGACCGGTTCGTCGCCGAGTCGAAGCCGC
>DASTFE010000363.1:0-3519 GCA_035708905.1 Acidimicrobiales bacterium | reverse complement strand
GGCCGACGCGGTCGCCGCCGCCGCCCGCCACCCGGGCGTCGTGTGGGCCACGGTCGGCCTGCACCCCCACGACGCCGACAACGGCCTGGACGGCATCGCCGACCTGCTGGGCGAGCCGGGCGTGGTCGCCGTGGGGGAGTGCGGCCTCGACTACCACTACGACCACTCGCCCCGTGACGTGCAGCGCCGGGCGTTCGCCGACCAGGTCGCCCTCGCCCACGAGCACGACCTCGCGCTCGTCATCCACACCCGTGAAGCGTGGGACGACACGTTCGCGGTGCTCGACGCCGCCGGGGTGCCCGAGCGCACGGTGTTCCACTGCTTCACCGGCGGCCCCGACGAGGCCCGGGCCTGCCTCGACCGCGGCGCGATGCTCTCGTTCTCGGGCATCGTCACCTTCCCGTCGGCCGACGACGTCCGGGCGGCCGCGGCGCTGTGCCCGCTCGACCGGGCCCTCGTCGAGACCGACAGCCCCTACCTCGCCCCCGTGCCCCACCGCGGGCGGCCCAACCGCCCGGCGCTCGTGCCGCTGGTCGGCGCCGCAGTGGCCGAGGCGATGGGCCGGCCGGTCGAGGCGGTGGCCGAGGCCACCTGGGCCAACGCCGAGCGGGTCTACCGGCTCGGGTGAGAGTTCGGCCGAGGGCTCGGCTGACGGCTCGGCGCCGGGCGTAGCCTCGTCAGGTGACCCTCAGCCCCCGCCAGGTGCGCGCCCTGCTCGCCGAGCACGGGCTGTCGCCCAGCCGGGCCCTGGGCCAGAACTTCGTCGCCGACCCCAACACGGTCCGGCGCATCGCCCGCCTGGCGGAGGTCGGGCCGGGCGACCGGGTGGTCGAGATCGGCCCCGGCCTCGGGTCGCTGACCCTGGCGCTGGCCGAGACCGGCGCCGAGGTCACCGCCGTCGAGCTCGACCGCCACCTCCTGCCGGCACTGCGCAGCGTCGTCGAGCCCCGGGGCGTGCGCGTCGTGCACGGCGACGCCATGCGGCTCGACTGGGCGGCGCTGCTCGGCCCACCCGGCGACCCGGCCGCTCGTTGGGCCCTGGTCGCCAACCTTCCCTACAACGTGGCGACGCCGCTGGTGCTCGACCTGCTGGCGGGCGTCCCGCAGATCGAGCGGATGCTCGTCATGGTCCAGCGCGAGGTGGCCGAGCGCCTGGCCGCCCGGCCGGGCGACAAGGCGTACGGCATCCCGTCCGTCAAGGTCGCCTTCCGGGCCGACGCCGAGGTCGTCGGGCGGGTGCCGCCCACCGTGTTCGTCCCCCCGCCCAAGGTCGAGTCCGCGCTCGTGCGGCTCCGCCGGCTGCCCGAGCCCCGGGTCGACGCCGACCCCGACCGGCTGTTCGCGCTCGTCGAGGCGGGGTTCGGCCAGCGGCGCAAGATGCTTCGGCGGTCGCTGGCCGGCCTGGTCGACGCCGCGGGGTTCGCCGAGGCCGGTGTGCGCCCCGACGCCCGGGCCGAGGACCTGGACCTCGACGCCTGGGCCCGCCTCGCCCGTTTGCCGGGCGCGCGGGCGGGCGCGTCCGGTGTGGCAGGGTGATCGCCATGAGCACTCCCCAAGACCCCTACAACCAGCAGGGACAGCCGGGCTACGGGCAGCAGCAGCCGTATCCGCAACCGGGCTACCAGCAGTACCCCCAGCCGCAGTACGGCGGCTACGCGGCCCCGGCGAAGAAGCCGCTCGACGTCGTCAAGCTCGTCACCATCGGCGCCTGGGTGGTGCTCGGCCTCCATGCGGTCGCCTACCTGTACTGGCTGACCCAGGACGACGAGTTCGGTCCCGACTTCGCCGACCGGTTCCTCGGCAACCTGCCCACCCTGGGCCAGGGCATCTTCGGCGCCGGCGTGCTGCTGGCGCTCGGCGTCCTGCTGCAGAAGCGCCAGGCGGACGGCTGACGGCGGTCCTGCGCGCCCCGGCCAAGCTCACGGTCTCCCTGCGCATCACGGGGGTCCGCGACGACGGCTACCACCTGATCGACGCCGAGATGGTGAGCCTCGACCTGGCCGACGAACTGACCTTCACCGAGGGATCGGGCTTCGAGGTGGTCGAGGGTCACCAGTTCGGCGTCGTCGATCCCCACGACAACCTGGTCGGCCGGGCGCTGCGGGCCGTGGGGCGCGAGGCCCACGTGGCGCTGCGCAAGCGCATCCCCGCCGGTGGTGGGCTGGGCGGCGGGTCGTCGAACGCGGCCGCCGTGATGCGCTGGGCGGGCTGCGACGACCTGGGCGTCGCCGCCTCGCTCGGCGCCGACGTGCCGTTCTGCCTGCGGGGCGGGCGGGCGCGCGTCACCGGCATCGGCGAGATCATCGAGCCGCTGCCGTTCGTGGCCCGCACCGTCACGCTGGCGATGCCGCCGTTCGGATGCTCGACACCCGCCGTGTACGCGGCCTGGGACGACCTCGGCGGCCCGACGGGGGCGGATCTCAACGACCTCGAGCCGGCCGCCCTGGTGGTCGAGCCGCGGCTGGCCGCGTTCCGCGACGCCCTCGGCGACGCCACGGGCCAGACGCCCCGGCTCGCCGGGTCGGGGTCGACCTGGTTCGTCGACGGCGCCCACCCGGGCGAGGGCCGCATCGTGACCCACACGATCCCCGCCTACTGGTGACGGGCGCTCGATCGGCGGACCGTGCGCCGCCGGTGCGCCGCGGTCCGGGGCGAGAGCGCCCGCCGCCGACGCCGTGACCCGTGACGCGCAACGAGCGCCCCGGTGGGGGCGCTCGGCGGAGCGATCGCGTCTGCGGTGGCGCCGGGCCGGCTACTTGCCGGCGGCGCGGCGCTGCCAGCGGGTGCGCTTCAGCATCTTCTTGTGCTTCTTCTTGCGCATGCGCTTGCGGCGCTTCTTGATCAGTGAACCCATGAGGCCCGCCACCCTAGTGGCGCCCGGGCGGGCCCTCCAACCTGGGTAGCCGGTGCCGGCGATGGCCCGGCGCCGGGTACGGTTGTGGCCACCGTCGGGGGTAGTTCAACTGGTAGAACGCCAGCCTTTGGAGCTGGTTGTTGCAGGTTCGAGCCCTGCCCCCCGAGCCTCCCACTGGCACCCAGGTCACGCCCGCCGGGCCGACTGTCGAGCGCCGCCGGCCTCGGTGGCCAGCGATCGCCCTGGTGCCACACACGTGCCACAACGGACTCCGGTCGACCCCGCACCTCCATGTGAGGTTCGGTGTAGACCGCGACCTTGGAGATCGTGGCGGTCGCGACCCACGTCGTGTCGGCGCGCGGGGCCACGTCCGTCGCGCTCTCTGCCGTATTGGTACGCGTCTGCGCGGCCCGATCGGCGCCGTCGTCGCGGCTGTCGCCACCGCCACAGGCGACCGTCAGCACGATGGCGAGACCGATGGCTGTTGCGCTGATGTGTCGGAGTTCTACCCGCTCGTCCACGGGCGGCGAGGTCGTGCGGTCTCGGGTTCGGCGGCCCGATCCACCGTCGAGCCGGAGCATCGCCTCTGGTGAGCGGGGTTCGCTCGTATCTAACCGCCACCTGTGGTAGACGACTGCCCACCATACGACGGGTGTGCCGGTGAC
>DASTFE010000362.1:0-5496 GCA_035708905.1 Acidimicrobiales bacterium | reverse complement strand
CCGGGCGGGGCCGGGGGTGCTGGAGCGACGGCGCCCCGGCCCGGGTGAGCGACACGGCCGCGCTCGACGGCTCGTACCTGACCACCAGCAGCTACACGCACTGGGACGACCGGGCCCTGCTCGCGGTCAAGCACGCCGGCTGCCACCTGCGCACCTGGGGCGACGGCTACGGCTACGCGCTGGTGGCCACGGGACGGGCCGACGCCATGGTCGACCCGACCGTCGAGGTGTACGACATGGCCCCCATGCCCGTGATATTGGCCGAGGCCGGGGGGCGCTTCACGGGCGTCGACGGCACGCCGGGGGCGGCCGCGGGCAGCGGCGTCGCCACCAACGGCACACTCCACGACGAGCTGCTGGCGCTCCTGCAGACCTGACCACGGGCCGGCAACGGAGTCGGACCGGCGGATCGGGGCCCGGCGCGTCAGATCCAGCGGCGCTTCCGCAGGAAGTAGAACAGCGACAGCGAGACGGTGGCCATGATCCCCAGCGCCGTCGGGTAGCCCCATGGCTCGTTGAGCTCGGGCATGTGCTCGAAGTTCATGCCCCACAAGCCGGCCAGCATGGTCGGCACCGCCGCGATCGCCACCCAGCCCGAGATGCGGCGCATGTCCTCGTTCTGCCGCATGGAGATGTGGGCGAGGTTGACGGTCAGCACCTCGCTCAGCAGCTCGCGCTGCACCTCGATGCGGGCGACCTCGCGGCGCAGGTGGTCGTGGATGTCCCGGAAGTAGGGCCCGAGGTCGATGCCGGCCCCCCCGAACGGGTGCCACCCGGTGTGCAACCGGTCGAGGGGCTCGATGAGCGGCTCGACGTTGCGGAACAGCTCGAGCACCTGGCGCTTGAGCTTGTAGATGCGCTCGGCCGGGTTGTTGCGGTCGGGTGAGAAGACCTGGATCTCGATCTCGGCGATGTCGTTGTCGAGCCCGTCGAGCACCGGGAGGTAGTCGTCGACCACCCGGTCGAGGATGGCGTGCACCACCGCGATCGGGCCCAGCGCCAGCCGATCGGGGTCGCGCTCGAGCTCCTGGCGCACCGGGCTCAGCGCGCTGGCCTCGCCGTGGCGCACCGTGATGACGAAGCGCTCGCCCGCGAACAGCTGGATCTCGGAGAACTCGATCGCCTCGGCCGCGTCGTCGTAGCGCGCGGTCTTGAACACGAGGAACACGCAGTCGCCGTAGCGCTCGAGCTTGGACCTCTGGTGGGCCTTGATGGCGTCCTCGACCGCGAGGGGGTGCAACTGGAACTCGGCGGCCACGGCGTCGAACTCGGCCTGCGTCGGTTCGTGGAGGCCGATCCACACGAACGTGTCGTCCATGCGGCACGACTCGAGCGCGTCGTCGAGGCGCAGCTCGCCCGGACGGCGCTTGCCCCGGGTGTACACCGCGCAATCGACGATCACGGCCACGATTCTGGCGCAAGATGAGGCCATGGACCGCTCCTCGTACATCACCTCGCTGCGCGACGACGCCGACCTGCTCCTCGCCACGGCGGGCGGTGCCCTCGACCGCCCGGTCCCCACCTGCCCGGGCTGGACCTGCGAGCGCCTCGTCGCCCACCTGGGACGCGTCCACCGCTGGACCGCCGCCTGGGTCACCACCGGCGCGGCGCAGCAGGTCGAGAGCGCGCCCGCGGGCCCCGAGGTCGTCGACTGGGCGCGGGCCGGATGCGACGAGCTGGTGGCCGCGCTCGAGGCCGCCGACGTCGAGGGCGAGGTCGTGACGTGGGCCGGCCCGCAGCCCGCGACGTTCTGGCCGCGGCGCATGGCGCTCGAGGCGGCCATCCACCGGGTCGACGCCCAGCTCGCGGTGGACGCGCCCACGCCGGTTAGCACGGCCCTGGCGATCGACGGCGTCGACGAGATGTTCGCGGTGGTGCTGCCCTGGCGGGGCACCGGCGACCTCGGCGGCGCCGGCGAGACCATCCACCTGCACGCCACCGATCCCGACCTGGACGCCGGCGTGGGCGAGTGGCTGGTCACCCTCGGCCCGGCCGGCGTGACCGTCGAGCACGCCCACGCCAAGGGCGACGTGGCGGTGCGGGGCACGGCCTCGGACCTGCTGTTGCTGCTGTGGAACCGCGCCGGCACGGACCGGTTCCAGGTCTTCGGCGACACGTCCCTGCTCGACCGGTGGCGGGCGTCGGTCACCGTGTGACCCGGCCGCCCGGCCCGGTCAGCCGGCGGGCGACACCACGGGGCCCGGTCAGCCGGCGGCCGACACACCACGGCGGCCCGGTCAGCCGGCGGGCGACACCACGGCCGGCTCGCCGACGCCCTGGCACGGGGCCGCAGGCTCGGGGGCGTCCGGGCTGGGGCGGTAGGTGTCGACGAACTGCGCCAGGCGCGGGTCGTCGACGCTGTCGAGCGTGAGCTGGCGGCCCCAGGCCGACACCACGACCGGGCTGGGGAGCCCGTCGCGGGGCGTGGCCATGACCTTGGCCTGCTGCGTGACCAGGCCGCGCAGGGTGGCCTGCTGCCCGTCGTCGAGGTCGGGTGCGAAGGCGATCCACACGGCGCCGTGCTCGAGGTCGTGCACGATCATCTCGTCGGGCGGCACGTCGGTCTCGTAGAAGCCGCACGTGGCCGGCACGGGGAAGTGGTCGCCGCCCACCGGGGGGACGAGCTGGTAGGCGAGGTCGTCCTCGGTGTGGCTGTTGGTGTCGACCCGGTAGGCCTGCACCCCGTCTATACCCTCGGGCGCCGGGCCGATCAGCTCGCCGCCGCTGGTCGCGCGGCCCGAATCGCCCTCGCTCGGGGCCGCGTCACCTGCGGTGTCATCGGCGCAGGCGGCGGCGACGGCCAGGGCGGCGACGGCGAGCAGCGGGACGGCGTGGCGGCGGATCACGGCGGGGGACACTACCTGCCCCCGTCCGTCCGCTCAGGCGCCCTCGAACACCGCGGCCGACACGCCGGCCCGCACGAGCTCGTGCAGGAAGGGCAGGGGCTCGACCAGCGAGGCGAGCCCGGCGGCACCGGTCGCCAGCACCTGGCCGGAGGCGATCCAGCGCGCCGTCACGGCCGCCACGGTGCCGGCGGCCACCGCGGGGCGGTCGACGGCGCCGAGCACGACGGTGTCGCGGGCCGGGCCGCGGCGGCCGCGGACCTCGACCCGCAGCCCGCCGATCCGCCCCTCGGCGTGCGGGCGGCGCAGCATGGGCAGGTTGGCCGTGAGGCGGTCGCGCCGCGTGGCGGCGAGGCGGGCGGTGACCCGGCTGGCGCCCGGGAACGCGGGCACCAGCAGGAGGGCGTCGGGCAGCACGGCCCGGTAGCAGTCGGCGCCCCCGATCGGGTCGGGGAAGAAGCACAGCTCGCGCCCCGAGCCCGCCGGGCGGCGGCGCCAGGAGTGTTCGCGCCAGTCGAGAGCCAGGCCCCGCAGCGCGTGGTGGTGCTGCCGGGCGCAGGCCGGTCCCCCGGTGCCGTGGCGGGCGACGTGGATCTCGTCCACGCCGTCGAGCTCGCCGGCGGCATGGCGGGCCAGCACGCACGACAGGCCGGGCCCGAAGCCGGCACCGGCCGCGACCGTGAGTCGCCGCTCGCGCGCCTCGGCGTGCAGGTCGAGGAGGCCCTCGACGGCACCCAGGCTGTCGGCGACGGACACCACGTGGCGCCCCGCCGCCACCGCTCGCCGGGCCAGATGGCTCTGCCGGCCAGCGGGCGAAGCCAGCAGCACGAGGTCCGCCACCGCGGGTTCGGGCTCGTCGACCGCCTCGGCCCGCTCGCCCAGCGAGGCGACGACGGCTGCCTGGCGCTTGCGGTCGGTGTCGTGGAGCAGGACCCGCTCGATGCCGGCGTCGGCGATCAGGTGGCGGGCCGCCCGTGCCCCCACGGCACCGGCCCCGCAGACGAGGATGCGCACGCCGCTACCGCAGGCCCGGGCCCGACAGCTCGCGCCAGCCCCCGGACTGGGGTGGCGTGCCGCCCGACCCCCGCAGCCGCAGGATGGCGGCGAGGACGGCGGCGATGCCCACCGCGGCGAGCGCTCGTCGGAGGAGTGCCATGGGCGCACCTTAGAGGCTGGGCTTCGACCCATCGGGCGCCGGCATTGCGGAGGTCGGTCTGGAGAGTCGGCCACGACGTGAGCGTCCGTTCCCGGACGACGTCGCTCCCGACCGGGCGGCGCAGACGCCCGCGCGCTCGCGACCGCGCAGCAGGCGAGGCACCGTGGATTCGCCGCGGCGGCGCGTAGCGCACGGGATGCGCGTCAGAGGAGAGCGGCGGCGAACTGGTCGTGGTGGTCGGTCCACCAGCGGCGCCGGCGGTCGTACTTCTCCATGCCCCCGGTCCTCTTCGACGTCGCGGCGGCGTTCGGGTCACCGGCGTCGACGCGGCGCCGGACGGCCGCTTCGATGCGATCGATGGCATCGTCCATGGCGGTGAGCAGCTCCGCCCGGTCGTCCCGGTCCAGTCCGTAGGCGTCGGCGACGAGTCGTAGCCGTGCCGGCCGGTCGGCGGGCCGCCAGCCGAGCCGCGCCTGGTCGAAGTCGTCGTCGATCGGTACACAGAGGCGGGCGAGCTGGGCCAGGTCGTAGACGGGGCGGCCAGGGGCAGCGAACTCGAAGTCGAGCAGCGCCACGGCGACGCCGTCACGGAAGACGACGTTCGAAAGCTCCACGTCGTTGTGGCACACGAGCGTCCCGCCCGCAGGGTCAGCCAGACTGTCGTCCCAGGTGAGACCCCGAGGGTCGAACCCGCGGGCAGCGTCGTGCAGGCTGCGCAGCAGCCTGGCGATCGACGCCAGCGCGGTGTCGGACTGGCTCCAGCGCGGATAGGGCGCCACGGGGACCTCGCCGTCGACGAACACCAGGCGCTCGCGCCCGTCGTCGTCGATACCGACTGGTGACGAGGCGCCCTCGAAGCCGGCGTGCCTCACCGCCCGCAGGAAGGCGTGGATCGAACCCGACTGCGGATGCGACGGGCGAAGAACATGCGGACCGACGCGGACGACCCGGCCCGCGTTCGCGATCCCACCATCGAGCTGCTGCTCAGCCACACCGCCACCTTGACAGACGAATGGTGCAGCGGCCGCGGCCCGTCGACAACGGCGTGCGTCCACAAACGCGCATACCGCCGTCGTGCAGGGCGTTGAAGGCACGAGCGTCGCAGGTTGCCCTGATCAACCATTCTGGTGCACGAGAAATCTCGGCAAGGAGGGCAAGGTGCCAATCCGGCTCTTCAAGCAGACGATCGCCATCGTCGTGTCGTCGAGCGATACCAACGGCGCTGTCGGTGCAGTCGAAGTGACAGGGCCGGGAGGCGCCGTGCCCCCGCTCCATGTGCATCACCGCGAGGACGAAGCGTTCTATGTCCTCAAGGGTGAGTACAGCGTCTTCGTTGGGGACGACGTGATCACGGCGTCTCCAGGCAGCTGGGTCTGGGGACCGCGAGATGTGCCGCACGGCTATCAGGTCCATTCGGAGCGCGGCCGGCATCTGAGCCTCATGATGCCAGGAGGCTTCGAGGCGTTCTTCGAGGAGGTCGCGGCGATCGCGACGCCG
>DASTFE010000361.1:0-5769 GCA_035708905.1 Acidimicrobiales bacterium | reverse complement strand
GCCAGGCGCCCACCGGTGTCGGTGGTGGTCCCCGTGTTCGACCAGGCCCGCTACCTCGGCGAGACGGTGCGGTCCGTGCAGGCCTCGCACTACGGCGACCTCGAGATAGTCGTGGTGGACGACGGCTCCACGGATCCCCAGGTCGCAAAGGAGCTGGCGGCCCTCGACGACGTCGTCGTGGTGTCGCACGCGTCGAACCGCGGCGTGGCGGCCGCCCGCAACACCGGCATCGCCGCCAGCTCGGGACGGTTCGTGATGCCGCTCGACGCCGACGACCTGATCCACCCGAGCTACATCCCGAGCGCGGTCGAGGCCCTCACCCGCAACCCCGACCTCGCCTACGTCGGCTGCTACTCCCAGAACTTCGGCCTCCTCGACACGACCTACGTGCCGGTCGGCTTCGTGCCGAACCTGATGCTGTTCCTCCACACCGACGGCCGGTGCACCAAGCTGTTCGCCCGCGAGGCCCTCGACCGCGCCGGCGGCTACGACGAGGAGCTGCCCGGCTTCGAGGACTGGGACCTCTACCTCAGCCTCGCCAAGCGGGGCTTCACCGGCGACGTGCTGCCCGAGCAGCTCTTCTTCTACCGCCGGCACGAGGACTCCACGGTGTTCACCTGGAGCAACGACAAGCGGATCGAGCTGCTGCAGCACCTGGTGCGCAAGCACCGGGACGTGCTGGCCGACCGCTACGAGGCGGTCGTGCTGAACCTGGTGCACCTCTGGAAGACGTACTACGAGGTGAGCGAGTCCGTGCTGCTGCAGCGGGGCCGGCGGACGGCCCCGGGCTCGGCGGCGCCCTGACCGGCCCGCCAGGCGAGCGGCGGCCCCGGGGTAGGCCGGCCGGCGTGCGACCGCTTCCCAGCTGCGTTCCCGCCAGGCGGCGGCCCGGGAGAGACCAGCCAGGCGAGCGTCAGGCCGGCGCAGCCCCGCCGGCGGCCAGGCGGCCGAGCCACGCCCGCAGCGGCGACTCGGCCGGCAGCCGCGACGCAGCCAGCACGTCGGCGGCCTCACGCCACGCCGCGGCGGCGCCGGCCGCGTCCGCCTGCGCCGCCAGCGTGGCGCCCAGCTTGCCGAGCGAACGCACCTGCCACGGCTGGTCGCCCAGCGAGCGGAAGATCGCCACGCAGGCCCGCAGGTTGGCGACGGCGTCGTCGGTGGCGCCGGCCGCGATCTGCGTGCAGGCGATGGCGTGCCTGACCTGGCCGACGCCGCGCTCGTGGGCCAGTCCGGCCATCAGCTCGTGCGCACGATCCAGGTAGGCGGCGGACCCGGCGAGGTCGCCCCGGTCGCGCAGCACCGCGCCGATGCTGCGGTACGTCTGCGCCTCGCCCTGGATGTCACCGAGGCGGAGGAACAGCGGCAGCGCCTCCTGGAAGCAGGCGGCGGCCTCGTCCAGCCGGCCCTGGCGCCGGCGAAGACGGCCGGTGCTGAGCAGCAGGATGCCCTCCCAGCGCAGGTCGCCGACGTCGCGGCACAGCTGCAGGCTCAGCTCGTAGTGCGGCTCGGCCTCGTCGTGGCGGCCGAGGTAGCGGAGCGCCACGCCCAGGCTGTGCAGGGCGCGGGCTCGGCCGATGTGGTCGTCGCGGCGGGTGAACACCGGCAGGCAGCGCTCGAAGCACTCGATCGCCCCGTGGACGTCGCCCTGCTCGCGCAGCGCCAAGCCCAGGTTGTGGTAGGTGGACGCCTCGAGCAGCTCGTTGCCCAGCTCGCGGAACTTCGGCAGCACCTCCCGGTAGCACACCACCGCCGCGTCGTACCTGGCGTAGTCGCGATAGGACACGCCCAGGTGCAGCACGGCCTCGACCTCCAGCTCGGTCTCGCCGAGGTCGTGGAGCAGGGCCCGGCTGCGCTCCAGGTGGTCGATCGACGCTGCCCAGTCGTTGCGCACCAGGTACCCGCCGCCGAGATCGAACAGCACGAGGGCCTCGGCGTGCCGGTCGCCGGCCCGGCGGGCCGCGTCGAGGGCGACGTCCTTGACCCGGAGGCTGTCGTCCCAGTGCGCGTGCCAGATGAAGAACGAGTTCAACGTGCGTGAGATCCCCCACGCCTGGCGCCAGAGCCCGGCGTCACGCGCCTGCACCGCCGCCGCCACCAGGTTGTCCTTCTCGATCCGCAGCCAGGCGAGGGGTCGGCGCCCCAGGGCGTCGGCGTGGCCCCGCCCCACCGTCAGCGGCAGGTCGGGCGCGGCGGCCTGCTCGTCGGCTCGCTGGACCCGGCCGAGGCCCGCCTCGGCCACGGTGGCCAGGGCGAGGTAGGTGTCGACGATCCGGGTGACGGCCGCCTGCCTGGCCTGCTCAGGCTCCTCGCCGTCCCCGCGCTCTCGGGCGAAGAGCCGGAGCAGGTCGTGCAGCCGGAACCGCGGCTCGCCGGTCTCGTCGGCGCCGTCGGGCTCGAGGAGCTGCGCGTCGACGAGGTCCTCCGCCAGGTCTTCGGCGTCGATGTCGGGATCGTCGAGCAGCACCGCGATCACCCAGGCCGGGAAGCTGCGGAACGTGAGCAGGCCCAGCAGCCGGAACGCCCGCTGCTCCAGCGGGTCGCGACCCTCGTAGCTGAGTTGGAAGCTGGCTCGCACCTCGCGGTCACCTCCTTGCAGCTCGTCGAGCCGGCGACGCTCGTCGGACAGGCGCGTGGCCATGCGTTCGAGGTTCCAGTGCAGCTTGGCCGCCAGCCGGGCGCCGGCGATGCGGATCGCCAGCGGCAGATAGCCACACAGGGCGGCGATCTCCGCCGCGGCCACGGGCTCGGCCGCCACCCGGTCGGTTCCGGCCGTGCGGGCGAGCAGCTCGACGGCCTGCTCGGGATCGAACACGTCGAGCGGGAACCGGCGCGTGACGTCGAGGCCGTGCAGCGGTTGACGGCTGGTGACCACGACGGCGCACTCGGGGGCTCCGGGCAGCAGCGGCCGCACCTGTGCCTCCGTCGCGGCGTTGTCGAGCACGACCAGCACCCTCCGCCCCGCCAGGCGGGCGCGGTAGAGCCGTTCGCGGGCGTCGAGACCGGCGGGCACCGACGCTTGCGGGACGCCGACCGCGTCCAGGAAGTCGGCGAGGACCACGGACGGATCGAGCCGCTGAGCCTCGACCCCCCGGAGGTTGACGTAGAGCTGGCCGTCGGGGAACCGGGCGCGGAGGCGGTGCGCGAGCCGCACGGCGAAGGCGGTCTTGCCCACCCCCGGCTTGCCGAACACCGTCAGCACCGGCGCCGCGATCCCGGCGGCGTCCCGGTCGAGGATCGCCAGGGCGTCGGCGAGCACGTCCTCACGCCCGGTGAAGTCGTCGATGTCGCGGGGCAGCTGCGCCGGTGACTGCCACGGCCGCTCGGCCTCGTGGATCTGCACCTGGCCGATGTGCAGGTCGCGCCCGGCCGCATAGGTACCGAGGATGCTGACGTCGCCAGCCGCGACGGCGCCGCTGCCCGTCGCCGTGACCAGCGGGATGTCTGGGCTAGGTTCGCTCATCGGGCCGCCGGCGGGCGCGCCGCGGGCGCCACGGCGCCGCCCGGGGCGTGCTCGAGCTCGTCCCTCATCCGACCGACCCTTCCGCCTCCGTCGCCCGAGGCGCAGCCTAGAGCAGCGTCCGGCGCTGGGCGTCGGCGCCGCACGGCGGCACCGCGCGGGTCGTCGGGCCCCGGGCCTCGAACCGGTGCCCGACGACGGGGTCACACCCCGTCACACCAGGTCGCCGGCACCTGGGCGCCGTCGACGACGACGGTCACGCCGCCGGTCTGGAACAGCTCGGGGTTGGTGCGGTGCAACGACAGGACGGTCGAGAACGACAGCACGCCGACGCCCTCGACCTCGATGCCCCCGCGGGCCACCGCCGGCAGGAGACCGAGCGACCGGAGCGTGCCGATGCCTTGTTGCTGGCAAGCGATGCCGGCGGGCTTGCCGCCCTGGCCGGCGCCGGCGGGCGGGCCGGAGGCCGACGCGGCGGTGGCGCCGAGCCCCATGGTCATTCCGGCGGCGACGGCGGCCGCCAGGATCTTGTGCTTCATGACGCCTCCCTGTGTCAGCTGGGTGGGCACTGGTTCGCCAGCCTCTTCTGCCAGGACCGGCCCGCCGGATGCACCCGTCGGGGGCGCTGCCGGCGCAGGCCCCGTGCCGGACGCGGGATGGCCGCCTACGGTGGCGGGTGCCGCAGCGGGGCCGCCGTGGGACGGCTCCTCGTGCCCGGCTCAGGAGGAACCCATGGCCTTCCACCCCTACCTCAACTTCGGCGGCAACTGCCGCGAGGCGTTCACCCGCTACCAGGAGATCTTCGGCGGCGAGCTCGACGTGATGACCATGGCGGACATGCCACCGGGCGAGCAGGAGGTGCCGGCCGAACAGGCCGACCTGGTGATGCACGCGGCGCTGCGGGTCGGCGACGACATCCTGATGGCGTCGGACGACCCCACGACGGACGACTTCGGTCCCGTGCAGGGCATGTACGTCAACTACTCGGTGGCCGACGTCGACGAGGCCAGGCGGGTCTTCGACGCCTTGGCGGAGGGCGGCCAGATCACCATGCCGGCGGGCGAGACGTTCTGGGCGCCCCTGTTCGGCATGTGCGTCGACCGGTTCGGCACCCCGTGGATGGTCAATGCGGAGGGACCGGAGAGCGCCGGATGACGCCCTGCTGAGGTCGACGGGGCAACCCCGCGAGGCTTCGGCGCGGCCGCGCCGAACGCCTGGGCGCGATCGCCCCGCACCCAGCCGAGGTCCTTCACCTCACGGAGGCGGCCCTCCACTCACGTTTCGCGGTACGGTGCGCGCTCACCAAGGCGGAATGGGGATGAGTGCTCGCAGGCTCGCTGCCTGCCGCGCGCCGCCAGGGCGAGCTGGGAAGGAGCGATGGGACAAGCTGGTGCGGGAGCCGCGATCCCGGCGGAACGACATGCCGATCCTGACGGCCGCGCCACCGGTGCGGGACCCGCGCGACCGGCCACCGGACCGGCCGGGACACCGGCATCGACGACACACGACGACGGCGGGGCGTCCGGGTCGGCCTTCCGGCTGACCCTGGCCGTCGCCGTGGCGGCCGCAGTCGGCGCAGGGGTCAAAGGGGCGCTGACCGACTGGCAACCGATCGGCGACGAGGGGTACTTCGCGCTCCGCGCCCACGACGTGTTCACGATGCATCCGCCGCTGCTCGGGACAGCGTCGTCGGCCTCGCGCTACGCGGGCACGGCCTTGAGTCACCCGGGTCCGCTGCAGTTCGACCTGCTGGCGGTGCCCGTGCGCCTCTTCGGCGTCGCGGCGGGGACGGCGATCGGCACCGCGGCGCTCAACGCGGCCAGCATCGCTGCGGTCGGCCTCCTGCTGCGCCGGTGGGCGGGGGCGGCCGCCGGTCTCGTGGGTGTGACTGCGATGGCGCTGCTCGCGTGGTCGCTCGGGGGCGTCGTGGTGCACGATCCGTACGGCCCGTACGCCGTGATCATGCCCTTCGCCGCGCTCCTGACGGCGACGGCGATCTCGGTGAGCGGTCGGCTCTGGGCACTCCCGGTCGTGGCCCTCGCGGGCAGCCTCGTGCTGCAGACGCACTTGAGCTACGTGGTGCTCGTCCCCGGGCTCTCGGGGCTCGCCCTCGCCGGTGCCGCAGCCGACCTCCGGCGTCGGCGACGCAGCGACCCGGCGGGCTGGCCGGCGACGCGCCGCCGGGCCGTGCGCTGGGGGGCCGCGACGGCCGTGGTGGCCGTGCTCTGCTGGCTGCAACCGCTCGGGCAGCAGGTGTTCGGCGAAGACGGCAACCTCGCCAACCTCGTGACCGCGTCGGGGGCCGCCCGCCC
>DASTFE010000360.1:0-11415 GCA_035708905.1 Acidimicrobiales bacterium | reverse complement strand
CCGCCTCGGCCTGGGCCCGGTCGAGGGCGGCCGAGAAGCTGTCGACGGCCTCGTACGACAGCACGTTGGCCTTGCCGTCGTCGAAGCGCAGGACGGCGACCCCGTCCTCGATGGTGGTGGTGACCGGTCCCGTCGCGTCTGCCATGGACGGACGTTAAGCCGGGCCCGCCGGGCGTGCGAGCCTGGCGGGCCCACCCGGTGTCAGCCCACAGGAGCTCCGGCGGCCACCGTCTTGACGTCGGCGGTGGTGCGTGCGTTGCCGCCGATGCCCAACTCGCCGCTGGCGACGTCCTCGATGATCACCCACGTGACCGGCCGCATGTTCTCACCCTCGACGGCGACCATGGTCTCGGTCAGCTTGGCGATCATGTCCTTCTTCCGGTCGGGGCTGACCCACCCGGCCTCCGGCCGGTCGCGGCTCCGAGCGCGTCCGGTGGTCCAGACTGACATCATGCGCACCGAGACGATCACGCTCGACACGGGGTCGACGGAAGCGGTCGTCGACATCACCGCGGCGTGCACCGACTTCGTCACCGGGGCCGGTGACGGGCTGCTGCACGTGTTCGTCGAGCACGCCACCGCCGGCGTCGCGCTGATCGAGACCGGTGCGGGCAGCGAGCACGACCTGCTGGCCGCGCTGGACGACCTGCTGCCGGCCGACGACCGCTGGCGCCACGCCCACGGCTCGCGGGGCCATGGCCGCAGCCACGTGATGCCGGCCCTGGTGCCGCCGTACGCCTCGATCCCCGTCGTCGACGGCCGCCTGGCGCTCGGCACGTGGCAGAGCGTCTGCCTGGTCGACCTGAACGTCGACAACCGGCGCCGCACGGTGCGCCTGTCGTTCCTGCCCGGCTGAGGACGATCGGCTGGACATCAGGTCGCTCCCGGTCGCCCTGGTCGGCGGCGGCTGGAGCCCGAGGCATTCGCGGTCGTTCTCCGGCTCCCGAGGCAATCGCGGTCGTTCTGGGGAGCCCGAGGCAATCGCGGTCGTTCTGGAGGGCCCGAGGCATTCGCGGTCGGGGGCCGACCGGTATCGCCTCGGGAGCGCCCGATCGACCGCCATTGCCTCGGGGACCGGCCCGGTCGTCGGCCGCCCGGGGCGCCTCGGTCGGGGGCATCAGCCAGTGCGTCACACCGGCTCGATACTGTCGCTCGACATGGAACGACCCGCCGACCGCCATGCTGGCCCGGCCGGCGCCGGGTCGGCGCCCGGCCCGGCGGCGGCGCCGGCGTCGCCCGCCACCGGGTCGCCCGTCGCGGGGCGGGTCATCGGCACCGAGCCGGCCACCCCGCTCGAGTTCTGGGTCGGAGTGGGCGAGGGCACCTACCTGCAGCTCGACGACGTGGTCGTGGTCGACCGGGTGCTGCCCGACGGCCAGCCCCTGCGCATCTCCGGCGTCGTGTCGCAGGTGCGCGCCACCCACGAGGGCGCCCGCATGGACAGCGACGTGTTCCTGGTGGCCGACGGCGTGCTGCCCGCCCAGGTCAGCGAGGCCGCCCAGGTGCTCGCCACCCGGTTCGAGCCCGAGATCTTCGTGCCGCCGCTGCCCGGCGAGCCGGTGCGCAAGGCCACGGGCGCCGAGCGCGACGACGCCCTGCTCTTCTCCGAGATGCGCTCGCTGCTGCCGGCGGGCCTGTCGCGCGACGACGAGCCCTTCTACCTCAACCTCGAGTTCCTCGACGGCACCCGGGGCGCCCACGTGAACATCAGCGGCGTGTCGGGGGTGGCCACCAAGACGACCTACGCCAGCTTCCTGCTCTACAGCCTGTTCCACTCGGGCGTGCTGGGGGCCGAGGCCGCCAACACCAAGGCGCTGATCTTCAACGTCAAGGGCGAGGACCTGCTCTTCCTCGACCATCCCAACGTCGACCTGGGCGACGACCAGCCGGCCCGCTACGCCCGGCTGGGGCTGCCGGCCGGGCCGTTCGGGTCGGTGGCCTTCTTCGCCCCGCCGGCCCGCGACGATCCCAACGCCAGCCCCGACGTGGCGTCCCGCCAGCGCGACGTCACCTCGTTCTTCTGGACGATCGAGCAGTTCTGCCGCGACGAGCTGCTGCCGTTCCTGTTCGCCGACGCCGAGGACGACCGCCAGCAGTACACGATGGTCGTGCACAACGTCGTCGCCCAGCTCAAGCGCACGGCCGACCCGGTGGGCGACGGCGGGGTCGCCATCGACGGCCGGGTGGTGCGCACCTTCGACGAGCTGGTCGAGCTCATCGAAGACAAGGTCGACCTCGACGGGCCCGACCTGTGGGGCGGGCGGGCCATCGGGGCGGGCACCATCAACGCCTTCCTCCGGCGCCTGCACGGGGCGCGGGCGCACCTGCGCCACCTGGTGCGGGCCGACGTGGCCCGGCCCGACTCGCACCGCGTCGACCTCGACCGCGCCCAGGTCACCGTCGTCGACCTGCACAACCTCAACGACCGGGCCAAGCGGTTCGTCGTGGGCGTGGTGCTGCGCCGGGCGTTCGAGCGCAAGGAGCGCTCCGGTCAGGCCCGGCCGCTGCAGTTCGTGGTGCTCGACGAGCTCAACAAGTACGCGCCGCGCGAGGGGTCCAGCCCCATCAAGGAGATCCTGCTCGACGTGGCCGAGCGGGGCCGGTCGCTGGGCATCGTGCTCATCGGCGCCCAGCAGACCGCCAGCGAGGTCGAGCGGCGCATCGTGGCCAACTCGGCGGTGCGGGTGGTCGGGCGCCTCGACTCGGCCGAGGCCACCAGGGGCGAGTACGGCTTCCTGCCACCCGTGCAGCGCCAGCGGGCCACCATCGTCAAGCCCGGCACCATGCTGGTCGCCCAGCCCGAGCTGCCGGTGCCCCTCGTGGTGCAGTTCCCGTTCCCGTCGTGGGCGACGCGGGCCAGCGAGGCCGGGGCGCAGACGTCGCGGCCACGCCCGGTGGGCGGTGCCGACCACCCCGGCGCCCTCGACACGGGCGCAGTCGAGCCGGTCGGTGCCGACGACCCGTTCGCCGGTTTCCCGGTGGGGTGACGCGCGGTGCGGGTGCTGCACACCTCCGACTGGCACGTGGGCAAGGCGATCCGCGGGCGGTCCCGGGCCGCCGAGCACCGGGCGGTGCTGGCCGAGATCGCCGGCATCGCCGAGCGCGAGTCGGCCGACCTCGTGGTCGTCGCCGGCGACCTGTTCGACAGCGCCTCGCCCACGCCCGAGGCCGAGCGCATCGTCTACCGGGCGCTGCTCGACCTGGCCGCCGGCGGGCGGCCGGTGCTGGTGGTGGCCGGCAACCACGACTCGGCCCAGCGGCTCGGTGCGGTGGCGCCGCTGTCGCAGGCCAGCGGCATCCACGTGGCCTCGGCCATCCGGCCGGCGGGCGACGGCGGCGTGCTCGAGGTCGACGCGGGCGGCGAGGTCGCCCTGGTGGCGCTGCTGCCGTTCCCGTCGCAGCGCTACGTCGTCACCGCCGACCTGCTGCTGTCGGGCGACGCCGCCGACGCCCACGCCGAGTACGCGGACCGGGTCGTGCGCATCGTCCGGGCGCTCACCGACCGTTTCCGGGCCGGCACGGTCAACATCGTCGCCGCCCACCTCATGGTCATGGGCGGCGAGATGGGCGGCGGCGAGCGGGGCGCCCACACGGTGTTCGACTACTGGGTGCCGGCCACCGCCTTCCCCGCCACCGCGCAGTACGTGGCACTCGGTCATCTCCACCGGCCGCAGCAGCTGCCCGGGCCGGCGCCGCTGCACTACTGCGGGTCGCCGCTCCAGCTCGACTTCGGCGAGACCGCCAACGAGCCCGGGGTCAACCTCGTCGACGTCCGGCCGGGCCTGCCCGCCGAGGTGCGCGCGGTGCCGCTGGCTGCCGGGCGCCGCCTGCGCACGATCCGCGGCACGCTCGACCAGGTGCTGGCGGCGGCGCCCGCGCCGCCGCCCGAAGGGCCGGTCGCCGGGCCCACCGGGGATGGCGGTGCCGGCGACGCCGACGCCGGCGCTCCGCAGGCCGACGCCGACGGCCTGTCGGCCGGGTCGGGGCCCCCGCACCTGCGGATCGTCCTCGACGAGCCGGCGCGCGCCGGGCTGGCCGACGAGGTCCGCGAGCGCCTCCCCGATGCGGTCGAGGTGGTGCTCGCCTCCCGCGACGTCGACCGCGGCGAGCGCCGGGCCGATCCCGACCGGCTGCAGCGCACGCCCCACGACCTGTTCACCGAGTACCTCGCCGAGCACGACGTCGCCGACGACCGCCTCGTGGCGCTGTTCGACGACCTCGTCGACCGGGCCGTGGCCGAGCCGGCAGGGGACCCGTCGTGAGGCCCCGGCGACTCGAGGTCGAGGGTTTCACCGCCTTCCGCACCCCGGCGGTGGTCGACTTCGTCGGCGCCGATCTGTTCGCCCTCGTCGGTCCCACCGGGTCGGGGAAGACCAGCATCATCGACGCGCTCACCTTCGCCCTCTACGGCTCGGTGCCCCGGCTCGACGACCGGCGGGCGGTGGCGCCGGTGATCAGCCAGAACCTCACCGAGGCCCGGGTCCGCCTCGACTTCACCGTCGACGGCGACGCCTACACGGCGGTGCGCGTGGTGCGCGCCACCCGCTCGGGCGGCGCCACCACCAAGGAGGCCCGCCTGCAGCGCGGTGACGACGTGCTGGCGGGCACCGCCGACGAGGTGACCGATGCCGTCACCGGCCTGCTGGGCCTCACCTTCGAGCACTTCACCACCTGCGTGTCGCTGCCCCAGGGGCAGTTCGCCCGGTTCCTCCACGACAAGCCCCGCAGCCGCCAGGACCTGCTGGTGCGGCTGCTCGACCTCGGCCTGTACGAGCGCGTCGCCACCGCCGCCCGCCAGCAGGCGGCGGTGGCCCGCAACCGGGCCGATGTCGCGACCGGCCAGCTGGCACAGCTGGCCGGCGCCACCCCGGCGGCGCGCGACGAGGCCGCCGCCCGGGTCGTCGCGCTGGCCGAGTTGGGCGCCCGGATCGCCCGGGAACGCCCGCAGCTCGACGAGCTGACCCGGGCCGCCGAGCAGGCTCGTGCCCGGTCCGACGAGCTGGCCGGGCAGCTCGACCTGGTTACCGGACTGGCCGCGCCCGACGGCGTCGCCGAGCTGGCGGCCGGGCTGGCGTCGGCCGACGCCGCGCGCCGGCGCTGCGCCGAGCTCGACGCCGAGGCGGGCGAGGCAGTCGCCGCGGCCGAGCGCGACCTGGCCGAGCTACCCGACCGCCACGTCCTCGACGCCCAGCGCAACGACCACCTGCGGCGGGCCGACCTCGTCGCCAGCGCCGAGCGGGGCGAGGCGGCCGAGGCGGAGGCGGTCGCCGCCGCCGAGCGGGCTGCGGTCGACGCCGACGCGGCCCGTGCGGTCCACGAGGCCGCCGTCGCCGAGCGCGAGCGGGTGCGGGTGGCGCTGCGGGCCGCGGCCTTGGTGCCCGAGCTGGTCGCCGGCCGGCCCTGCCCGGTCTGCGGGCACGACGTCGAGCACCTGCCGGCGCACGAACCGCCTGCCGACCTGGCTGCGGCCGACCGGTCCGTGGAAGCGGCGGACGCCGCCCTGCGCCAGGCGACCGCGGCGCTGTCCGAGGCGCAGACCCACCAGGCGCGCGTCGACGAGAAGCTCGCCCGGGTGCGCCGCGACCTCGCCGAGCTCGACGAGCGCCTGGCCGTCGCCCCCGACCTCGACCACATCGAGCGCGACCTGGCCCGGGTGACCGCCGCCGCCACCGCGCTCGACAAGGCCCGCCAGGCCGAGCGCGACGCCCGCCAGGCACTGGCTGCCGTCGACCGGCAGCTCCGGTCGCTGACCGAGCGCGAGGCGCAGGCCCGCCGGTCGTTCGACGCCGCCCGCGACACGGTGGCCGCCCTGGGCCCGCCGCCGGCCGAACGCCGCGACCTGGCGGCCGACTGGGCGCAGCTCGTGCAGTGGGCGGCAGCACAGGCGCCGGTGCTGGCCGAGGGGCTGGCCGAGCACCGCCGCGCGGCCGAGCGCGCCAGCGCCGCCGCCGCCGAGCGCCTCGACGGCCTGGCCGGCGCCTGCCGGGCGGCGGGGGTCGATCCCGGGCCGCCCGGCACGTGGCCGGGCGAGGCGGTGGCCGCCGCGCACGCCCGCGCCGAAGAGGCCGTGGCGCACATCGACGAGCAGCTCGCCGCGGCCGAGCGGCTCCGGGCCGAGCGCGCCGCCGCCACCGAGCAGCACCAGGTCGCCGACGCCCTCGCCTCCCACCTGGCCGCCAACCGGTTCGAGAAATGGTTGCTCGACGAGGCCCTCCACCAGCTGGTGGCGGGGGCCTCGACGACCCTGTCCGAGCTGAGCGGCGGGGCCTACACGCTCACCGTCGACGCCCGGTCGGGCGGCTTCGGTGTCGTCGACCACACCAACGCGGCGCAGGTCCGCTCCGCGCGCACGCTTTCCGGGGGCGAGACGTTCCTGGCGTCGCTGGCCCTGGCGCTCGCCCTGGCCGACCAGGTGGCCGGCCTCGCGGTGGCGGGTGCTGCCCGGCTCGAGTCGCTGTTCCTCGACGAGGGCTTCGGCACCCTCGACGCCGAGACGCTCGACGTGGTGGCCGCCGCGCTCGACGAGTTGGGCGCCCGCGGGCGCATGGTGGGTGTGGTCACCCACGTCCGCGAGCTGGCCGAGCGCCTGCCGGTGCGCTTCGAGGTCCGCAAGGTGGGCGGTGCGGCCTCCGTGCAGCGGGTCGAGTCGTGACGGCGCCCGCCTCCGTCCTTGCCGGCCGTGCTGGCGCCGGACGACCCGGACGCGGCAAAGGCGCTGGCGGCGGTGTGGGCGACCCGTCGGGAGGCACGGCATGAGGTTCGCGGTCGAGACCTGGGCGCCCGAGTTCGGCGCGCCGGTCAGCGGTGACGCGCTCGGCGACTCCGACGCCGAGGTCGACGTGACCGTCGAGCGGTCGGCCGGCGACTGGGCGCCGGTCGACCCCGCAGCGGCGCCGGCGGCGACGGTGCTGTTCGTGGACGGGGTGCAGCGCATCGACGCCCGCGTCTGGGTCGACGACGGCGAGGGCGGCAGCCACCAGGGGGTGTGCGCCAGCTGGGCGGCCGGCGTCGTCCGTTGCGACGGTCGGGCAACCGTCACCGCCACCGAGGTGCGGCGGGGTGTGCTGTGCACCGCTCCCGACGTCGAGCCCATCGCCACCCGGCACGGTCACTACCGGGCCCACCCCGTGCCCGCGGTGCCGGGCGGTGATCCGCTCGGCCAGGCCCTCGGCCAGGCGCGGGGCGACCTCGAGGGCCGTGTCGCGGTCGAGGCGGGCGGTGGCGGCGAGTTGCTGGTGGTCGACGGGCCGCTGGGCGACCGCCGCCACGTCGACGGCGCGGTCGGCTACGTCAAGGCCCACCACGTCACGTACCTGGCGCCCGCGCAGCACCGCGTCGTCGGCGCGCTGGCGGCCGGCCAGCGCACGCCGCTGTTCACCGTCGGCGGCCGCCGGTTCCGCTACTCGTGGTACCTGCGGTTGCCGGGGCCGGCCGCCCACGCCTGGTGGGGCATCGTGCGCTGCGAGGCCTCGGGCGACCTGGCGCCGGCCGAGGCGATCGCCCGGGCCGACCGCGTGGCCGCCACCCTGCCCCGCTTCGCCAGCCAGCCGCACAACGACCCCCGGGCGCCTCAGAACCTGCACCCGATCGCCGGCCTCGAGCGCGAGCTCAAGCGTCGCCTCGGCGACCCGGCCCTGCTCGAGCGGGCGCTCCGGGTTGCGGCGGCCGCCGCCTAGCTGTACGACGAGGCGCCGAGCGCAGGTCACCCGTCGGCGCCGGCCTCCAGCACGCTGAAGTTGGTGGGCCCGGTGACGGCGGTGATCGAGCGGAGACGCAGGCCGGCACCATCGAGCAGGGCGCGGAACTCGGGCTCGGTGCGCTCCTTCCCGCCGGTGCACACCAGCATGTTGAGGTCGCTCATGATCATCATCAGCACGTCCGGCGATGCGGCCGGGGTGGGCGGCACCACCGGCTCGACGATCAGCACGGTCGCCCCGTCGGGCATCGCGGCCCGGACGTTGCGGAGCACGGCGGTGGCCCTCTCGTCGTCCCAGTCGTGGATCACGCTCTTCAGCAGGTAGGCGTCCGCGCCCGCGGGCACCGACGCGAAGAAGTCGCCCGCCACGGCGTCGGCCCGGTCGACCAGTCCGGCCGCGGCGAGCACGGCGGGTGCCGCCTGCATGCCGTCGGGCGTGTCGAACACGGTGCCCCGCAGCGCCGGGTGGGCGGCCAGCGCGGCCGCCAGCAGCGTGCCGTCGCCACCGCCCACGTCGACCAGCCACGAGAACCGGTCGAGGTCGGCGGCCTCGACGATGCCGGGCGCGGCGTTGCGGGTGCCCTCGGACATCGCCCGGTTGAACATGGCCTGGTACTCGGGGTCGGCGGCCATGTGCTCGAACGCGGTCGTGCCGGTCACGCGGTGCCAGGCCGGCTCGCCCGTGCGCACGGTCTCGTCGAGCTCGCCCCACGACGCCCACACCTCGCGCCCCGCGAACAGGGCGATGAGGTGCCGCAGCGACGCCGGCCCCTCGCTGAGCAGGCCGCCCGCATGGGGCCCGTGGGCGAAGGTGCCGGGCTCGACCTCGTCCAGCACGCCGAAGCAGGCCAGGGCGCGCAGCAGCCGGGCGAGCGAGGGCTCGTGCGTGCCGGTCAGCTCGGCGAGGCGGGCGGTGGTGAGCGGGCCGCCGGCCAGGTGGTCGGCCACGCCGAGCGCAGCGCCGGCGTGGAGCACCTGCGTCGGGAAGAACCCGAACAGCAGCGGCACGAGGGCAGCGCGGGTGTCGGCGGGGGACGTAGGGCCGGTCGCGGGCGGGGATGTCGTCGTCGCCATGCCGGCGACGGTACGGGCGTCAGGCGGGTGGGGGCTTGGACGTATGCGACCTGCCGCCGGCTGCCTCGGGGGTCAGCCCTCGGCGGTGACGAAGTCGATGAGCTGCTCGACCGCTCCCACCAGCGTCGGGTCGAGGTCGGCGAAGCTGCTCACCCGGCCGAGCAGGCGGCGCCAGAACTCGCCGGGCGTGGCCCGCACCCCCAGGCGGGCGATCACGCCCTCCTTCCACGGCTCGCCCATGGGCACCTCGGGCCAGGCGGCGATGCCCGCGGCGCGGGGGCGCACCGCCTGCCACACGTCGACGTAGGGAGTGCCGGTCACGAGCACGTGCGGGTGGCGCACAGCGGCGGCGACCCGGGCCTCCTTGGTGCCGTCGACCAGGTGGTCGAGCAGCACGCCCAGCCGCCGGCCGGGGCCGGGGCGGAACTCGTCGACGATCGCCGGCAGGTGGTCCATGCCGTCGAGCCGCTCGACGACGACGCCCTCGACCCGCAGGTCGTCACCCCACACCTTCTCGACGAGCTCGGCGTCGTGCACGCCCTCGACCAGGATGCGGCTGGCTCGGGCGATCTTCGCCCGCTGGTCGCGCACGGCGGTCGACCCGGAGGCGGTGCGGGCCCGGGGGCGGGACCGTCCGGCCGGCCGCGGGGGCACGAGGGTGACCGCCCGGCCGCCGACCCGGAAGCCGCCGGGATCGAGCCGCACGAGCCGCCTCGTTCCCGTATTGCGGTCGCGGATCGCCACGCCGCCGTGCTCGAAGCGGACGATGGGGCCCTCGACCCCGGTGGCGCGGTGGAGCACCTCGAGGCCGGGGCGGCCCTCGACCGCCGGGTGGCTCGGCGGCCGCCGCCGGGGCCCGTCGAGGTCGAGAGGACCGGAGAGGATGCCGTCGCCGGGCATAGGCGGTCGACGCTAGTGGCGATCCGCGGGGCCCACGCGGATGCCGCGGGTGGGCCGGGGGCCGGCGGGCGGTGGCCGGTACCGTCGCTCGCGTGATCCTCGTCGACACCCAGGACCTGGCGGCCAGCCGGCCCGGCAAGCCCCTGTTCGCCGGCCTGTCGCTGACCGTGTCGAGCGGCGACCGCCTCGCCGTCGTCGGGATCAACGGCTCGGGCAAGTCGACGCTGCTGGGGGTGCTGGCCGGGACGGTCGAGCCCGACGCCGGGGTGGTGCGCCGGGGGAGAGGAGCCCGGGTCGTCACGCTCGACCAGCGCGCCGAGCTGCCCGGCGGCACGGTGGGCGACGTGGTGGGCGGGGGCTGGGAGGGCGCGGCGGTGCTCGACCGCCTGGGCATGGCCGCACTGGCCGGCAGCGACGTGCGCCGCCTGTCGGGCGGCCAGGCCAAGCGGGCGGCGTTGGCCCGGGCGCTGGTGGCGCTGGGCGAGGGCGGCGACGGCGACCTGCTGATCCTCGACGAGCCCACCAACCACCTCGACATCGACTCGATCGCGTGGCTCGAGGAGCGCCTGGCCGCGTTCACGGGGGGCCTCGTCCTCGTGACCCACGACCGCCACGTGCTCGACCGGGTGACGACCCGCATCCTCGAGCTCGACCGGGGCGCGGCCCACGTGCACGAGGGCGGCTATGCCTCGTACCTCGACGCCCGGGGCGAGCGGGCCGAGCGTGAGGCCACCACCGAGCGCAAGCGGCGGAACCTGGCCCGGGCCGAGCTGGCCTGGCTGCGGCGCGGCGCCCCCGCCCGGACCCGCAAGCCCAAGGCGCAGGTCGCCGCCGCCCGGACGGTCGTCGACGGCCGGGCGCCCGAGCCCGACCGCGCCGGTGACCTGCCGCTGGCCGACCTGGTGCGGATGCCTCGGCTGGGCGACACCGTGATCGAGCTGACCGACGTCGGCGACGGCTACGGCGACCACCTGCTGTTCGAGCACCTCGACCTCATGCTGGGTCCGGGCGACCGCCTCGGCGTGGTGGGCGTCAACGGCAGTGGCAAGTCGACGTTGCTCGACGTGCTGTCCGGCTGGCGCACGCCCCGGTCGGGCCGGGTGGTGCACGGCGCGACGGTGCGGGTCGGCTACTACGACCAGCGGGGCACCGACCTGCCCCCCGACGCCCGGGTGCGCGAGCTCGTCGCGGGCCCGGCCCGCCAGCCCGACTGGACCGACGCCGCGCTGCTCGAGCGGCTGTGGTTCGGCACCGACGCCCAGTGGGCGCCCGTCCGCCTGCTGTCGGGCGGCGAGCGGCGCCGCCTGCAGCTGGCCCTGGTGCTGCGGCAGGGGCCGAACGTGCTGCTGCTCGACGAACCCACCAACGACCTCGACCTCGACACGCTGCGGGCGGTCGAGGACCTGCTCGACACCTGGCCCGGCACCCTGGTGGCCGTGAGCCACGACCGGGCGTTCCTCGAGCGCACAGTCGAGGACGTGATCGTCCTCGAGCCGGCGACCGGAGGCGGGCCGGGGCGGGCCGGGCGGGTGCCCGGCGGGTACGCCGCCTACGAGGCGGCGCGCCGGGCGGCGCGCCGTTCCGGTCGGGTCGGGCCGCTGGCGTCGCCGGCCGCACGGGCGACCCCGGGCGTCGCCGCAGCCGAGGGCACCGCAGCAGCCGAGGGCACCGCGACCGCGGCCGCGAGGGCGACTCCGGGCACCGCGGCAGCGGCGGGCATCGCGGGCGCGACGGCGACCCCGGGC
>DASTFE010000359.1:0-2965 GCA_035708905.1 Acidimicrobiales bacterium | reverse complement strand
GCGCCGCGCTCGCCTCACGCGGCGGGGCCCGGTCCGGGTGACCGAGCGGCGCCGCCCCGCCTCACGCGGCGGGGCCCGGTCCGGGTGACCGGGCCGCGCTGCGCCCCCCGCCTCACGCGGCGGGGCCCGGTCCGGGTGACCGAGCGGCGCCGCACCGTCTCGAGGCGATAGCCGTCGCCGGGCGGCTCCGGAGGCAATATCGGTCGGCCCCCGACGCTATCGCCTCGGCCGCCCGGCGGCGACCGCCATTGCCTCGGGGCCTCGGTGTCAGCCCACGGGCGGCGACCGCCATTGCCTCGGCACTCCTGAGTCAGCCCGCGGGCGCCGGGATGAGGGCCAGGCCGTCACGCAGGCGGATGTCGGGCTCGGGGGCGGCCGGGCCCGTGCCGCCCGCTCCGGTCTCGCCGGCGGCCGAGTCGCCGTCGCCGCCGGCACCGTCCGCGCCGTTCCCACCGTCGCCGCCGGCACCCTCCTCACCGTTGCCACCGTTGCCGCCGGCACCGTCCGCCTCGTTCCCACCGTCGCCGCCCGTGTCGCCGTCGTCACCGGCGCCGTCCCCATCGGCCGCCTCGGTCGCGCCGGGCTCGGACGGGTCGTCCCCCGGTGCCGGCTGGCAGTCCATGTCCGACCGGCTCGGATCGCACAGGCCGGAGGTGTCGAACCACTCGAGCCCCGACCCGGGCTGGCCGTCGCGGGGCCGGGCGTTCTGCCCCAGCGCCCGGCGGGCCTGGACGTGGACGGGGTAGCCGGTGTCCTGCGCCATCCAGTGCCGCTCCTCCTTGCCGTCGCGCTCGACGACGTAGAAGGGGGCGGTCAGCGGGGCCATCCCCGAGCTCGGGGCGCCGCCGGCGGGGTCGTCGGTGGCCCACCAGTTGGCACCCTGGGCGCGCCCAGGGTCGACGAACGCGCAGTCGACGGGCGTGCCACCCAGCAGGCACGTGCGCACCTCCATGCCCCCGGTGCCGTCGATGCCCTCGACCAGCCCGATGCGCGAGAACGCGGGCTGGCCGAGCCCCACCATCTCCTGGAAGAGGGCCTCGCTCTTGGCCACGCCGCCCAGGCCTGACCACGGCTCCCACGCCGCCGCCCGCCGGGCGTAGTCGTCGCCCGAGGCCGCGCAGTAGCGGTCGGCCATGCCGGCGGCGACGTCGCGTGCGACGAGCCCGACGTCCATCAGCTCGGCGGCGGTGAACGGAGCGCCGACACCCGCGACGTCGTACTGGAAGATGCCGATGCCCGGCGTCCAGTAGGCGCGGGCGTACGGGGTGGCGGGGTCCCGGAACGGGTAGAGCCCGTAGTTGGCGTCGAGGTTGTCGGCCCCCGAGCGCACGCCGCTCCACTCGTCCCACCGTGACAGCGTCATCGGCGACGGCGCCGCCTCGGGCGTCTCCGCCATCGACACCTCCTTGAAGATCGGGGCCATGACGAGGGCGGTCAGGTTGTCGTCGGACAGGTCGCAGGCCCGGGGGGTGGCGGCGACCGCGGCCCGGATGCCCTCGTACGCACCCCGGCCGAAGTAGCGGGTGACGCCAGGGGTGCCCGCGGCCACCGGCTCGGCGGCAGCGGGCCCGGCCGTGCCGGGCACCGGTCCGGAGATCAGGTCGGCGAGCGGCGAGACGGCGACGAGGACCGCGACCACGATGGCGACGGCGGCAGCGACGGCGGGCGCTCGGGTCGGCGTCGGCGATCGCCCGAGGTGGCACGCCGGCGTCGCGCCGCCGCTGCTCCTGTCGGCTCGAGCGTCGTCTGCCTGTGTCGTCACGTCGTCTCCTCTCTCCGCGCCGGCTGACGCGGCCGAGCGGGCGCGACAGGGCGCGCCACGGCCGGCCCCGGTCGGGGCGTCGCCCGCTAGCGCGCCCGGCCGCTCAGCCCGGCCGGGCCGTGGCGCAGCCGCCGGTGCGGCTACCGCATGTCGCTGTCCGGTGAGCCCCCAGCACGAGGCCCCAGCCGTTCGATGATCTGGCTCCCTCAGCGTTCGACAGGTTGCGAGCCGACCGGACCGGGAGGGCCCGGGTGACCCGCAGACTCGAGGACCGGCGCCCACGACCGCCCGCCTCCGACGCCGCGGCGGCATCGTTGCCGCAACTCGATCGTCATGAAGGTGAGGCGACCCGGGCGCTGCTCATCGGGTCGGGCGCAGGCTAAACATCACATTCCGTGAAACGACCATGACGTCGGTCACACCACCGTTCGTGAACAGTCCTGGTCACGCGCCAAAGGCACATCACTGTGTGCGCGAACAACCTGGTCATGCGGCATCCCGCCACGTTCCGTCGTCACGTTCGCCGGCGACCTGCCAACGTCGAGAAAACATGACGGAACCATGGCGACCCGGCGCTCGACGGCACCGGTCGAGCGCACGCCGCTCCCGGTCGTACGCTCCCACCCGTGGCGACCGCGTTGCCCCTCGTCGACCTCGGACCCCTCCGCCGCGGCGCGAGCAACACAGCCGCGCCGCCCGACGACGACGTCACCCGGATCGCTGCCGAGATCGACGACGCCTGCCGCCGGTTCGGGTTCTTCCGCGTCGTCGGCCACGGCATCGCATCCGAGCGCCGCACCGACCTCGACCGCCTGGCCCGCGCCTTCTTCGCCCAGCCTGACGAGGTCAAGGCGCACATCGCCATGGCCCGGGCGGGGCAGGCCTGGCGGGGCTGGTTCCCCCTCGGGGGTGAGCTGACGTCGGGACGCCCCGACCTCAAGGAGGGCCTCTACTTCGGCGCGGAGCTGGGGGCCGACCACCCGGCCGTGCGGGCGGGACGCCCGCTCCACGGGCCCAACCTCTTTCCCGACGAGCCGGCGGCGCTACGACCGGCCGTGCTGGGGTGGATGGCCGCCATGGCCGACCTCGGCGACCTGCTGCTGCGGCTGACGGCCGTCGGCCTGGGGCTCGACCCCGGGTGGTTCGGTGCGACGGTGGCCGCGGAGCCGACCGTGCTGTTCCGCATCTTCCGCTACCCGCCCG
>DASTFE010000358.1:0-7359 GCA_035708905.1 Acidimicrobiales bacterium | reverse complement strand
CGCGCTTGCTCACACCGCCCGCCAGCGCCCTCGACCCGCTCCGCTTCGACCGTGGTGCGGACGCGGTCCTGGCGCGGGCGCGCCAGCTGATCGCGGCGATGGTCGACTCCCTGCCGCTGCTCGGTGACGAGCCGCACGACGACGGGTCGATCGCCGAGCGGCTGTGGCCGCGGCTCACCGAACAGCCGCCCGATCGGCAGCACCTGCAGCCGCTCGACGCCGCGCTCGTGCACCGGCCCCGGGCCGTCTACGTCGGCCCCCGGCCGGCGACCTGAGCGCGCCGGAGCGGGTGGGTCGTGACGTTCGGCCCTGGTCGCCGCGTGCGGCCGCTGGCACGATGCGAGTCGCGAGGCGACCTCGGGAAGGAGGTGTCATGGACTGGGCAACGGCAGCGGTCCTCATCGCCCTGATCGTCGCGGTCATGGTGGTCGCAAGCACCTACATCTCGACCCGACACTAATCAACAACGGTTGCAAACAAGCAACTCCTGTCGATAAGGTCCCGACCGTGCGGTCACCCGAGGAGCTCACACAGGTCTTCCGGGCGCTGGGGCTGAAGATCACCCCCCAGCGGCAGGCGATCTTCCGCGTGCTCCACGGCTCGACCGTGCACCCGACCGCCGAAGCGGTCTTCGACATCGTGCGCGAGGAGATCCCGGCGATCTCGCTGCGCACCGTCTACCAGACGCTCAACGACCTGGCTGCCATGGGCGAGATCCACGCGGTCGACCTCGGCACCGGCTCGGCTCGCTTCGACCCCCACACCGGCCACCACCACCACCTCGTGTGCGAGGTGTGCGGCCGGGTGCACGACGTCGATGTCGAGCTCCCCGGTGTGCCCGTCCCCGACGCCGATGCCTTCGGCTTCACGGTGACGACCACCGAGATCGTCTTCCGTGGACGCTGCCGCGACTGCGCGGCGGCGGGTGACGGCGCCGGCGGCGCCGATGTCGACGACCGGTCAGCGACACGACCCGAGCACGATCCGTTCCAGGAGGCAAGCAGTGCCTGACATCAAGGGCAGCAAGACCCAGGAGAACCTGAAGGAAGCGTTCGCCGGCGAGAGCCAGGCCAACCGGCGCTACCTGTACTTCGCGCAGAAGGCCGACGTCGAGGGCTACCCCGACGTGGCTGCCCTGTTCCGCTCGGTCGCCGAGGGCGAGACCGGTCACGCGTTCGGCCACTTCGACTTCCTCGCCGACGCCGGCGACCCGGTCACCGACGAGCCCGTCGGCTCGACCGAGGACAACCTGCGGTCGGCGATCGCCGGCGAGACCTACGAGTACACCGAGATGTACCCCGGCTTCGCCCGCACGGCCCGCGAGGAGGGCTTCGACGAGATCGCCGAGTGGCTCGAGACGCTGGCCCGCGCCGAGAAGTCGCACGCCGGCCGCTTCACCGAGGGCCTCGAGAGCATCTCCTGACGCCGTCGCTCGGGTCCCGGCGGCTCGCCCGTCGGGACCCGAGTGCTGTCCAGCCACCGATCGACCACGCCGCCGCCCCGCCTGGAGCCCCGACCCGTGACCACGACGTACGACCCGTTCCACCCCAGGTACTTCGACGAGGCCGACCTGCGGCAGGAGATGAACCGCGTCTACGACCTCTGCCACGGGTGCCGGTTGTGCTTCAAGTTCTGCACGGCGTTCCCCACGCTGTTCGCGGCGATCGACCAACACGACGACCAGGACTCGGCCAAGATGACGCCGGCCGAGCAGGACCAGGTCGTCGACGAGTGCTTCAACTGCAAGCTCTGCTACGTCAACTGCCCCTACATCCCCGGCCAGCACGAGTGGGAGCTCGACTTCCCCCGCCTCATGCTGCGGGCCGAGCAGGTGCTGCACCGCGAGCGGCGCCGGCCGGTGGCCGCCCGGCTGACCGACCAGGCCCTCGGCCGCACCGACCTCGCCGGCAAGGTCAACACCGCGCTGGCGCCCGTCGTCAACAAGGTGGTCGACAAGCCCGGCGGCACCGGGCGCACGCTGATCGAGAAGGTCGCCGGCATCGCCAGCCAGCGCGTGCTGCCGCCGTACGCCCGCCAGCGGTTCTCCACCTGGTGGCGCAGGCGCCGGCGCGACGGCGCCGAGGGCGTGATGCCGGCCCGGCAGGGCGGCGCCATCGTCTTCCCCACCTGCGTCGTCGAGTACCAGACACCCCAGGTCGGCAAGGACCTCGTGCGGGTGTACGAGCGCAACGGCATCGAGTGCTCGCTGCCGTCCGGCCAGGTGTGCTGCGGTGCCCCGTGGCTGCACGCGGGCGATGTCGACAACTTCCGCAAGCAGGGCCGTAGGAACGTCGCCGTGCTGGCCGGCGCCATCCGCGAGGCGCAGCAGCGGGGCGACGAGCCCGCCGTCGTGGTGCCCCAACCCACCTGCGGGTACGTGCTCAAGTACGACTACCGGGACTACATCGGGGGCGCGGACGCCGAGCTGGTGGCCGAGCACACCTACGACACGTCCGAGTACCTGATGAAGGTGCACAAGGGCGAGGGCACCGAGCTCGACCGTACGTTCACCGGTGAGGTGCCCGCCGAGGTCACCTACCACGCCCCCTGCCACCTGCGGGCCCAGAACATCGGGCTCAAGAGCCGCGACCTGGTCAAGCTCACCGGCGCCAAGGTCAAGGTGGTGGCCGAGTGCTCGGGCATCGACGGCACCTGGGGTTACCGCAAGGACAACTACGCCGCCTCCCGCCGGGTCGCCCGGAAGATGGGTGCGGCCATCGACAAGGCCGGCGGCGACGTGGTGGTGGGCGACTGCCACCTGGCCAACGGCGGCATCGTGGAGGAGACGGGCCGCACTCCCCAGCACCCGCTCTCGACGATCGCCCGGGCCTACGGCATCCCCGAAGACTGACGATTCTCCCCCCGCGAGGAACCGACCATGAGCAAGCTCACCATCGACGACATCAGCGACCTGCGCGCGTACGAGCGCGAGCGCGACGACTTCCGGCGCGAGGTCATCGCCCTCAAGAGCCGCCGCCGGGTGCCGCTCGGCGACATCGTCACGCTGGTGTTCGAGAACTCGCAGACCATCCGCTTCCAGATCCAGGAGATGGCGCGGGCCGAGAAGCTCATCAGCGACGACGCCATCGAGACCGAGCTGCGCGCCTACAACCCGCTCATCCCCGACCAGGGGCAGCTCTGCGCCACCCTGTTCATCGAGCTCACCTCCAAGGAGGCGCTGATGGAGTGGCTGCCCAAGCTGGTGGGCATCGAGGGCTCGGTGCGGCTGCGCCTGTCCGACGGTGACGTGGTCCGCGCCGTCGTCGACGAAGAGCACGGCGCGATGCTCACCCGCGAGGAGATCACCGCGTCGGTGCACTACATCCGGTGGGCGATGACGCCCGACCAGGTCGAGCGCTTCGCCGCCGGCGGGGTCACGCTGGTGGCCGATCACCCCGCGTACGCGGCCGAGACCCGGCTGGCCGACGACACGGTGGCCGAGCTGGCCGCCGACCTCCGCCGCGGCGGCTGAGCGGGCGAGCGGGCCGCTGGGCCCGGGCCCGCACGGGCGGCGCCCGGCGCAGCGCGCACGGTGCACGACCTGCCCGGATAGGCCCTTGCACGGGCTGTGATCGGGTGCGAAGATCAGCCGTCCTCCGGCGGTGGGCCCATGTGAGTCGCTCGGTCCGTGCTGGCTCGCCTGTGGCCGCCCGGGGCAGAGACTCCGGTCGGGGACGTCGCCCTTCTGCGGGCGCCGCCGACGACCGCGCACCGACGAATTCCATATACAGGAAGACATTCCCGTCACCATGAAGCAGACCTGGCGCCAGCACGCTGCCTGCCGCGGGCTCGACCCGCTCGTCTTCTATCCGGCCACTGAGGAGGAGGCCGAGGACGCCAAGAGCGTGTGCGCAGCGTGTCCCGTTCGCGAAGCCTGCCTCGAGCACGCGCTGTCCGTACGCGAGAAGGAGGGCGTCTGGGGAGGCGCCACCGAGCGCGAGCGACGGCGCATCATCCGCCAACGCCGTCGAGCCTCGTGACGGCCTTCGAGGGCTGGCCGGCCGTCCTCGGCGTGCTCACCGCCGGGGGCGACCTGTCGAGCGACCAGGCCCGCACGGCCATGTCCGAGATCCTCGACGGGGCGGCGTCGCCGGCGCAGATCGCCGGCTTCATCGTGGCCCTGCGGATGAAGGGCGAGACGGTCGACGAGCTCGACGGCATGCTGCAGGCGATGTTCGACGCCGCCGACCGGGTCGACCTGCCTCCGGGCGCCCCGGTCGTCGACGTCGTCGGCACCGGTGGCGACCGCGCCCACACCATCAACGTCTCCACGCTGGCCGCGCTCGTCGTCGCCGGCGCCGGCGGGCGGGTGTGCAAGCACGGCAACCGGGCGGCGTCGTCGTCGGCCGGCACCGCGGACGTGCTCGAGGCGCTGGGGGTCCGCATCGACTGCGGCCCCGCCGAGGTGGCCCGGTGCGTCGCCGACGCCGGCATCGGCTTCTGCTTCGCGCCCCGGTACCACCCGGCCATGCGGCACGCCGGTCCGACCCGGCGCGAGCTCGGCATCCCCACCGCGTTCAACATGCTGGGGCCCCTCGCCAACCCGGCCGGTGCCCGGCGGCTGATGATCGGCGTCGCCGACCCCGCGATGGCCGAGCGCATGGCGGGCGTGCTCGCCGCCCGCGGCGCCGAGCGGGCCATGATCGTGCACGGCGACGACGGCCTCGACGAGCTGACCATCGCCGCCACCTCGCGTGTGGTCGAGCTGCGCGACGGCGACGTGACCACCTACGAGATCGACCCGCTGGCGCTCGGCATCGCCCGGGCGCCCGCCGAGTCCGTCGTGGGAGGCGATCCGGCCACCAACGCCGCGCTGGCCCGGCGTGTGCTCGACGGCGAGCACGGCCCCCACCGCGACATCGTCGTGCTCAACGCGGCGGCCGCGCTGGTGGTCGCCGGGGTCGCCGACGACCTGAAGGCCGGGCTCGAGACCGCCCGCACCGCGCTCGACGAGGGCCGGGCGGCGGCCGCTCTCGACCGGCTGGTGGCGGTGTCCAACGCCGCCTGACGCGCGCGTCGGTCAGCTTGACGCTCGACAACCCCTGCTCTTGACTGGCGGCGTGTCCGAACCGCTCGAGGCCGCCGGCGACCCCACGCGCGATCGGCTGGTGGCCGCAGCGGCCGAGGTGTTCGGCGAGAAGGGCTACGACCGGGCGACCGTGCACGAGATCGCCCGCCGGGCCGGCTTCACCACCGGCGTGATCTACGGCCGCTTCTCGGGCAAGGCCGAGCTGCTGCTGGCGGCCATCGAGGCCCAGTCGGACGACGAGTTCGAGCAGCTCTTCGCGGAGAACCGCTTCGAGGGCAAGGCCACCGACATCATCACCACCGTCGGCTCGCACCTGGTCACCGAGGAGTTCGACAACGGCCAGGCCCTGCTGCTCGAGGCCTTCGTCGCGTCGCGGCGCGACCCCGAGGTGGCGGGGATGCTGCTGCGGGTGATCGACTCGCGCACCGAGGCGCTGACCGCGCTGGTCGACGACGCCAAGCGCACCGGCGCGATCGACCCGTCGCTCGACACGCTGTCGATCGTGCGGTTCTGCCACGCCGTGGGCTTCGGGTTCCTGCTGTTCGGTGCGGTCGACCTGGGCCGGCCCCGACCCGAGCCCTGGGAGGTGCTGATCAACCGCCTCGTCGGGGCGGTGGCCGAGCCGGGCTACGACCCCGACGCCCCGCCGCAGACCTGACCGGCGGGGGGCCTCACTCGATGCCGATGCCCCACATCGACTCCAGGTCGTGCTGCGAGTAGGCCTGGAAGGCGATCATCGTCGTCGTGTGGACGATGCCGGCGAGCGACGAGATGCGGCGGGTCACCACCTCGGCCAGCTCTTCGTGGTGGCGCACCCGCACGATGGCCACCAGGTCGAGGTCGCCGGTGACCGAGTAGGCCTCGGACACTCCGGGCACCTCGGCGATCTCCGACCCCAGGTCGGCGATGCGGTCGGGCTCGGCGTGGATGAGCACGAAGGCAGTCAGCACGCCGCGCAGCGTAGACCGGCCGCGCCGGCGCACCGATCGGCCCCGGCCTCGGCGTCGGCGCCCGGCGCGAACCCGGGCAGCGCCGGCAGCGCGCTCGACAGCTCGCCGTCGACGTGGGCGAGGCGCACCGCGCCCGCGTGCTCGTCGAGCCAGCCGGCCACGCACGCCAGCTCGTCGGCCAGACCGAGCGGGACCGGGCCGTCGTCGGGCGCACCGCCGTCGCGTGGCGCACCGTCGTCGGGCGCACCGTCGGGCCAGGCCCCGGCCAGGCGGCCCCGGCGCAGCTCGACGCGGCCCTCGGGAAGGTCGAGGACGACCCGCTCGGCGCGACGCAGGGCGGCGAGGGCGCGGTGGCGGCGGACGGCCCCCGCGGCCGTGGCAGCGGCGGCCCGCACGGCCTCGGCCCGGGCGTGGTGCCCGCCCTCGCTCAGGGCGACCATGCGCTGGTGCTGGGGAGCGAGCACCGGCGCCGGGTCGTCGAGCAGCGCACGCACGACCGCCGCCGGGTCGCCGCCGGGGCCCGCGAGCAGGCGCACGGCGTCGACGACCGCGCGGGCGTCGGCGGCGCTGTCCAGCGGGCCCAGGTAGCGCGCGCCGTCGTCGCGGCACACCCGGGCGACGGTGAGGCGGGACGACGGGCCGGGGCCCACCTTGACGTACCGGCCCTGCGGCCCGCGCCCGCCGGGGCCCGACCGGCGGAGACCCAGCTCGCCGGCCAGCCTGACCTCGACCACGGCCGCCTCGAGCGACGACCGGCAGGCCACGTGGTCGATCGACTGCACCGCCCGCAACCGCGCGGCGCGCAGCCGCGCGCCGCACCCGGCCGGGCGGTCGGTCGAGAACAAGGCCCGCACCTCGCGGCGCAGGTCGGCGGCGCGGCCCACCGCGAGCGCACGGCCCTGGCCGTCGCGGAGCACGTAGACGCCGCTCGCCCGCGGCAGGCCGTTGGTCAGCGGCAGCTTGGCCCGCTGGGGGTGGCCGGCGAGGCGGGGGAGGGCGAGCAGGTCGTCGAGCACGGCGACGCCGAGGCCGGCGGCCCGTTCGAGCAGCGCGTGCAGCAGGTCGGCGGTGGCCAGGGCGTCGTCGAGCGCCCGGTGGGTCGGGCGGTGGGCCCGGCGCAGGTGGACGGCGAGGGTGCCGAGGCGGCAGTCGGGCACCTCGTCGGCCACGAGCCGGCGGGCGAGGGCGACGGTGTCGATGCGGTGCAGCCCGACCGCGCCGCGCTCGTCGGCGGCGAGCGCGGCGTCGAGGAACGACACGTCGAAGCGCAGGTTGTGCCCCACCAGCACGGCCCCGCCGACGAACTCGACCAGGGCCGGCAGCACGGCGCCCAGCGGGGGCGCGGCGCGCACGAGCGCGTCGGTGATGCCGGTGAGGGCG
>DASTFE010000357.1:0-11163 GCA_035708905.1 Acidimicrobiales bacterium | reverse complement strand
TGAAGAGGATCACGACGTCACGACGCAAGCCCGAGGAGGAACGCGATGTTGCTGGAACGCAAGAACGCAGTGATCTATGGAGGTGGCGGCACCATCGGCGGTGCGGTCGCCCGCGCCTTCGCCCGTGAGGGTGCCACCGTGCACCTCGCCGGCCGCACGCTGGCCAAGCTGGAGCAGGTGGCGGGCGAGATCCGTCAGCACGGTGGCACGGCGACGACCGCGCCGGTCGACGCCCTCGACGAGGGCGCCGTGGACGCACACGCCGACGAGGTGGTGCGCGACCACGGAACCCTGGACATCTCGATGAGCCTCATCTCGACGGGCGACGTGCAGGGCACGCCCCTGGTGGAGATGGAGCTCGCCGACTTCGAGCGGCCGATCCACAACGCCATGCGCTCGACCTACGTGACCGCACGCGTCGCTGGCCGCCACATGATCCGCCAGGGGTCAGGGGTCATCCTGATGTTCGGCGGCGAAGGTGACCCGATCCGTGACTACAACATCGGCGGCTTCCAGATCTCCCTCACCGCCGTCGAGGCCCTGCGCAAGCAGTTGGCGAGCGAGCTCGGCCGCCACGGCATCCGGGTGGTGTCGCTGCTGACCGGCGGTGTGATCGACTCGATCCCCGGCGACTTCGAGGGGCGCGACGCGCTCGTCGAGTCGCTTGTCGCACTCACCCTGCTCGGTCGTGGCGCGATGCTGGAGGACGTCGGCGAGGTCGCTGCCTTCGTGGCCTCCGACAAGGCGCGCACCATCACCGCGTCGGCGATCAACATCACCTGCGGAGCCATCATCACGTGAGCGCAGCGGCGCCACGCGCCGCGTGACCCCGTCGCAGGTCGAGCGTTCCCGTGGCCGCTCCCGGGATAGGTTCGGTCCTCGTGGGGGCGTGCACGGCTCGGACCGGGGAACGCACATGAAGGCGGTCGTCTACGACCGCTACGGACCGCCAGACGTGCTGCGGGTCGACGACGTGCCGACGCCGTCTCCCGCCGCCGGGCAGGTGCTCGTCCGGGTCGCCGCCACCTCGGTCAACCTCAGCGACTGGGAGTGTCTGCGCGGCTCACCGTTGTACGCCCGGCTGGGCGGACTGCGGTCGCCGGCACGCCGCACGCTCGGCTCGGACATCGCCGGGTGGGTCGAGACCGTCGGCGAGGGTGTGACCCGGTTCCGGCCGGGTGACGAGGTGTACGGCGACAACCTCGCGCTGAAGGGCGGCTTCGCCGAGTACGCGGTCGCGGCCGAGTCGGCGCTCGCCCACAAGCCGGCAGAGCTGACCTTCGCGGAGGCCTCGACGATCCCCCAGGCGGGAGCCATCGCGCTGCAGGGAACCGACGGCGCCGCCGCCGGACGCCGGGTGCTGGTCAACGGGGCGGGTGGCGGCTCGGGCTCGTTCGCGATCCAGCTGGCCAAGCGCCTCGGCGCGCACGTGACCGGGGTCGACAACGCCGCCAAGCTCGACTTCATGCGGTCGCTCGGTGCCGACGAGGTGATCGACTACCGCAGCGCGGACTTCACGCTCCCGCTTCAGCCCTACGACCTGATCCTCGATCTCGTCGCCCACCGATCGGTGTTCGCCTACCGTCGAGCGCTCGCCGGCGGCGGACGCTACCGCTGCGTCGGCGGCTCCGTGCGAGCGCTGCTGCGGGTGATGACGGTCGGGTGGATCGCCGGCCGACTCACCGGTCGCCGGATGGGCGTGCTTGCGGTGAAGGAGGGGCCCTCCCAGTTCGAGCCGCTCGCCGAGCTGTGCATCGCCGGGGACGTCGACATCCACATCCACCGCACGTTCGGGCTCGACGACGTCCGTGACGCCCTCGTCCACGTCGGCGAGGGTCACGCCCTCGGCAAGGTCGTGGTCACCCTGACGTGAACGAGGCGCCGCGGATCGCACCCAGCATGCGGACCGTCGCCCCGACCTGGTCGACGTATCGGCGGCAGCCCTCGCAGCCGACGAGGTGAACCGCGATGCGGCGCCAGGCGTCCGCATCCAGCTCACCGTCGACGAAGGCGGAGGCATGGTCGGCAACGGTGCGGCAGTCGAGGTCGGTCACGGCGTCACGCGGCGATCGTGCAGCCGGCCGTGGCCACCCGCTCGGGGTCGAGGGTCGGCGTGGGGCCGGACTCGTCGCCGGGCACGACCTCGGCGTCCCGACCGGCGGCCAGCCTGATCAGCACCGCACCGGCGACCAGTGCCACGGCGGTGATCATCCACGCCGCCGTCTCGACGCCGTGGTGCTTGCTCACCTGGCCGAACACCAGCGAGACGGGCAGGAAGACGATCCACGACAGCGCGCCGACCCCGGAGACCACTCCGGAGCGGACCGTCGACGGCACCGCGTCGTGCAGCACCCGCGAGACGTGGATGCTGACCATCACGACCACCAGCGCCAACGTGAACTGTGCGACGGTCACCACGAGGAGGTTGCGGCTGACGGTGAGCACCCAGCTCGCCAAGGTGAGCGCGGTGACCGTGGCGGTCAGCGGCACCGGTCGGTCCAGGCGCACCCGCCCGGCGAGCAGGCCGCCCAACCCGAGCGTGGACACCAACCCGGCCCAGAACGGGCCGTACAGACCTGCACCCGTCCCCGACGCCACCAGCCACAGCGGGCCGAACTCGAAGATCACCTGCAGCATGAGGGCGGTCAGCACCGTCAGCACGATGGCGGGCAGCAGGTCACGGCGCCGGGTGATCGTCCTGTACGTCACGGCGATGTGGCTGCGCAGGGACGCCGCCTGCTCGGTCTTGTGGAGCTGCGGCTCGTCGAACCGGAACAGCGCGGCGATCGACGCCAGCGCGAAGGGGATCGTCAGGAAGTACGTCAGGCGAGGCGTGGTGAGCCCGGCGAGCACGCCACCGGCCAGCGAGCTGGCGACCAGGGTCGTGCTCTCCATGAACCGCACCCGGCCGATCCGGTGCTCGAAGCCGTCGCTGTCACCGGTCTCCTCGAGCACCGCGTCGTAGACGACCGCTTCCATCGTCCCCGAGTACATGGCGAAGTACACGGCGAGGAACAACGCGCTGACGACGTAGAGCGGCACGCTGTCGCTGAGGCCGCCGACCAGGGAGGTCAGCATCAGCGCCGAGCTGGCGACGACGAGGACGCCCCGGCGGCTCCAGCGGTCGGCCAGGACCCCGGACGGGATCTCGACCAGCGGCACCAGCGCGGCGTAGGCAGCGGCCATGATGCCCACCGTGGCGGGGTCGAACCCGATCTCGTCCATGAACAGCTTCTCGACCGGCACCCAGAGCATGAAGCCCTGCAGCGCCACGGCGATCTGCAGCGGCAGCAGGCGCCGCCTGACGGAGGTGGTGGTGGATGGCTGCGCGGTGATGTCGACCATGACTCTGCAGAGTCACGTCGGGCCGACGCGTTACACGGCGAGGCGGTCAGTCCGACCGTTCGCGGAAGGCGGCCAGCAGCGCGTCGCGGACCTCGTCCGGCAGCTCGGCCTCGGCCGGGGACGAACCGAGAGCCGAGACTGTCTGCCGCATCTGGTCGACGTACGTGGTGCACCCGTCACACGCGGCGAGGTGGTCGGCGACGCGCTGCGCGGTCTCGCCGTCGAGAGCGCCGTCGAGGTAGCCGGTGACCAGCTCGACCAGCTCGTCGCAGTTCAGGTCCGTCACTGCTTCACCTCGGTGCCGGTGCCGCTGCCGGTCAGCGCCGTCGCCGCGAAGTACTCCTCGAGCCTGCCGCGCACGAACGCCCGCGCCCGGTGCAGCAGGACGCGCTGGTTGGCCGCCGAGATCTCGAGGATCGAGCACACCTCGTCCGAGCCGTAGCCCTCCACGTCCCGCAGGGTGATCACGACGCGCTGCCGTTCGGGCAGCTCGGCCAGCGCGGCATCGAGCTGCTCGCGGACCTCGCCGGCCAGCGTGGTCTGCTCCGGCGAGGGCCACGCTGCGGGGAAGGCCAGCCAGTGCCCCGGGAACCGGTCGTCGGGCCCACCGAACCGCGCCGGATCGACGGTGGGGCCGTCGTCCTCGCCGGGCACCAGGCCCCACGTCACGTGGCGGCCCTCGCGCATCGCCCGCCGCTTCGCGGTGTTGGCCAGGATGCGGTACACCCACGTCTTGAGGGACGACCTGGCCTCGAACGATCCGATGCCCTGGATCACGGCCAGCCACGTGTCCTGCACCACCTCGTCGGCGGAGGCGGGCGACGAGACGATGGACCGGGCGACGCGCACCATGCCACCCGACCAGGCGTCGAGCACCAGCGCGAACGCCGCCGGGTCCTGGTCGCGCAACCGGGCGACCAGCTCGGCGTCGCACGGCAGCTCGGGTCGGTCGCCCATCACCGACCACGATGTCACGCTGGTCGCCGGACGGCGGAACGTAAATGGAGCTGCGTCGGTCACCCCTGGGAGCCGCCGTCGCCACCGCTCCCCGTGAGCCACCACCGCACGCCCTGGTCGGAGACGGCAGGCGGCACGGTGTGGCCGCCGTCGAACTCGTGGAAGCGGACGTCGTAGCCGGCGTCGCGCAGCACCGGGACGAACGACCGGCTGCATGCGTCGATGGGCAGGACGGGGTCGGCGGTGCCGTGGGACACGAAGACCCGCGGTCGGCCGGCCGCCTCCGGCACCACCAGGAATCCGGGCGAGAAGGCCAGCACGGTCGTGAAGACGTCACCGTTGCTCAGCCCGACGGCGAGGGCGTACGACGCTCCGTCCGACACCCCGCCGATGGCCAGCCGGCCCGTGTCGACGTCGAGGTCGAGCCGGTCGACCAGGGCGTCGAGCACCCGGTCGAGGAACTCGACGTCGGGGCCGATGCGGCGCTCGGCGATCAGGTCCCACGTCACCGGATGACGGGAGTCGGGCGCCACGAGCACCACGCCGTAGCGGTCGGCCGCGGCCAGCACGGCACGGAGATGGCTCCGGCCGCTGCCGGTGGCGCCATGGAGGAACACCAGCACCGGGGCACCCGCCTCGGCGGTGTCGGGGACGTAGAGGAGGCCGTCGCGGGCGTCACCCAGCCCGAGCGGCTCGTCTCGACCGCCGTCGAATCCCCGTCTCGACGTGGTGGCGGGTCGAGGCCGGAAGCGGAGGCGGGCCCGGAGGCCGTCGTCGACCATGCCCGACGATGGCACACGGCGGCGCGCGCCAGCCGCTCGGTGGTCGGGTACCGAGGCGCCCGGCGGGGAGGCGCCGCGTTGTGCAGACTCGGGCGGTGGACGGTGACACTTCTCTCCGGGATCTCGGACTCGACGACCGGCAATGGGCGCTGCTGCTCTCGACCTACGAGAACCGCGAGACGCTTCTCATGGAGAACGAGGCGCTCGGCGAGCGTCGACTCCAGGTGCTGCTGACCGTCGTCGGCGCTGCCGGTGTCTCGGTCGGCCTGGTCGCGGACCAGGTCACGGACGAAGCGCTCCTCGCCATCGCCGCCGCGGTCAGCGGGCTGCTGACGATCCTGGGGTTCCTGACCAACATGCGTGTCGCCCAACGCGACACGGCGACGAGCTGGTACAAGGCCGATCTCTACCGCTTGCGCCGATACGTCGCCGGGGACAACCGAGGCCTTGCTCACGCGCTGCCGCACCTGGACGAGGACGCCCCGCAACTGCGTCGCCGGCCCTGGTACCCGAGTCGAGGCGGATTGGTCGAGTTCGTGGGCGTCCTGACCGCGCTCTTCGGTGGGGTCGCCGGGTTCTGCGCCGTGTACGCGCAGTGGAGTTCGCTACCCGCGGCAGTGGGCACTGGGATCTTGGCTGCTGCCGGCCTGTGGCTGGTCCAGATCTGGGCGGTGCGTAGCATCTACCGCTCGGAGGAGTGCCTGGCGCCGCGCGCGCCCGCGTCCGAGACTTTCCGGGCCAACGTCGGGATCGTCGTCAGGAACCCGACAGGTGACGTCCTCGTGCTCGAGCGCAGGGACCACCCGGGATCCTGGCAGTTCCCCCAGGGAGGGATCGACCGGCGAGAAGACCGCCTCGCCGCGGCGCATCGCGAGCTGCGCGAGGAGACAGGGCTCGAGCCCGATGACGTCACGCTCGTCGGTGACCTCGGACGCTGGCTGGCCTACGAGCTACCGGAGCAGCACCGATCGAGGAAGACCGGCCTCGGCCAGGTGCAGTGGTGGTTCCTGTTCGAGCACAGAGACGGTGCGCGTTCGCCGGACGTGCACGCGGCGCGGGACGACGAGTTCAGGGCCGGTGAGTGGGTGAGCTTCGACGAGGCCGTCCGTCGTGCGGTCGAGTTCAAGCGACCCGTGTACGAGCAGCTGCGCGCTGCGTTTCGGTAGGCACAGACGCCGACCTGGGTGAGCCGGTCAGGGCGCCGCCGGGCGGAAGCACTCGGTGGCCACCCACGTGCGGAACGCGTCCTCGCCCAACGCCTCGACCAGCGGCGCGACCTGGCTGGACTGGGCCATGAGGGCGGCCACCTTGCGGTCGAGGAGGTCGTCCGGGAGGACGACCTCGAAGGCGACCTGGTCGGCGGGGAACCGGGCCGGCAGACCGGGCGGGAAGGCGTCGATCGCCCGGTTCAGCGGAGCGAAGCGGTCGCACCAGGCCACCGTCTTGGCGGCGTAGAGGAGCCGGGGCGCACGGCCCGGCTCGCTGCGGCGCACCGCCTGCGTCGCCCACGCGGACACCGTGCGGTGGTCGGCGTGGCCGGTGGTGCCGTCGGGCCCGAAGGTGAGCACGGTGTCGGGTCTGATCTCGGCGACGAGCGCGGCCAGGCTGCCGACGGCGTCGTCGGTCGGGACCGCGGCGCACTCGCCGTCGGGGTACCCCAGGTGGCGGCGGTCGGTCACGCCGAGCACCGCCAGCGAGGCCGCCTGCTCGGCGTCCCGCAGCGCAGCCAGCCGGGCCGGGGGCCATGCGCCGGGGTCCGGCGTGCCCCGCTCGCCCCGGGTGGCGGTGACGCAGACGACGCGGGCGCCGGCGTCGACCGCCGCCGCCATCAGCCCGCCGGAGAGGTACACCTCGTCGTCCGGGTGGGCCCACACGCCGAGCACCGTGCCGAGGGCGGCCGCCACCTCGGCGGCCGCCCCGGCGTCGGCGGTGGTGGTCACGGTCGGGCTTCCAGCACCAGGTTGAACGGGGTCGTCACCGCGGTCCGGCGATGGCTGAAGCCGGCCTCGGCCAGCACCGCGCCCAGCCGCTCGGGCCCGGCCTGCGCGCCCAGGCTGTGCCCGCCGGGCTGGGCCAGAGCGCTGGGGGTGCACAGGAAGGTCGACCCGGCGTAGTACGTGCGCCCCACCGGGTTGAGGTTGTCCTCGACCCGGTCGCCGGCGGCCGGCTCGACCAGCATGACCGTGCCGTCCTCGGCCAGGGCCGACCGGGTGTGGGTGGCGGCACCCACCGGGTCGCCCATGTCGTGGATGGCGTCGAAGAAGCAGATCAGGTCGAAGCCGGTGCCGCCGAACGAGGTCGCGTCGGCCACCTCGAACCGCACCCGCTCCGCCACCCCGGCCTCGGCCGCGGCCTTCTCGGCGGCGGCGATCGACTCGGGGTGGGCGTCGTAGCCGACGAACGTCGAGCGCGGGAACGCTTCGGCCAGGATGACCGTGGAGATGCCGTAGCCGCACCCCACGTCCGCCACCCGTGCGCCCCCCCGCAGCTTGGCTTCGACCCCGTCCAGGGCGGGGATCCACTCCTGGACGAGCGAGCCGCGGTACAGGCCGCCGTAGAAGCGCTGGACGCCGGGGTACAGCCGGTGGTCGTGATCGCCCCACGCCACGCCGGCGCCGGAGCGGAAGGCCTCCGCGAGCCGGTCGGCGTCGGCCCACATCGACGCGATGACCTCGAGCTGTCCGCCCAGGAACACCGGGGAGGTCTGGTCGGCCCACAGGTGGGCGGACTCGTCGCTCAGCTCGTAGGTGCCGTCGGCGGGGTGGTACTCGACGATGCCGCCGGCCGCCTGGTTGTTCAACCACTCGCGGACGTAGCGCTCGTGGGTGCCGGTCCGGCCCGCCAGGTCCTGGCTGGTCAGCGGGCCGGCGCCGGCCATGGCCCGGTACAGCCCCAGCTTGTCGCCGAGGTAGATCAGCGGAGCCGACTCGGCGATCGACATCTCGGTCACCGCCGTGCCGATGAGCTCGTTCAGCTTGGTCTCGTCCATGGGGTCCTCCCTGCTCGGATCGTCCGGAGCAGCATCGGGACCGTTGCTTTCACGGCTGCGTCGTCGCCGCGTCACCACGCCTTCACCAGTGGGGCGGTCCCACTACCGTGCACGACGATGGAGTTCCGCGTCCTCGGCCCCGTCGAGGTCAGCGAGGGCGGGCGCACGACGACCCCGACCCGGGGCAAGGAGCGGCGCCTGCTGGCCCTGCTGCTGGCCCACGCCAACGACGTCGTCTCGGCCGACCGGGTGGTGGACACGCTGTGGCCGGGGCACCGCCAACCGGCGAACGCGCTGCGGTCGGTGCAGACCCACGTGAGCCGGCTGCGCTCGGCGCTGGGTCCGGCGGGCGAGCGGCTCGTGACCCAGCCACCCGGCTACCTGCTGCGGGTCGAGCCCGGCGAGCTCGACGCCGAGCGGTTCGCCCTGCTGCTCGACCAGGCCCGGCGCCGGGGCGGCGACGACCCCGGCGACGCCCTCGCCCTCCTCGACCGGGCGCTCGGGCTGTGGCGGGGACCTCCCTACGGCGACCTCCGCGACGAGGAGCTCGCGACGGGCGACGCCGTGCGGCTGGAGGAGCTGCGGCTCGTGGCGATCGAGGAACGGATCGACGCCCGGCTGGCCCTGGGCCACCACGAGGAGCTGGTCGGCGAGCTCGAAGCCCGGTGCACCGAGCACCCCTTGCGCGAGCGGCTGCGGAGCCAGCTGATGATGGCCCTGTACCGCAGCGGTCGCCAGGCCGAGGCGCTGCGCGCCTTCGAGAGCTACCGGCGGATGATGGCCGACGAGATGGGCCTGGACCCGTCGCCGGAGCTGCGTGCCCTGGAGGCGAGGATCCTGGGCCACGACCCGGGGCTGGGGCCGCGGCGAGCGCAGCCCGCCGCGCCGCGCCCCGTCGTCACGCCCGTCACCAGCTTCGTCGGCCGCGCCGGCGAGGTGGCGGACGTGACCCGCAGCCTTGCCGCCGCCCGCCTGCTGACCCTCACCGGACCGGGCGGCGTGGGCAAGACCCGACTCGCCCTGCAGGTGTCGGCCGCGGTGACCGAGCGGTTCCCCGACGGCGTGGCGGTCTGCGAGCTCGCCGGCGTCTCCGACCCCGACGCGGTGGCACCCGCCGTGGCCACCGTGCTCGGGATCCAGCCCCGCCCCGACCGCGGCGTGGCGGCGAGCGTGGCCGACGTGCTGCGCACCAGGACGATGCTGCTGGTGGTGGACAACTGCGAGCACGTCGTGGACGCGGCCGCCACGTTGCTCGCCACGCTCGTCGCCAGTTGCCCACAGGTCACCGTGCTGGCGACCAGCCGCGAGCGCCTGGGCATCGAGGGCGAGCAGGTGTGGCGGGTGAGCCCACTGCAGTCCGAGGCCGCGGTCGAGCTCTTCTGCGACCGGGCCCTGGCCGTGCGCCCCGACCTCGACTGCGGGGGCCGGGCCCGGGCCGACATCCTCGACACCTGCGGCCGCCTCGACGGGTTGCCGCTCGCCATCGAGCTGGCGGCGGCCCAGGTCGCGACCATGAACCCCGCCGATCTCGTCCACCGCCTCGACGACCGCTTCCGCCTGCTCGACCGCGGCGCCCGCAGCGGGCCCAGCCGGCACCGCTCCCTCCGGGCGGTGGTGGACTGGTCCTACGAGCGCCTGCGCCCCGCACAGCGCCACCTCTTCGACCGCCTGGCGGTGTTCGCCGGCACCTTCACCCTCGAGGCGGCGGAGGAGGTCTGCGCCGGTGACGGCGTGGACCGCGCCGACGTCCCGACGCTGGTGGCCGACCTGGTGGACGTCTCGCTGGTGACGCTGACCGGCGGTCGCGACCTGGCCCGCTACCGCCTCCTCGAAACGCTCCGCGGCTACGGCCTCGAGCGCCTCGATCGGGATGCGGCGGGCGACCGCTGGCGGGAGCGGCACCTCGACTACCACCTCGGGCTCGCCCGCCGAGCCGATGCGGGCCTCCGGGGGGCTGACGAGGGGCGCTGGGTGCGGCGCCTCGATGCCGAGCTCGACGACCTGCGCGCCGCCCACCGCTGGGCGTTGGTCCGCCACGACGCCGAGCGGGCACTGAACCTCTCCGCTGCGCTCCACGGCTACGCCTACCGGACGTCGCGCCACGAGGTGTTCGCCTGGGCCGAGGCCGCTGCCCGGCTCCCCGGGGCCGCCGGCCACCCCCTGCTGCCGCTCGCCCTCGGCTCGGCGGCGACCCGGGCCTCGCTGGGGGGCGATCTGGCCACGGCGCGGCACCTGGCACAGGAGGCGGCCGATGCCGCCGCCGGTGCCCCCACGGGTCACCTGGCGCACCTGGCACTGGCCAGCGCGGCGCTCTTCAGCGGCGACCTGGCCCAGGCCCGGATGCTCGGCCGGCGAGCCGCCGAGCTGGCCGACACCTCCGGTGACGGCTACCAGGCGCTCGTCAGCCGGGTGACCGAGAACCTCGCCCTCGCCTACGACGGCGAGACCGACGCGGCGATCGAGCAGGCCGAGCTGGTCCTGACCGAAGTCCAGGGCATGGACTGCCCCAGCGCCACGGCGTGGGGCCTCTACCACCTCGGTGAGACGCTGCTCGACCGCGACCCCGCCCGGGCCCTCGCGCTGCTCGACGAGAGCGAGGCGCTCGCCGCCACGGTCGGGAACACCTTCCTGATCGGCGTGGCCGGCACGTCGGCGACCAGCCTGCGGGCGCGCGGCGGCGACCCGCACGAGGCCCTCGGGCGCTTCCCCGACCTCATCGACCTCTGGGACCGGGCCGGCAACTGGACCCAGCAGTGGACGATGCTGCGCTCCCTCATCGCCGCGCTGGTGCGCCTCGGCCGCGACGAGCCCGCCGCCACGCTCTACGGGGCGCTGCAGGCCAGCCCCACGGCCCCTCCCGTCTTCGGCGCCGACGCGGCGCGTCTGGCCGCCGCCGTCGAGACGATGGAGGGCCGCGCCGGTCGCGATCGGGTCGGCGCCTGGGTGGGACGAGGGCGCGGCCTGGGCGACGAGGAGGTCGTCCGGCTCGCCCGGGCCGCCGCCGGCCGGGACCGCAACCCGTAGGACCGCGCCTGGCGAAGTCGCCGGCGCGCCCGGTCGCCTCGGCACGGCGCCGGTTACTGTCGGTTC
>DASTFE010000356.1:0-13856 GCA_035708905.1 Acidimicrobiales bacterium | reverse complement strand
CCGACGCAGGCCCGCTGGACCGCCAGCAGCCGCCCGGGCGGCGCCGGCGCCGCCGCCCAGGTGACCGTGAACAGGACTGTGGCGCCGCTGATCGCCGCGGTGACCCCACCGGCGAGGAACAGGTGCAGGGGCAGCCAGGTGCCGAGGTCGTGGGGCGCGACGGCGGCGACGGCCGCCGCGCCCCGGGTGGCCGGGCCTGGGGGGACGGGCCGGTCAGAGGGGCGCCAGCGGCTGGCCGGCGGGCTGGGCGCGTGGATGGCGGGCATGGGAACCTTCGAGGGTCGCCGTGGTTTCTCTGTCAGAGGATAGAGAAACCACGGCGAACGGCCGTAGGGCCGAAGGTCCCGGCTCGCCTCGGCGGCACCCCCGGCCGTCGCCGGCCCCGTCCCCCGGTTCCTGCCGCGGGATCGGGGGCGGTAGCCCCTGGAACCGCGGCAAGACCGCGGGTGCGGGGACGGCGGGCCGGGATGCCGTCAGGCGGCTCGACGGGCGGCGGGCGACGCGGCGACGGCCGCACCCGCGGCCCCGGGTGCGGGCAGCGGCGTGGCGCCCGGGGCGAATCGTCGCAGCCGGAGGCTGTTCGAGACGACGAACACGCTGGAGAACGCCATGGCGGCACCGGCGATCAGCGGGTTGAGGAACCCGGCGGCAGCGAGCGGCAGGGCGGAGACGTTGTAGGCGAACGCCCAGAACAGATTGCCCTTGATGGTCGCCAGCGTTCGCCGCGACAGCCGGATGGCGTCGGCGGCCACGCGGAGGTCCCCGCGCACCAAGGTGATGTCGGACGCCTCGATGGCCACGTCGGTACCGGTGCCCATGGCGAGGCCGAGATCGGCCTGGGCCAGGGCGGCGGCGTCGTTCACGCCGTCGCCGACCATGGCGACCACCTGGCCCTCGGCCTGCAGCCGGCGGACGACGTCGACCTTGTCCTCGGGCAGGACCTCGGCGACGACCTCGTCGATGCCCACCTGCTCGGCGACGGCCCGGGCAGCCCGCTCGTTGTCGCCGGTGAGCAGCACCGGGCGCAGTCCCAGCCGCCGGAACGACGCCACCGCCGGAGCCGAGGTCGGCTTCACGGTGTCGGCCACGACGACCACGCCGCGGAGCGCGCCGTCCCAGCCGGCGAGCACGGCGGTGCGGCCGCGGGACTCGGCGTCGTCGACGGCCCGGCGCAGCTCGTCGGCCGGGTGGAGGCCCCAGTCGGCGACGAAGCGCTCGCGGCCCGCCACGACCGCGTGGCCCTCGACCAGGCCTTGCACCCCGAGGCCCTGCGTGCTCACGAACGACTCGACGACTGGCAGGTCGCCCACCTCGGCGCGGGCCGCCTCGGCGATCGCCCGGGCGATGGGGTGCTCGCTGGCGTCCTCGACCGCGCCGAGGTGGCGCAGCACCTGCTCCCTGGTCTCGCCGGCGGCGGGCACGACCTCGACGAGGGCCATGCGCCCGGTCGTCACCGTGCCGGTCTTGTCGAGCACGATCGTGTCGACATGGCGGGTCGACTCGAGGATCTCGGGCCCCTTGATGAGGATGCCGAGCTGGGCGCCGCGGCCGGTGCCGACGAGCAGCGCGGTGGGCGTCGCCAGACCGAGGGCGCACGGGCAGGCGATGATGAGCACGGCCACCGCCGCCGTGAACGCGGTCGCCGAGCCGAACCCGGTGCCGAGCCAGAACCCGAGCGTGGCGGCGGCCAGCAGCATCACGATCGGGACGAACACAGCCGAGATGCGGTCGGCCAGGCGCTGGACGGGGGCCTTGCCCGTCTGCGCGTCGGCCACGAGCTGGGCGATCTGGGCCAGCTTGGTGCCGGCGCCGACCTGCGTGGCGCGCACGACGAGGCGGCCGCCGGCGTTGACCGTGGCGCCCACCACACCGTCGCCCGGGCCCACCTCGACCGGGACGCTCTCGCCGGTCAGCAGGGACGCGTCGATGGCCGAGGTGCCGTCCTCGACCACGCCGTCGGTGGCGACCTTCTCGCCGGGCCGCACCACGAAGCGGTCGCCCACCGCGAGCTGGTCGATGGGCACGCGCACCTCGGCACCGCCGCGGAGGACGGCGACGTCCTTGGCGCCCAGCTCGAGCAGGGCCCGCAGCGCCGCCCCGGAGCGTCGCTTCGCCAGGGCCTCGAAGTACCGGCCCCCGAGGATGAGGGCGGTGACGGCGGTGGCGACCTCGAGGTAGATCTCGTGGGTCCCGGCCCCGCGCTCGACGTCCAGGCTGAACGACATGGTCATCCCGGGCGTGCCGGCCTCGCCCCAGAACAGGGCCCAGACCGACCACCCGAAGGCGGCCGTGACGCCGACCGAGATGAGCGTGTCCATCGTCGCGGCGGCGTGCCGGGCGTTGGCCCAGGCGGCCCGGTGGAAGGGCAGGGCGCCCCACACGACCACTGGTGCGGCCAGCGTGAGCGACAGCCACTGCCAGTTGGTGAACTGCAGCGCCGGCACCATGGCCAGCACCACGACCGGGAGGGTGAGCGCGGCGGAGATGAGGAACCGGCTGCGCAGGGACACCGTCTCGTCGTCGCCGTCGTCGTCGCCGGCGCCGGTCTCGCCGCTGCCGGAACCGCCGGCCCGACCGGCCGGGCGCGCGCCGTAGCCGGCGGCCTCGACCTGGGCGACCAGGTCGGCGGCCGTGACGCCGGCGGGCGCGGTCACCGACGCCTGCTCGAGCGCGTAGTTGACCGAGGCCGTGACGCCGTCGAGCTTGTTGAGGCGCTTCTCGATGCGCATGGCGCACGACGCGCACGTCATCCCGTCGATCTCGAGGGTGACCTGGCGGGGCTCGGCCGCGGTGTCCATGTCAGCCCTCGCCAGCGGGCTGCGGCGTGCCGTGGTCGTCCCCGTGCACGACCGTCGTGGTGGGCCCGCCGTCGGGCCGCGGTTCGGGGCCGGCGGCCGCGCCGAGGGCGGCGCCCCCGCCGAACGCCAGCGCGAGGCCGGCCGCGAACGCCGCGATGCGGGCGCGCGGGCTCATCGGACGAGCTCGTAGCCGGCCTCGTCGACGGCCGCCTGCACGTCGTCGTCGGCGAGCTCCGACTCGCTGGTGACCGTCACCAGGCCGCTGGCCAGGTCGACGTCGACGCCGCGGACGCCAGCGAGCCGGCCCAGCTCCTGCTTCACCGCGCTGACGCAGTGCCCGCAGGTCATGCCGGTCACCTGGTAGGTCTGCTCGGCCATCGACGCTCCTCTCCCGTGACCCGGCCGGGTGCCGGGCACCTCGCACTATACCGTTGGGGGGTATGGTCTCCAAGGGCGAGGTGCAAGACTGGAGCGATCGGGTGGGGCGGTCGAGCGGGGACGAGGAGGAGCGACCATGGCCATGCGACCTGCTGGGGAGGCGACGTGACCGGGCTCGCCCTCGGCGTCGCCGCGGTGTCGGCCGCGGCGATGGGCGGGGTGTTCTTCGCGTTCTCGACGTTCGTGATGCGCGCGCTCGGCTGGCTGCCGCCGGCGCCGGGGATGGCGGCGATGCAGCAGATCAACCGGGCCGCCCCGACCCCGTGGTTCATGGTGCCCCTGTTCGGCACGGCGGTGGTGGGCGTCGGCGCCGCCGTCGGCGCGGCCGGCGAGCCTGGCGCGACGCTCGCGGTCGCGGGTGCGGTGGTGTACCTGGCTGGCCTCGTGCTGACCATCGCCTACCACGTGCCCAGGAACGAAGCGCTCGACCGGCTCGACGCGGCGAGCCCCGCCAGCGAGCCGGCCTGGTCGACGTACCTGCGCACGTGGACGGCCGCCAACCACCTGCGCACCCTCACCTGCCTGGCGGCGGCCGCGGCGTGGGTGGTCGCGCTGCGCGAGCGCGCGGGACGCTGACGACGCCGGGGCGGCGCTGCGCCCGGGCCGCCGGCGACCGGCTCGGCGGCGGTCGGAGTCAGAGGCGTGTGCGCGTCCGGTAGCCGCTGAAGAAGCTCACGGCCAGCAGCACGAGCGCGATGATCAGCAGCCACTTCAGGCCTTCGACGAACAGGCCGACGCCGCCGACGAGAAGCGCGAGCAGCAGGAGGATGATCACGAGGGACATGAGGTTCGCTCTCCTTGGTAGATGTCCCTTCACATGTACCCAGGGTGGGCGTCCGCCACGCTTCTGACGGTATTGTGCGTTCACAAGTTCGTGAACCCTGTGCCGCCGATCGTCCGCGGACGGCGGCCTACGGGGCGAGCGGCGCAGGCGAGCGAGCAGGAGGCAGCGCCCAGGTGACGCCACCGCCAGGTCCGCACCGCGATTCGCAGGCCGTGTCCCGCTTCGTCGAGCGGTTCGCGGTCACGATGTCGGACGCCGGCATACCCCGCATGCCCGCCCGGGTGCTCGCCGCGCTGCTGTGCACCGACTCGGGTCGCCTGACGGCTGCGGACCTTGCCGAGTTCCTGCAGGTCAGCCCCGCCGCCGTGTCGACCGCGGTGCGGTACCTCGAGCAGGTCAACATGGTCACGCGCGAGCGGCGGCCTGGCTCGCGCCGCGAGCACTACCGGCTGCTCGACGACCTCTGGTACGAGGCCGGCGCCCGCCGGGACCAGATCCTCGACCGCTGGGAGGCGACCGCGCGCGAGGGGGTCGAGGTGCTCGGGCCCGACACGCCGGCCGGGTCCCGCATGGCCGAGGCGGTCGCCTACCTGGCCTTCACCAACGAGGAGCTGCCCAAGTTGCTGGCGCGGTGGCACACGCGCCGCGCCGAGCTGGGATTCGGGTGAGGCCGGGTCAGCCGGGCACGGACCCGTCGCGCAGCACCCCGAGGCGTCCGATCAGGACCGGGGCCGCCAGCCCGGGCCGACGTGGCAGGTCACTACCCTTGGGCCCGGCATGACGCACGCACGCTCTCCCCGCCCGTGCCGGCGCGCCCTGCCGGGCCGCCGCACACCTCCCCTGTCGCCGGCCCGTCACCCGGGGCCGCGGCTCGCCCGGGCCCCCGGTGGCTGAGGCAGACCCCGTCCTCGTCGCGGCGGCGCTGCTGATCTTCCTCGGCGTCGTCGCCAGCAAGGTCTCGTCGCGCCTCGGCGTGCCCGCCGTGCTGCTGTTCCTGGTCGTCGGGATGCTGGCGGGCAGCGAGGGCCTCGGCGGGATCGACTTCACCGACCACGAGCTGGCGCAGGCGATCGGCATCGTCGCACTGGCGTTCATCCTCTTCGCGGGCGGCCTCGACACCGAGTGGTCCGACGTGCGCCCGGTGCTCGGCAAGGGCCTGCTGCTGGCGACGGTGGGCGTGCCGATCACGGCGCTGGTGGTGGGCACGGTCGCGGCGTGGGTGCTCGGCGTGTCGCTCGCGGTGGGGCTGCTGCTCGGCTCGATCGTGTCGTCGACCGATGCCGCCGCCGTGTTCTCGGTGCTGCGCTCGCGCAGCGTCGGGCTGAAGGGTCGGCTGCGTCCCCTGCTCGAGCTCGAGTCGGGCAGCAACGACCCGATGGCCGTGTTCCTGACGCTGGCCTTCATCTCGGTCGTGTCCGACGACGGCGGCGGCGGGGTCGCCGAGCTCGCCGGCGTGTTCGTCCTGCAGGCGGTGGTGGGCGCCGTGGTCGGCTTCGCCATGGCCCGGGGGGCGGTGTTGGCGATCAACCGGGCCCACCTCGAGTACGAGGGCCTGTACCCGGTGCTGATGATCGCCATCGTGCTGCTCGCCTACGGCGGGGCCGCGGTGCTGGGCGGCAGCGGCTTCCTCGCCGTCTACGTCACCGGCCTGGTGATGGGCAACGCCAGGTTCCTGCACAAGAAGAGCCTGATGCGCTTCGCCGACGGCCTGGCGTGGCTGATGCAGATCGCCATGTTCCTGGTGCTCGGCCTGCTCGTGTTCCCGTCCGAGGTGGCCTCGGTCGCCGGCCGGGCGCTCGTGGTGTCGCTGGCGCTGATCTTCGTCGCCCGGCCGGTGGCGGTCGGGATCGTGCTCGGCCTGACGCGCACCGGGCTCCGCGAGACGCTGCTGGTGGCGTGGGTCGGCCTGCGGGGGGCCGTGCCGATCGTGCTGGCGACGTTCCCGCTCGTCGAGGGCGTGCCCGAGGCCAGCCTGATCTTCAACGTCGTGTTCTTCATCGTCCTGACCTCCGTGCTGGCCCAGGGCCCGACGCTGCCGCTGGTGGCGCGCTGGCTGCGCGTCGACGCGCCGCTCGAGCGCCAGCGGCCGTTCCTGCTCGACATCGTCGAGTCGGGCAACGGCGCCACCGACCTCCACGAGGTGACGGTCGCGCCCGGCTCGCCGGCCAGCGGCCGCCAGATCGTCGACCTGCGACTACCGGCGGGCACGCTGGTCGTGCTGCTCAGCCGGGCGGACGAGTTCGTCGTGCCCCAGGGCTCGACCGTGGTGCGGGCCGGCGACAGCGTCCTGCTCGTGGCCGACCAGGAGATGTTGCCGGCGGCGCGTGCCGTGTTCGCCGGCGACGAGGGCGACGGGGTGTGACCGACCGGTGCACCCCCGCCACCCTGGCCGCCGGCTGACAGGACCGGCGCCGGTCAGGCCCGGCGCACGACCTCGGCCTCGATCTCGAGGCGGATCTCCCGCGACACCAGCAGGCCCCCGCCGGCCAGGGGCATGTTCCAGGTGATGCCCCAGTCCTCGCGGTCGAGGCGCCCGGCGGCCGAGAAGACGGCGCGCTCGGCGTCCCACGGGTCGGTCAGCGCACCGAGCAGCGACACGTCGAGGCTTATCGGGCGGGTGACGCCCTTGATCGTGAGGTCGCCGACCAGCGTCCCCGACGCGCCGTCCCACTCGACGGCGGTCGAGCGGAACGCCGCTGTCGGGTGGGTGGCGGTGTCGAACAGGTCGGCCGAGCGCAGGTGGTCGTCCCGCTCGGCCGAGCCGGACCGCACGCTCGCCATGTCGATCTCCACGGCGACGCGCGTCCGCGCCGGGTCGGCGTCGACCTCGACGGTGCCGCTGATGGTCTCGAAGCGGCCGCGGACCTTGGTCAGCATGAAGTGCCGGCCGACGAACGCCACCTCGGTGTGCCCGGGGTCGAGGTCCCAGGTCCCGGGCGCCGGGAGTCGGGTCGTGGCGTCCTGGGGGAGCGTCTCGCTCATGATGTCCTCCAATCGTGTGCGTGCGCACGCAGATACGTGCACTCGCACACAACGCGAACCCGGCGGCTACCATTCCCGGCGATGGGGGGAACTTCCGACGCCGACGAACGGGTCAGCGCGTGGCGAGCGCTGCTGCGCGCCCACAGCGTGGTGCTCAAGGCCATCGACGCCGACCTCGCGGCGGCCGACCTGCTGCCGCTGCACTGGTACGACGTGCTGCTCGAGCTGAACGCCGCCCCCGACCGGCGGCTGCGGATGGCCGAGCTGGGCGACCGGGTGGTGCTGTCACGCAGCCGCTCGAGCCGGGTGGTCGACGAGCTCGTGCACCGCGGCCTGGTCGAGCGCACCCCCGACCCCGTCGACAGGCGGGCGTCCTTCGCCCGGCTCACCCCCGCCGGCCGCCAGGCACTGCGCCGCACGGCACCGGCCTACCTCGCCAGCATCGACGACCACTTCACCCGTCACCTCACCCCCGCGGAGCGGGCCACCATCGCCCGCGCCCTCGAGCGGGTCGTGGCCGCCGGTGACGGCCGGCCCCACCGCCGCTGACGTGCCGCCTGCCGTTCGCACCGGCCGTGCCGCCGGTGCCGCGGTCGCGCTCGCCTGGTCGGGCCGGGCGCCGACGGCTCGTGGGTCGGGCCGGTCAGGCCGCCGGCTGGTCGGCGGGCGCAGCGCCCGGCTCGGTTCGGGCATGCGGCTGCCGGGCGGGCAGCCAGGCCAGCACCGCCAGCGCGCCGGCGATCGCCACGGCGCCGGCCACCGCCAGCCCGCTGTGCATGCCGTCGACGAACGCGGCCCGGGTGGCCGCACCGAGCGCGTCGCCGGCCGCGCCGCCGATCCGTTGGGCCACCGCCGTGCCCATCCCGATCGACTCGCGGGCGGCGGCCGCCGCCTCGGGCGGCACCGGCAGGCCCGCCAGCCGGTCGGTGACGCCCGACCGGTAGCCCGAGGCGTAGATGCTGCCGATGATGGCCACGCCGAAGGCCCCGCCGGTCATCCGCGAGGTCGTGCTCACCGCGGCGCCCGCGCCGGCCTTGGCCGCCGGCAGCGACCCCATGATCGACTCGGTCGACGGCGCCATGGTGAGGCCGATGCCGGTGGCCATCACCGCCAGCCGCCACGCGACCGCGCCGTACGGCGAGCCGGCGTCGAGCGCCAGGGCCGACAGCAGCCCGCCGGCGAGCAGCACCAGGCCGGTGGCCACCGTCGCCTTGGTGCCGATCCGCTCGGCGATGCGGGGGCTGACCGGCGACACCAGCAGGATCGGCAGGGCGTAGGGCAGCAGGCGGACGCCGGTCTCGAACGGCTCGTAGCCGAGCACGAACTGCAGGTACTGGGTCACCACGAAGAAAGACCCGAACATGGCGAAGAAGGTGATGGTGACGGCCAGCGTGGCCGCGGTGAACCGCGGGCGCCGGAAGAGGGCGAGGTCGAGCATCGGGCTGACCTGCCGTCGCTCCCAGGCGACGAACGCCGCCAGCGTCACGGCGGCCACCACCAGGGCGCCCACCGTCTCGGCCGCCATCCAGCCGCGCTCGGGCGCCTCGATCACCGCGAAGACCAGCGCGGAGAGCCCGACGACCGACGTGGCCGCGCCGACCAGGTCGAGGCGCCCGGCCGCCGGGTCGCGCGACTCGGGGATGAGCACCACCCCGGCGGCCAGCCCGAGGGCGACGATCGGCAGGTTCACCAGGAAGATCGATCCCCAGTAGAAGTGCTCGAGCAGGAAGCCGCCGCTGACCGGTCCGAGCACCACCGCCACGCCGGCCGTCGAGCCCCACACGCCGATCGCCCGCCCCCGCTCGGCCGGGGGGAACACACTGGTGATGATCGCCAGCGTCGCCGGCATGATCAGGGCGGCGCCCACGCCCATCACCGCCCGGGCGACGATCACCACGTCGGCGCTGCCCGCCACGGCCGCTGCCAGCGATCCGGCGCCGAACACCGTGAACCCCACCTGCAGCGCCCGGCGGCGGCCGAAGCGGTCGCCCGCCACGCCGGCGGTGAGCAGCAGGCCGGCCAGCACGATCGTGTAGGCGTCGACCATCCACTGGAGCTGGCTGTTCGAGGCGTCCAGCTCGCGCACGATCGTGGGCAGGGCGACGTTGAGGATCGAGTTGTCGACGACCAGCACGAGCAGGCCCACGCACAGCACCGCCAGGATCCACCACCGCCGCTCGTCGACGTCGCCGCCGGTTGCCACTGCAGCACGTGTCGACATGCGCCGATTCTCTCAGGCGGGCGTGCCGCGCGCGGACTGCGCGGTGGGGTCTACGTGACGGTCGGGTACCCGGCGGCGGTCCAGGCCGCCATCCCGCCGAGCACGTTGACGACGTCCAGGTCGGTGCGGGCCGCGAGCAGGCTGGCCGACACCGACGACCGGTAGCCCGACCCGCACGCCACCGCGAGCGGCCGGCCCGTGCGGGGCACGTCGTCGAGCCGCCGGGGCAGCTCGCCGCCGGTGATGAAGGTGGCCCCCTCGACGTGCCCGCCGGACCACTCGCCGGGCTGGCGCACGTCGAGCAGGTCGACCTCGCCGGCCGCGAGGCGCCGCGCGAGCTCGTGCACGGTGATCTGCGGCAGCATCGCCAGATCGAGCCCGGCGGTGCGCCAGGCCAGCATCCCGCCGGCCAGCCAGCCGACCGGCGGGGGGTAGCCGATGCGCAGCAGGTCCCACGTGACGGTCCACAGGTCGGCGGGGGAGTCGAGCACGAGCACCGCCGGCGCTCCCGCGTCGAGGACGGTGCCCGCCCACGTCGGGAAGGCGGCGCCCTGGCCGACGTTCAGGGCGCCGGGGATGTGGCCACCGCCGAACGCCTCCGGCGGGCGGGTGTCGAGAACCACCGCGCCCTCGCCAGCGGCCCGCCGCGCGGCCTCGGTGCCGAGCGCCGGCGGCTCGCCCACCGCGCCCAGCGGTGCCACCCCGGCCAGGTTCTGCGCCCGCATCCGGGCCCAGTAGGGCGGGACGGCCGGCAGGTTGTCGAGCCGCAGGCACTGCTCGACGAACTCGTCCTTCGACGCCACCTCGGCCAGGATGGCGTTGGTCCGCTTCTCGAACCCGACCGTGGTCGACAGCCGGCTGCCGATGTTGCCGCCGCACAGCGAGCCGGCCACGTGGGTGGGGAACACCTCGACGTGATCGGGCAGCTCGAGGATCTTGGTCTGGATCGTGTGGCAGAACTCCCGGGCGGCGGCCTCCGCCTGGTCGCGGCCCCCGAGCAGGTCGGGCCGGGCGAGGTCGCCGACCAGCAGGGCGCCGCCGGACAGCAGCAGGGCCGGCACCTCGGCGGACGCCTGGCGGTCGTAGATCAGCAGGCTGAGGTGCTCGGGAGTGTGCCCGGGTGTGTGGAGCACCTCGAAGCCCACCTCGCCCATCTCGAACTGCTCGCCGTCGCGCAGCGGTCGGTGGGGGTAGCCGAGGTCGGCGGCCGCCGAGCCCAGCAGCTCGACGTCGCCGCGCCCGGCCACCTCGGCCAGACCGGACAGGTAGTCGTTGTGCCCGTGGGAGTCGAGGGCGAGCGCCACGCGCAGGCCCTGCATGCGGGCCGCGGCGAAGTACCCGTCGACCTGGCGCTGGGGGTCGAACACCAGGGCCTCGCCGGTCTGCTCGGACCCCACCAGGTACGAGGCGTGGCCCAGCCCCTGCAGGTAGAACTGCTCGAAGAACACGGCGGCGCCTCCTCGCGTGGGGACGTCACCGCCATACCCGCGGGGCCGCCGTCGCACTCGCGCCGCAGGGCCACCGGGCTACGGTGCCGCCGTCCGCCGCCGAGGCAGCCCGGGGATGGAGAGCCGATGGGACGTGACGGGATCGGGCAGCTCGTCGAGCTGCGCAACTACACGCTGCGACCGGCCGCGGCGGCGGCGTTCGTCGAGCACTTCGAACGCCACCTGCTCGCGTCACAGGAGGCGCACGGCATGGACGTCGTGGGCCAGTTCACCGTTCCCGGCGACGACGCCCGCTTCGTGTGGGTACGGCGGTACCTGCAGCCGTCCACCCGTGGCGCCGCGCTGCGGGCCTTCTACTCCGGCCCCGTGTGGGCCGAGCACGGCCCCTGGGCCAACGAGCTGATGGTCGATCACACCGACGTGCACCTCCTCGTCCCCGACCCGTCGGGCCCGCCCTTCGCCGCCCGCCACCGGCCCCACGGCGAGCGCGCCGAGCCCGAGGCCGAGGGCGTGGGCGGCGCAGGGAGCGGCTCGGCGTCGACGGTGGTGGCCGCGCTCTACGACCTCGACGGCTCCGATCGCGAGCCGGCCGGCGCCTGGCCGACGGCGCTGGCGGCCGCCGCCGACGCCACGTCGCCGGCCCGGGCGGACACCGGCGTGACCGAGCTGGGCCGCCTGGCCACCGCCCCGGTGTCCAACGACTTCGCCCGCCTGCCCGTCCACGACGACCCGGTGGCCGTCTGGCTGCTGGCCGACACGGCCGGTGGCGACGCCGGCGTGGCCGCCGCCGAGGCCGTCGCCGCCCACCACGGCGGCGCGGTGCGGACCATCCGGCTCACGCCCACCCCCCGCTCCACGCTGCGCTGATCGCCACCTGCGCTCAGCCGGCGGCCGCCCGCCGGTGCTCGCGCGGGCTGACGCCCCGCACCCGCCGGAACGCGGCGCTCAGCGCGAAGGCGCTGCCGTAGCCCACCCGCTGGGCGACGGCGCCGATGGTGGTGCCGGGCTCCAGCAGCAGCTCGGCGGCCAGGTCGAGGCGCCATTCGGTGAGGTAGGCCATCGGTGGCTGCCCGACCAGCTCGGTGAAGCGGCGGGCGAGCGCTGCCCGCGACACGCCCACCTCGGCGGCGAGGGCGGCGACCGTCCACGGGTGGGCGGGCTGGTCGTGCAGCAGCCGCAGCGCGGGCCCCACGACCGGGTCGGCGCTGGCCCGGTACCAGCCGGGAGGGTTGCCGCCCGCGCCCGCGAACCAGGCGCGCAGCACGGCCACCACGAGCAGGTCGAGCATGCGGTCGAGCACGACGTCCTGGCCCGGCTCGTCGCGGGCGATCTCGTCGCCGAGCAGGCCGACTAGCGGAGAACGGACGGCCGCGGCGGGGACGACCACCAGACCCGGCAGGGCACCGAGGAGGCGGCGACCCAGCTCGCCCACGCGCTCGTAGGTGCCGACGAGCAGGCGGGTGCCGCCCGCCGTGCCGGTGCCCCACGTGCGCACCCCCTGGTGCAGCGCGTGGCCCAGATCCTTGCCGGCGGGATCGGTGCAGCGCTGGCCGGGGTGGATGATCGCCTGGGGCGGCGTGCCCGGCTCGTCGGCGAACACGTAGGGGTCGGGCCCTCGGAGCACGGCCACGTCACCGGGGCCGAGGTGCGCCGGCTGGCCCCGGTCGGGCACCACCCAGGCCTCGCCGCGGGCCATCGCCACCAGGGACAGCGGAGCCTCGTCCTGCACCCGCACCGACCAGGGCGGGTCCATCACCGCCCGCAGCAGGAAGGCTCCCTGCGCCCGGGGCCCGTTCAGCAGGCCGTCGAGTGCGTCCACGGCGACAACGTAGACGACGGCGCATGGAATCGCGCCGCTGGGCCATGGACGCGCTCACGTCGTTCCGCTTGAGTCGCAGTCATGAGCACGACCAGCACAACGAGAACGACCACGGGCACGGCGCACGAGACGGCGGGGGCGGGCGGCGTCCCTGACGTCGGTGCCTCCGGACCGGGGTTCCATCCCGATCCCGCCAAGGTGGCGCGGGCGATCGCCAAGCGGTCGTTCTGCACGCTGGCCACCACCTCGCCGAGCGGCCGCCCCCACGCGGCCGGCGTCCTCTACGCGGTGGCCGACGGCGCCCTCTACGTCAGCACGCGGCGCACCAGTCGCAAGGCCCGCAACATCGCCGAGAACCCCCGGGTGGGGGTGGTCATCCCCGTCCGTCGACTGCCGGTGGGCCCGCCCTCGTCGGTGCAGTTCCAGGCCGTCGCCGAGATCCTCGGCGTGGACGACCCCGGTGTCCGGCGCCTGGCCGGCGCCGGGCGCCTGAAGGCGATCACCGGCCACGGCGAGCTCGAGCTGCCGGACGGCTGCGTCGTGCGCATCACCCCGCCGCGCCGGGTGCTCACCTACGGGCTGGGGATGTCGCTGCGCCGGCTCGTCCGCGACCCGCTGGACGCGGCCGGCGCCGTCGAGCTGGACCTCGCCTGACGAGGAGGTCGGGGGCGCGGACACGTCTGCGGCAGACTCGGCGGGATGATCGGCACCTTGACGTGGCTGCCCGCCCTCGACCGCCCCGACCTGCTGGCCGAGCCCGTGGCCGCGGCCCTCGCCGGTGTCGGCCCTGACGCCGCGCTCGTCGCCCAGATCGACCCCGAGCTGGCCGACACCGCGGCGTTCTGCGCCACCTACGACGTGGCCCTCGACGTCTCGGCCAACTGCGTGGTGCTGTCGGCCAGGCGGGCCGGGACGGCGTCGCTGGCCGCGTGCGTGGTGCTGGCCACCACCCGGGCCGACGTCAACCGTCGGGCCCGCCACGAGCTGGGGGCCCGCAAGGCCTCGTTCGCCGCCGTCGACGACGCCGTGGCGGCGACGGGGATGGAGTACGGCGGCATCACGCCGGTGGGGCTGCCCGCCGACTGGCCGGTGCTGGTCGACGCGGCGGTCGCCGACGCCGACCGGGTCGTGGTGGGCAGCGGGCTGCGCCGCTCGAAGCTGCTGCTGCCGGGCGCGGCGGTGGCGGGCCTGCCCGGCGCCCGCGTGGTCGAGGGGCTGGGCCTGCCCGCCGGGTGATCGGCTCCCGGGACGGGCCCGGCCCCCGGGTGATCGCCTCGGCCCGGCCACCCGGTGATCGCGCGCGCCGGCGCCGCCCCGGAGCCGGGGGATCGCCCCAGGGTCGGCACCTCCGGCTGTGCCGGGGTCA
>DASTFE010000355.1:0-20545 GCA_035708905.1 Acidimicrobiales bacterium | reverse complement strand
GCCGGGCGGTGCGCTGGGGGGCCGCGACGGCCGTGGTGGCCGTGCTCTGCTGGCTGCAACCGCTCGGGCAGCAGGTGTTCGGCGAAGACGGCAACCTCGCCAACCTCGTGACCGCGTCGGGCGCCGACGGCCCTCAGACGCCGTCGGCGCGGGAGGCCATCCGGTCGGTGTCCGGCCTGGTCGCACAGCCGCCGTTGTGGCTGCCGCCGTCGTTCGGTTCGCCGCTGCCCCTGGAGACGTCCGTGCCGGCCGACGCCCGGTCCCCGCTGGCGACGGCGTCGCTCGGCCTCGTCGTGGTCGCCCTCGTCGCCTCGGCCGTGGCCGGACGCCGGCGCTCGGACGGTGTCGTGGCGGCGGCGGCGACCACCGCGCTGGCGGGTCTGGCGCTCGCGTTCGTGACGATCATGCGGGCGCCGGCGTACGGCGTCGGCGGTTGGACGTACGTGCGCTGGCTCTGGCCGCTGTCGTTGTGGGTGTGGGTGACGATCGCCCTCGCCGCCGTTCGCCTGGGACCGGGACGGGTTCGATCGGTGGCACGCTCCCGTCCGGTACTGGCGGTGCTGGCCGCCGTCTGCCTGGTCGCCGGTGTGGGCACGCTGCCCGCGTCCGACAACGGCGGGGTGCCCGAGCGCGAGCGCTGGCAGGTCACGTCCGACGCCCTCGTGTCAGCCGCCGTGGACGCCGTCGGCGAGAGCGAGCGGCCCGTGCTCGTCGATCACTCCGTGAGCTACGCCAGCTACACGTTCGCGCCGGCGATCATGGCCCGGCTGGCCGACGAGGGCATCCCGTTCGTCGTCGACCGGCCGTCGCTCGCCCGGCAGGTCGGGTTCCACCGCCTGCTGCCCGAGGACGAGGAGGCGCCGGTCCGCCTGGTCCTCTCCGACGGCGTCGACGCCCCACCGCCGGGCGGCGAGCTGGTTTTCCACGCCACCGGCCTCACGCCCGGCGAGCAGGCCCGCTACGACGAGGCGGTCGCCGCCCTCGACCGGGTCAACGCCCGTGACGGCGTCGACCTCACGGCGGAGGCCCGGGCCGTCCTCGACATGCTCGACGCCCGTGACGGCCGCCTCCCGGCGGAGGCCCGGGCCGCCCTCGAGGGCCTCGCCGGCGGCCGCCGCCTCCCGGACGTCGCCAGGGCCGTCGCCGACGCCCTCGAGCAACGGACGGTGACGTTCCTCGACCTCGGCGTCGTCGACGTGGCTGCCCGGGTGGCCGGGTCCCGGCGACCGGGCTCGGGCGACGAGGCGACGATCGTGGACCCCGACCAGCTCGCACCCGACCTCGTGCGCGACGGCATCCGGCTCGAGATGCTGCGGGACCGGTTCGAGGCCGCGCTCTTCGTCGTCCGCTCCCCGTGACCGTCGCCGATCGGGGCTAGCCGGTCGGTTCGTCCCCGCCCGAAGCACCGGCCTCCTCCTGGCAGGCCGGTTCGAGCTCGGCGAGGTAGTCGTCCAGCGGCTGCAGGCCCACCTCCTCGCGCAGCTCCTCGACCCGGTCGGGATCGGCCAGCTCCGCCGGCTCGGCCCGGCCGTCGAGGCACGCGATCTGGGTGCCGTAGGTCTGCGGCCGGCCCTGGTTGAGCGCCACGCGGTCCTCCAGGTACGCCAGCTCGGTCGGGTCGGCCTCGCCGTCGTCGACCGCCTGCTGCATGAGCTCGAGCGCCCGCTCCTGGAACTCGACGTCGAGGTCGCTGTGCTGGGCGATCACCCATGCGGCCGTCGCCCCGTCGTCGCCGACCAGCGATCGGGTCGGCCAGCCGTGCTCGTCGATGATCTCGGCCAGCCGGGCGGTGCGGGTGTCGTCGTCCCACTCATCCACGGGTGCGCCGGTGCGGTCGGCCTGGTCGGCCTCCTGCATGTCGAGCAGCTCCTGTCGCAGGTCCGGCTCGCCGACGGCCGCACCGTCCCCGTCCGCCGCGGCGCCGTCGTCGCCGGCGGCGTCCGGCTCGTCGCTGCCGCCGCCGTCGCCGCACCCCGTCCCCGCGACCAGCATCGCCGCGGCGGCCAACCCTGTGCAGGCCGCCCTCGTCACGATCCGCATCGCACCAGTGTGGACCACCGCCGCCGCGCCCGGGCGCCGCCTCGGCAGGGGCGGCGCCCGGATGTCGCGGTGGCGATCAGCGGCCGTGGTCGGGCTACACGGGCACGATGTCCCGTTCCTCGGGGGCGCCGCCCGCCGAGGCGCTGCCGTCGACGGCCAGCGCCGGCGCGGGCTCGGCGACCACCGCCTCGCCCTCGACGTCGAGCGACGGCAGCAGGCGATCGAGCCAGCGGGGCAGCCACCAGTTGCGGTCGCCCAGCAGCTCCATCGTCGCCGGCACCAGCACCATCCGCACCACGGTGGCGTCGACCAGCACGGCCGTGGCCAGGCCGAGGCCCGCGAGCTTGAGGAACACGGCGTCCTCGAGCACGAAGGCGCCGAACACCGTGACCATGATCGCCGCCGCCGCGGTGATGACCCGAGCGGTGGCGGCCAGGCCGTCGGCGACGGCGCGCCGGTTGTCGCGGGTGCGCACATATTCCTCGCGGACCCGCGACAGCAGGAACACCTCGTAGTCCATCGACAGGCCGAAGAGCACGGCGAACATCGTCATCGGCAGCCACGCCGGCACCGGCGTCGCCTCCTCGATGCCCACCAGCCCGCCGAACCAGCCACCGCCGGCCGCCAGCGCCATGATCCCGTAGGCGGCACCGATCGACAGCAGGTTCATGACGGCCGCCTTGACGGCCACCGCCAGCGAGCGGAACACCGCCATCAGCAGCAGGAACGACAGGAACACGACGCCGCCGATGAACAGCGGCAGCCGGCTGGCGGTCTCCTCGCTGTCGTCGATGAAGCCGGCCGTGATGCCACCGACCGAGGCGACGGCTCCGGTGCCGTCGACGGCGGCGGGCAACACGTCGTCGCGCAGGGTGTGCACCAGGTCCTCGGTCGCCCTGTCCTGGGGACCGGTCTCGGGGATCACCGTGATCGCGGCGGCGTCACCCGCCTCGTTGACCGCCGGCGGCAGCACCGCGGCCACGCCCTCGGTGGCGCCGAGCCCGCCGGCGATGCGGTCGACCGTCGGGGTCGCGGCGCCGGCGCCGGACCCGCCGCCGAGGTCGACGGCGACGAGCAGCGGGCCGTTGGCGCCGGGCCCGAAGGCCTCGCTCGTCAGGTCGTAGGCCCGTCGGCTGGTCAGGTCGGTGGGCCCGTTGCCGGCGTCGGGCATGCCGAAGCGCAGGTCGGTCGCAGGCGCGGTCAGCGCCAGCAGGGCGACCAGGGCGGCGAGCCCCGCCACCAGCGGGCGGCGCTGCATCACCCTGCTCCACCGCCACGACAGCGTGCGGCGGCCCTCGACGTCGTGGCGGAACCACGGCAGGCGCAGCCGGTCGACGTTCCGGCCGGCGAACCCGAGCAGGGCGGGCAGCACGGTGACCGCCGCCACGACCACTGCCAGCACGGCCAGCGAGGTGGCGGCGGCGACGCCCCACAGGTAGTCGCGGCCCATCAGCACGAGGCCGAAGATCGAGATCACCACGGTCGTGCCCGCGAACACCACGGCCCGGCCGGCGGTCGACCCGGCGATCACGACGGCGTCGCGGGGTGAGTGCCCGCGGGCGAGGGCCGAGCGGAAGCGGGTGACGATGAACAGGGCGTAGTCGATGCCGACCCCGATGCCGATCATGGTGGCGATCTGCACGCCGAAGTCGGGCACCTCGAGCACGTTGGCCAGCAGCCACACGCCGCCGAGCGCCACGCCGAGGCCGAAGCCGGCGACCACCAGCGGCAGCCCGGCGGCCAGCGCGGAGCCGAACGCCACGAGCAGGATCACCAGTGCGGCCAGCAGGCCGACGCCCTCGGACCCGGCCTCGGCCTGCTCGACCTGCTCGATCGGGAAGCCGCCGAGCTCGATGCGCAGCCCGTCGCCCTCGGCCGCGCCGGCGAGGTCGATCACGTGCTCGACCGCCTCGACCGGCACGCTCTCGGCCGGCTCGTCGAAGCTCACCTGCACCATCCCCGTGCGGCCGTCGGGAGCGACCGGCCCGGGCTCGGCGGCGATGACGTGGTCGACCGCCGCCAGGTCGCTGGCCAGCTCGTCGACGCGGGACGACGTGGCGGGGTCGGTGACGCCGCCCTCCGCGGTGTAGACGACGTCGACCGTGCCCCCGGCGAACCGGGGGAAGCGCTGCTCGAGCAGGTCGAGGGCCGCAGCCGAGTCGCTGCCGGGCACCCGGAAGTCGACCTCGTTGTCGCCGCCGGCCACGCCCGCCAGCACCGAGACGGCCACGAGGGCCGCGACCCACAGGGCCACGACCCGGCGGCGCCGGTCGTAGCTCCATCTCACGAGTCTGGTCAGCACGACGCACCGCCCTCGTCGGCGGGGCGGCCAGGGGGGAGGGGGAGTGTCATGACCTAGAGGACGCTCCGGACCGCCGAAGTGTGACACCGGCGGCGGGGGCGCCGGCTCAAGGCCGCTCGTCGAGATGCCGCCGGTGCCACCCCAGCCAGACGGCCCGGAAGGCGGCGTCGTAGCGGTCGTAGTCGCGCCGCAGCCCGTCCCCCGGCCACCCGGGCGGCAGCAGCGCGGGGGGCAGCAGCGGGTCGTGCTGGAGGTGCCGCAGCACCGCGGCGGACGTGACGAAGCCGTCGGCCAGGGCCGCGGTCTCGCCGGCCTCGAGCCGCGGCAGCAGGCCGGCCAGCTCGGAGCGCAGGGACGCCGCCCCGGCCGACCACACCGCCAGGTCCCACAGGTCGTCGTGTAATGCTCGGCACATGGTGGTGGCGACGCACCCGCGCACGATGGTCCCGGCACCCGAGCTTCTGGCCGACGTGCTGCCCACCGCGCGGCTGACCGCCTCGGGCAAGCCGGTGCCGGCGCTGCGGTCCGACCTGCGCCGCATCGCCAGCGTGCGCAACGTCGGCAGCGTGCTGCTGACGTGGGCCCAGGCGGCCGCCACCGTCGCCGCGGCCGTCTGGCTCGGCCACCCGGCAGCATGGGTGGCGGCGTTCCTGGCGATGGGGCCGGCGCACGCACGGTTCGCCATCCTTGCCCGCGACGCGCTCGGCGTCAGCGGTTGGAAGAACCTGCGGGGCGTGCTGCGGGCGCTGCGCGCCCGGCCGTCGCGCCCGTTCGCCCTCCGGCTGGTCGCCGGGCAGCTCGTCGTGCTCGTGCCGCTGGCCCTGGCCGGCCGTCCCGAGCTGTACCTGGCACTGTGGCTCGCCCCGTGGCTGACGGTGTGGCAGGTGCTCAACCGCCTGCGGGCCATCGCCGAGCACGCCGGCATGACCGCCTCGCAGGACCGGCGGCTCACCACCCACCACGTCCGCCAGAGCTGGCCGGCCCGCTGCCTGATCGTGCCGTTCAACACCGGCTGGCACCTGGCCCACCACGTCGACATGGGTGTGCCGTGGCGCAACCTGCCCCGCCTCCACCGCGAGCTGGTCGACGCCGGTTGGGTCACCGATGCGATCGTGCACCCCGGCTACCGGGCGCTGTGGCGAGCGCTGCGGGCTCGCCCCGCCGCCGCGGACGCCGGCGGGAGACGGTCGGCAGGTGACCGACGACTTCGTGCTGCTGGCCGGCTCGGCGAACCCCCGGCTGGCGGCGGCGATCGCGGCCTACCTCGACACCCGCTGTGCCTCGGTGAGACCCTGCCCGAGCGGCTGTTCATCACCGACTCGGTCGAGACGCAGCCGGTCGAGCTGTCCGATGGCATCGAGGTGGTCTCCGTCGCCGGCCTGTTCGGCGAGGCGATCCGGCGGATCTCACGGCGCGAGAGCATCAGCGTGCTGTTCTCGTAGGGCTTCCCCCCGGACACGCCCGACTGCGCCTCGTTCGGCCGGCGGACGCGACGCCGCGGGAACGCTTCGGCGTCGCCGTGCGTCGAGCCGGCATGCACGGCACGCCCACTCCCCCGGCCCCCGCCCCCTCGCTCCTGACCGACCTCGACGCCCGCCTGCGGCACGTCCTCGATCGCAGGGCGAGCGGGCTCGCCGTGCCGCCCGGCGGGGCGGCCCTGGCCGCGGTGCGGCGGCAGATCACCCGGCGGCTCCGTCGCCGGCGGCGGGTGCGCCACGCGCTCGGTTCGGGCACGCTCGCCGCCGGCATGGTGGCCGGGGGGATCCACGTCCGCCACGCCACGCACGCCCCGCCGGCCGGGCAGCCCGCGGCGACGGCCCCCGCCACCGGGACGGCGCCCCGGGCGGGGACGCCCGGGGCGGACGCCGCGGCGCCCGACGGGCCGGGGACGGGCGGGACCACGCCCGGGGCGGGCGGGGCCGCGGCGGGCACACCGCCGGTGGCGGCCCCCGCGGGACGGAGCTGGACCTGGGATCCGGACGACGGCGTGGACCGGGCCGCCGCCGACCCCGGCGCGCTGCTCGCCGGAGGCCGGTTCCACGTCTACGCCACGTCGGCGGAGCACTGCGTGCGGGGCGCCTGCAGGCAGCACCGCGTCCCCCGGTTCTCCGGCACCGACCTGGCCGCGCCGGGCCGGCTCGGGGGCGACGCCATGCCCGATCTCCCGCCGTGGGTCGCGACCGACGACAGCGCCATCTGGGCGCCGGCGGTGGCGCCCATCGGCGACGGCTACGTCCTCTACTTCGCCGCCACTTCGGGGCGGACGCAGGACGGGCGCGTGAAGTGCCTCGGCGCCGCCGTGGCGCCGCAGCCCGAGGGGCCGTTCGCGCCCCTCGCCGAACCCCTGCTGTGCACACCGCGGTTCTGGAACATCGACCCCTACCCCGTCCGGCAGGGCGACCGCTGGTACCTGCTCTGGCGCCAGGACGACGCCGGCCACGCCACCGGCAGGATCGTCGCCGCGCCGCTGGCACCCGACGGCCGCAGCTTCGCCGCCGCCCCGCCGGGGACGCCGGCGCCGGTGCCGGTCGTGCTGCTCGACGGCGAGTTCCCGTGGGAGGAGGGCCACCCCGCCCGGCCGGGCATCGGGCCGATCGAGAACCCGGCCATGGCCCGCCATCCCGCCACCGGCGAGTGGCTGCTCACCTGGTCCGCCAACCGGTGGGAGACCCCGGACTACGCGACCGGCCTGGCGGTGTGCTCGGGCCCCCTCGGGCCCTGCCGGCGCGTCAGCCGCGACGCGCCGTGGTTGCGGGCCAGCACCGACCCGGGCATCGCCACGGCCGCCGGCTTCGCCGGCGCCGGGGGGCTGTCCTTCGTCGCCGGGTCCGGTGACCACCTGTACGCCGTGTTCCACGCCTACGCTGGCGGGGGCCGGGCGCCGAGCCCGCGGGTGGGCTGGGCCTACCGGGTCGAGCACACCGCTGGGGGCGGCGGCTACCGGCTGGTCGAGATCGCCGGGAACCATCCCGCACGGTCCGCCGTCAGTGGGTCATGAGCATCACCGTCGGGGCGCCGTCGGACGCACCGCCGGAGGCGGGAGAAGGGGCAGGCCAGCGCATGAGCGCCGAGGTGACGGTGGAGCGTGCGCCCACCTTCGACGACCTGTTCCGGCGCCGCTACGAGCCGATGGTCCGGGTGGCGTTCCTGCTCGTGGGCTCGCAGGCCGAGGCCGAGGACGTCGTCCAGGACGCCTTCGCCCGGGTCGAGCTGCGCTGGGCGCGCATCGACAACCCCGAGGGCTACCTCCACCGGTGCGTGGTCAACCGCAGCCACGACGTCCTGCGGCGGCGCCGGCTCGAGCAGCGGTTCCGGCTGCTGCGCCGGGACGAGACCAGCGAGCTGCAGGCCGACGAGCTGGGCGACGCGCTCGCCGCGCTCTCGCCCCGGCGCCGGGCCGCCGTGGTGCTGCGGTACTACGCCGGGCTGCGCGAGCGCGAGATCGCCGAGGCCCTGGGGGTGCGACCCGGGACCGTGAAGTCGATGCTGCACCGGGCACTGTCCGAGCTCCGCGAGGTGATCGAGCGATGACGCCGCCGCTGGAAGACCACCTGCACCGCCTGGCCGACGACCTGGCCGCGCCCGCCACACCGGAGGCCCGGGCGGCCGTCCGCCGCCGCGCCGGGAGGCTGCGCCGCCGTCGTCGCGCCCGCACGGCGATCGGGGGCAGCGTCGTGGCCGTCGCCCTGGTGGCCGGCGTGGCGGTGCTGCAGCGCGACGATCCCGCCGACGTCGAGATGGGCCCCGCGGGACCGGATGCGGCCGCGCTGCCGGTGCTGACGGTCGAGCGGGAGGGCTGGGAGGTCGTCGAGGCCGTCGACGTCGCCGCCGACGAGGTCGCGGCGGAGCCCGGCGCGGGCGGCGCCGCGGGCGATACCGCGGGGCCGGAGGGCTCGTTGCAGGTCTTCCGCCGCCCTGGCGAGCTCACCGGGCCGAGCGCGTTCCTCTCCCACGGGCCGTCCTCCGACGCGATCGTGCCCGAGCAGGGCGACGAGACGGTGCCACTGGAGGGCGCGGACGGGTTCCTCCGCCCGGCGGGGCTCGACGCCTTCGAGCTGCGTTGGAACCCCGCCGGCACCGACAGTCACGCCGTCCTCAGGACCTACGGCCTGAGCAGCGACCTGGTCCAGGAGCTCGCCGCCGGCCTGCGACTGAAGGACGACGACATCAGCTACCCGCCGGCGGCCGGCGACGTCTTCGGCTTCGAGGCCACCGTGCTGCCCGCCGGCATCGAGGAGGACCCGTTCGGCTCGCCGCCCCCCGGCGAGCCGGCTGGTCGCCGCACCGTGATCGAGCGCGACCGGGCACGCGTCGAGGTCACCGTCGACAACCTGGGCGACCGGTCGTTCGAGACCCGCCTCGCCGAGCTGCTGACGACCGCGGACGGTGTCTCGGAGGGACGCGTCCTCGACCGCTCGGTGGTGGTGGTCGAACGACCCGGCGACGGCGGCACGCAGTGGAACCTCACGTGGCAGGACCCGCACGGCGCCGTGGTGGACGTGCGGATCACCGGCGTCGACGACGCGGCGGTCCCCTGGCTCGCCGCGGGCATCCGCGAGCTGCGGGCCGAGGCGTGGCGGTCGCTGACCGACGAGAGCGGCTGACAGCCGCGCGCCGGTTTGCGCCCCGGGGCGCTGGGTTAGCGGAGGCTCATGCCGGACGACGACGAGCACCGACGCCCCGCCGACACCGACGAGGAGCGGGCCGAGCGCATCGCCCGCGAGGTGGCGGAGGACAACCCCGACCCCATCACCCGGCGCGAGGCGATCGAGGTCGAGCTCGCGGAGGAGGGCCTGTCGGAGGAGGGCACCGAGCTCGGCCAGCACAACGAGTGACGCCGTGGTCCCGGCCACCCCGGGTCGGCGCTAGAAGACGGGGTCCTCCCACCACGGGTAGGGCGGCGGCAGGTCGTCCGGCACCCGGCCGGGGAAGGCGGGTGGGCGCTTCTCGAGGAAGCTGAGCACGCCTTCGCGCACGTCCGCGCCGCGACCGAGCGCGTCGATGAGCGCCGAGTCGACCCGGTGGGCGTCCATGGGATGCGGCGCGCCCAGCATGCGCCACAGCAGCGCCCGCGTGAGCGCGACCGACACGGCCGAGGTGTCCGACGCGATCTCGCCGGCCACGTCACGGGCGGCGGGCAGCAGGTCGCCCGGGTCGTGGACCGAGCGGACCAGCCCGCCGGCCAGCGCCTCGTCCGCCCCGAACACCCGGCCCGTTGCGCACCACTCCATCGCCCGGCTGATGCCGACGACCCGGGGCAGGAACCACGACGAGCAGGCCTCGGGCACCAGGCCCCGGCGGGCGAACACGAAGCCGAACCGGGCGGCGCTCGACGCCAGGCGCACGTCGAAGGGCAGCGTCATCGTGACCCCCACGCCGACGGCGGGGCCGTTGATGGCGCCGATCACCGGCTTGGTGCACGCGAAGAACCGCAGCGCCACCAGGCCGCCCTCGTCGCGGGGGCGGCCGTCGGGCGCGCCGCCCACCGCCGCGGCGTCGGCGGCGGCCGTGCTGCCGCGGTCGAAGCTGTCGCCGCCGCCGCCCAGGTCGGCACCCGCGCAGAACCCCCGCCCCCGGCCGGTGACCACGACCGCCCGCACGTCCGGGTCGCCGTCGACCTCGTCGAGCACCGCGCACAGCTCTCGCTGCATGGTCACGGTGAAGGCGTTGAGCCGGTCGGGCCGGTCGAGCGTGATGGTGGCCACCTGGTCGGCCACCTCGTAGGCGATCTGGCTGTAGGTCATCGGCTCCCCTCGGGCGCGGTCCGGTCCGGCCCGCACCCTAGGTGACGGTGCCGCTGGGCCGGCAGGAGCGACGCCGGCAGCCTATTGACCCCTCAGACGGTAGTGTCGAGCCATGCGCGTGCTGATCGTCTCGGCCGGGTCGTGGGGCGACATCGCCCCCCACACGGGGCTGGCCGCCCGCCTGACGGACGCAGGGCACGACGTCACGCTGGCGACCCACGACCGGCTCGCCCCCCAGATCCGCGCCCGCGGGCTGGCCTTCCGCTCGCTGGGGGTCGACATCAGCGACCTCTTCGGGCGGTCGGCCGAGAGCGGTGACCAGGACGACCCCGGCCGGGCGGGCGAGCACGGCGGGACCGGCGGCGGGCGGTCGGTCGGCCCCAGGTCGCACCTGGCCAACCTGCGCCAGAGCGGTGCGCTGATCCGCCACCTCCTCGCGGGCATCACGGGGGCGATGCAGGGCGGCGGCGGCGACGGGGCCCGGCCCGACGTCGTGCTGCTGTCGGCCACCGTCGCCCCGCTCGGCTGGCACGTGGCCGAGGGACTCGACCTGCCCACCGTGGGCGCCTACCTGCAGCCCGCCACGCGCACGGGCGCCTTCCCGCCGCCGTTCCTCTCGGGGCGGGTGTCGCTCGGCCGCTGGGGCAACCGGGCGCTCACCGACGCGCTGCACGAGATCATCGACGCCGCCGCCTGGCCCGCCACCCGCCGGGCACGCCGTGATCTGGGCCTCGCCCCGTGCAGCCCCCGGGCGCTGCGCCGGCGGCTCGAGGCCGGGCACTGGCCGGTCGCCTACGGCTACAGCCCCACCGTCGTCCCCCGGCCCGTCGACTGGCGGCCCGGGCTCGAGGTCACCGGCTACTGGTTCCCACCCAGACCGGCGGGGTGGCGGCCGCCGGACGCGCTCGTCGACTTCCTCGGCGCCGGCCCGCCGCCGGTACTGGTCAGCTTCGGCAGCATGGCGGCCGGGCACGGCGAGCGGGTGAGTGCGGTGGCCCGTGCCGCCCTGCGCCGGGCGGGCGTGCGGGGCGTCGTGCAGGCGGGCCTCGCCGGGCTGGCCGTCGACGACGACGACATCCTCACGGTGGGCGAGGTGCCGCACGACTGGCTGATGCCCCGGTGCGCGGCGGTCGTCCACCACGCGGCGGCAGGCACGACCGCGGCGGCATTGCGGGCCGGCACGCCCGCCGTGCCCGTGCCGGTGCGCACCGACCAGCAGTTCTGGGCCCACCGGCTGACATCCCTCGGGGTCAGCCCCGCGCCACAGCCGTTCCGCCGGCTGTCGCCCGAGGGCCTGGCCGCGGCCGTGCGGCGGGCGGTGTCCGATCCCGAGCACCGCGAGCGCGCCGCCTGGATCGCCGGGCGCCTCGCCCTCGAGGACGGGCCCGGCCGCGCCGTCGCCATGGTCGAGGCGGCCGGCAGCGGCCACAGCCGCGACCGGACGGCGGGCGGTCATCCCGTGCGGGCCACCACGCGGTAGCGGTGCCACCACGCTCGACCGGCGTTGCCCGCCCGGCCCCAGCACCGTGCGGACGGCGTCGAGCCCAGGCTCGCGCATGTGATCGACGTGGTGGTGCATGCTCACCAGGTCGGTGGGTCTCAGCCAGGCCGGCGCCTCGCCGGCGAGCAGGCCTGGGGCCAACGGCATCACTCCTTGCGGGCCAGCACCCGGTAGGCGTTCGACAGCATCGGGCGGCGCCGCACCACCGGCACCAGCGCGTGGTCGAGCGCCACCGCGACGGCGGCCAGCGGCAGCAGCGCGGCGTAGGTGGCGGCGTGCGCCACGCGCCGGACCGGCGTGGGCGGCGGCTCCCACGGGGCCGACCCTGCCGGGGCCAGCCGCTTGGCCAGCAGCATCACGGCGTACGACAGGTCGACCGGCTGGTGGGCCGCGCCCCGCTCGGCGGCCACCACGCGGAGGCCGCGCTCCTCCAACGCTGCCGCCAGGTTGGCCAGCGGCACGAAGTGCTGGTGCTGGGGCTGCAGCCAGGGGCCCCACAGCCATCCCAGCCGCCGCCCGATGGCGCTCTCGGGTGCGGGCACCTCGATCAGGAGGTGCCCGCCCGGCTCGAGCACCGTGCGGGCAGCGTCGAGCTCGGCGGCCGGGTCACGGGTGTGCTCGAGGTAGTGGAGCATGCTGACCACGTCGTACCCGCCGGTCAGGTCGGCCGCCACCTCGGGCAGCAGGGCCTCGAAGCCGTGCTCGACCCATCCCCGGCGCTGCGCCTCGGTGACGTTGGGCGTCAGGTCCAGGCCGTCGAAGCGGGTGTCGGGCCACACCTCCTGGGCGGCTAGGCAGAAGTAGCCGTGCCCGGTGCCCACGTCGAGCCACCGCTTGGGCTCCGCGTGGCCCCGCAGCATGGCGGCCCGGGCCCGGTAGGCGGGACCGGCGAAGGTGAACACCGTCTCGGTGTGCTCGCGCTGCAGCCCGTCGTAGAAGTCGCGGTAGTAGTAGTCGAGGCCGGCCGGCGACAGGCGCGGGTTCTGGAACACGTGCCCGCAGCCCCGGCACTCGTCGAGGCGGAACCGCCCGGGCTTGCCCTGGAACAAGTCGGGCGCGGTGACGAGCCGGTCGATCGCCTCGCCGCCGCACCACGGGCAGGTCGCCCGCCGGGGCTCGAGGAACGTGTCGAGCCGGCGAGCGTCGGCGGCGTACCCGGCCCGGCGCCGGGCATCCTCGGCCGCCAGGCGGCGGCGGTGGGCGCGGACCTCGGCAGGCGGCCGGCGCACCAGCGGCAGTACCGCCCCGGCGACGGCCCGCACCGGCCGGGCCGCGAGACCGGCGGCACCGATGTCGCGCGGCCGCACCGGCCCGCCGGCGCCGACCAGGCGGGGCTCGGCCAGGTAGGCGGCCAGCACCGCGCCGCCGGCGACCGGACCGGCGAGCGGGGCCAGGCAGGCGAGCACCGCGCCGGCGGCCGGCAGCGGCGCCAGCACGGGGGCGGCGACGCCGGCCAGTGCCCGCAGGTGCGCCACCCGCCAGGCGGGATCGAGCGGCACGGCCCGCAGCCGGGGTGCGACGGCCAGGTCGGTGCCGGTGGGGGCATGGCGCTTCAGCCGCCGGGACAGCTCGAGATAGGCGACGGGGTCGAGCCCGGCGACGGACGTGGTCGCCGGCCGGTCGGCGGCGTCGGCCGGGTCGGCGCCGGGCCCCGGGCCGGGCCGGTCGGCAGGGTCGAGGCGCTCGAGGACGGCGGCGCGGACCACCATGGCGTGGCCGGCACCCCGGCCGACGGCCAGCCGGTCGTGCCGGTAGGTCGCCGGGTCGATCTGGGTCAGCAGCGCAGCCAGCGCCCCGGACGGCAGGTCGCCCGGCACCAGGTCGACCACGTCGAGCCCGTGGCGCCGGGCGTGGCGCACCGCCGCGCCGGCGGTGGCCGGATCGATCTCGACACCCGCGGCGGTGACCACGGCGTACCCGCCCTCGGCCGCAGCCTGGTCGAGGTCGCCCCCGCCCCGGCCGGACAGGGCGGCCTGGTCGACGTCGGCCGCGCCGGCCTCCGCCTCCTTCCCGTCGTCGGCCTCGCCGCCCTCCGGGAGCACCGCCAGCGACCGCAGCCGGCCCCGCAGCCAGAGGCCCCGCGCCACGATGGCCAGCGCGGTCGCCGCCAGGCCTGCAGAGGCGAGGTTCGGGCGCCGCATGGCGCCGCACGCTACCAGAAGCTGGTCAACAAAGGCCCATGATGTCGACTCCTCCGTCGGTATGGGTCAACCCGTCGTCCACCTGCCTGCCGACGACGCGACGCCGAGTTGCTGCGCCGGCGGGGGCGCACCACCATCGCCTCGACGTGTTCCTGCTCGGCCCCGACGGCCGGATCCGCGTCGACCACCAGTTCATCGACAGCTGAGCAGGCGACCCGCCGGGGCGGTCAGCAGCCGGCCCGCTCGGACTTCGTACCGAGGATGAAGGGGTTCTCGGTGGTCGTGGTGGTCGCCGGCCGGTCGGCCACGGTGGTTTCGGTCGTGCCCGCGGTCGTGGTGGTCGTCTCGGACGCCTCGCCCCCGCCGTCGCCGCCCGGCGGCGCCGGCATGGCGTCGACCGGCGTGGCGGCCTCGTGCACCGTGGTGAAGTCCGCACCGGCGATCAGCGTGACCTCGCCCGGAGCCAGATCGGGGTTCTCGACCGTCGGGATGGCCACGTCGCTGGTGACGTGCCGGGCGAGCCGCTGGGCGTACAGCTCCTGCCCCGGCGCGTGCTGGATCGTGGTCTCGGCGTAGAACTCGTCGGCGTCGCTGGGGGCGTTCATGGTGAAGCCGACCCGCTGCAGCGCCCCGCTGATGTCGGTGGCCAGGCCCTCGCGCTGCTGCGCCTCGTCGGCCACCGTGCCGTTGAGCACCGTGACGTCGATCAGCCCGGGCCGGATCTCGCCCGGGGCCAGCCCCCGGAACACGTTGAGCGACGACTCGGCCTCGGCCTCGTCGAGCAGCAGCCGGTTCGGGTCGGGCGGGTAGGGCAGGACGGGCATCGGGTACGTCTCGAGGTCGGCCGGGTCGAAGTCCTTGAACTGGTCTGCGAGGTCGAGGATGTCGCCGATGCCCAGGTTGTCGTCGAGCCTGACGTTGCGGACCCCGATGTCGACCAGCTCGCGCATCCGCAGCGGGTTGGACCGCACCTGGCCGAGCGCCTTGGACATGGCCCGCTGCACGAACACCTGCTGCCGCAAGACCCGGTGCTCGTCGGACAGCGGGTCGCGCTCCCACTCGCCGTCGATCATCACGTCCATCTTGCGCGAGCGCGCGAAGGCCAGGCCCATCTCGCCGTCGAGCGTCGTGCACCCGAGCACCTCGGAGTAGAAGCCCGACGCCTGGTCACGCGCCGCCCGATCCATGTGGATCGACACGCCGCCGATGGCGTCGACCACCTCCTTGAAGCTCTCGAAGTTGACCTCGACGAAGTGGTTGATGGTGATGTCGAAGTTCTGCCGCAGCGTGTCGATCAGCACCTGCTCGCCGCCGGTGTCGCGGGCGTAAGCCGAGTTGATCATCCCGACCTGGCCGGTGTCGGCGATGGTGACCATCAGGTCGCGGGGGAACGACGTCAGCGCCAGCCGGTCGGACTGGGGATCGACCCGCACCACCATGATGGTGTCGGTGTTCTTGCTGCCCTGCCCCTCGCGGGTGTCGACGGCCACGATGAGGAAGTTCTCGGGCTCGCCCTTGGGCGCCTGGGCCAGCGCCAGGTCGTTCACCCGCTCGATGCTGTTGTACTTGACCAGCGTGTAGCCGGCCACCGACGCGCCCAGCAGGCAGAGCAGCACCAGCATCACCCCGGCGCCGAGCACCAGCCGCTGGGGCCACGTGCGGTTGCCCCGGGCTCGCGGGCCGCCGGGTGGGTCGCCCTCGTCGTCGCCCTCGCCTCCCGTGCGGAAGTGGCGGGGCCCGCCGGGGCCGGCCGGACCACCGGGGCGCCCCGGCGCAGCCGGACCGGTGCCACCGGGCTCGCCGCCGATCCACACCTGGCGCGGGTCGGCGGACGCTCGCCGGGCGCCGTCGCCACGGGGCAGCTCGCCTCGGCCTCCCCGCTCGGACCCCCGAGGGTCGTCGCGCGGCGCAAGCCGCCGGTCGGACGCCGCCGCTGCCGGGCGATCCCACACGTCGCGGGCTCGGCCCCCACCCAGCGGCCGCCGGGAGGTGCCGGCCCGGTACAGGTCACGCTCGTCGGGGCCGCCGGCGCGGGCGCCGGCTCGCCGGCCCGGGCGCAGCGGCTCGCCGGGCGCGGCCCACCGGTCGGGCGGCGCAGACGTCACCGGACGGCGCCCCTGACCCCCACCGCGAGGGCGCTGCACGCCAGAGCGCTCGCGGCTCTGGTCCCAAGGGTCTCGGGGCATATCGGCCGCAACGCTACCGGTACCGCGCACCCGGAGGCAGGTCAGGTCGCAACGGCCGGGCCGACTTCGATGGCTTCGACAGGTGTCCGCTAGCTTGCGAACCATGGCCGTGACCGACGACGCGCCCGCTGCCGCCCGGCCCGCCCGCTGGACGGCGCAGTGGAAGGAGCTCTACTCCGAGGTCATCCAGTCGGGCCTGTGCACGGGCTGCGCCGGCTGCGTCATCGCCTGTCCGCACGACGTCATCGGCTACACCCACGAGCCGGGCGCCTACAAACCCTTCCACCTCGAGGACGAGCTCGGCCCCGACAACTGCATCCACGGCGAGAAGGGCTGCACGTCCTGCACCCGGGCCTGCCCCCGGTTCCGGGCGTGGGAGCCCCAGGCCGACGAGCACCTCTTCGCCCGCACCCGCGAGCCCGACGAGGTCGCGGGCATCTACCAGGACATCCTGCTCACCCGGGCGAGCGACGACATGGTCCACCGCATGGGTCAGGACGGCGGGCTGGTGTCGGCCCTGCTCATCTGGGCGCGCGAGAACGACTACATCGACGCCGCGCTCGTCTCGTACCTCGAGGGCGACGGCACCACGTGGAAGGCCACGCCCGGCGTCGCCACCACCAACGAGCAGATCCTCGACGCCGCCGGCAGCCGCTACACCTACTCGGCCAACACGCTGGCGCTGCCCGAGGCCCTCGCCGCCGGCCACAGCCGCCTGGCGCTGGTGGGCATGTCGTGCCAGTCGTCGGTGCCCCCGGTCATGTGGAGCCGCAAGGTCGGCAAGACCGGCAAGCCCTTCCTGTTCAACATCGGGCTGCTGTGCTCGAAGACGTTCGACGACTCGATCTTCGGCGAGCTGTTCGAGACCAAGTACGGGCTGCCCATCGCCGACATCGTCAAGATGAACATCAAGGGCGTGTTCCAGATCTGGATGCGCGACGGCAGCTACCACGAGATCCCGCTCAAGGAGTGCCACGCCTGGACGCGCGAGGGCTGCCAGCACTGCCCCGACTTCGCCGCCGAGCACGCCGACATCTCGACCGGCGGCATCGGCAAGGACAACGACTGGACGCTGACGATCGTGCGCACCGACCTGGGCCGCGAGATCATCAGCCGCATGATCGACGACGGGTCGATCATCGCCCGCCCCGGCGACGAGGACCCCGGCGCCATCGCGCTGATGAACAAGCTCGCGGCCAAGAGTCGCGAGCGCTGGCCCGAGTTCGCCGCCGACGAGCCGCGCCTGCCGGTCACCATCGGCAAGAAGCCCGCCCCCGCGGGCGCGGGCTGAGCGCCGAGCCACCCGTCGCCGCCGCGGCCGGCGCTCAGGCGGCGCCCTGGCATTCTGACTGGATCGCGGTGAGCTCCTCGAACTCCGTCGTGCTGTCTTCCCGCAGCGCCGCCTCCATCTCCTCGAAGCGCTCGAACGGGATGGTCTCGACGATCAGGTCGTACGAGCACTCGCACACCGCCTGGCCAGCGCCGGGGACGCAGGCGTCCATGAACGCCTGCTCGACCTCGGCTGAGTAGCCACTGCCGCTCTCGTCGGTGCCGCTGCCACCGGTCGTGTCACCGCTGGCCGACTCGGCGCCGTCGCTGCCCCCGCCCCGCGTGGCGGCGATCACGATGACGACGAGGGCGACGACCGCCACCAGAGCGAGCACGATCCACAGCGTGCGGTTGTCGCCGGCGGTGACCCGCCCCCCGGGGGCGGCCGGGAAGCCGCCCGACGAATGCCCGCCCGGCGGGACCCCGCCGGCCCGGGGCATGCCCGCGAACGGCGTGGTCGCCGGCGCTGCGGGCGCCGTCTCGCGGCCGGCCCCGGCGGGCTGGTAGCCGGGCGCCCCGGCCCGGCCGGGCGGCGGCGACGGGTGGCGGGCGGCCGACGACGGGCCCGAGGCGCCGGACGGGCGCCCCGGCGCCGACGGCGGTGCCAGCGTCGCCCGGTCGACGGGGCCGCGGGCCGCTGGCGGAGCCGGGCGGGCGGCGCCCGGCGTGGTGGGCGCGCCGGGCGGCGGCGCCGGCCGTGACGGGCCTGCCCCGGGAGGCGCCGGCCGCGCGCCGGCCGCGGCGGGCGCCGCTCGCCCGCTCGGCCCCACCGGCGGAGCGGGCCGGGCACCCGGCAGCGGCGGCCGGGCGGCACCGGCGGCTGCTCCGGCGGCAACACCCGCTGCCGCGGCCGCGGCCCCGGGCGGCGCCGGGCGACGACCGGCATCGGACGACACCGTCGGGGGCGGCGGGCGGTTGTCGGTGAGGATCGTCGTCACGGTCTCGGGCGAGGCCGCGCCCCGTTGCTCGGCCACAGCGATGGCGGCGCCGAACGCGATGGCGTCCTTGGGGTGGGCGTCGATGGCGATGGGCCGCCCCAGCTCGGCCCCCACCATCTGGGCCACCAGCGGGATGCGCGACGAACCGCCCACCAGCAGCACGGCGCTGATGGCGTCGGCGGCGACGCTCGCCGAGCGGATGGCCCGGCGCAGCGCCACGATCGTCTCGGAGATCGCGGGCCGGATCATGGCCTCGAACTCGGAGCGGGTCAGGCGGACCTCGGTCTGCAGCCCGGGCAGTAGCACCGGGATCGACACGTCGGTGTCGCTGGAGAGGGCCTCCTTGGCGTCGATGCACTCCTGGCGCAGCCGGGCCACCGCCGCCTGGGCCGCCGGCTCGTCGGGATCGAGGCGCTCGAGGCCGTCGCCGACGGCGTTGCGCACGTGGGCGAAGACCGCCTCGTCGAAGTCGATGCCGCCCAGGCGCTCCATGCCCTCGGGGCTGCCGATGGTCTCGAACCCGTGGTCGGTGCGGCGCACCATGGCGGCGTCGAACGTGCCGCCGCCCAGGTCGTACACGGCCACGACCGAGCCGGGCTCGAGCCGGCGCTGCGACGCGTAGAACGTGGCGGCCGCCACCGGCTCGGGCAGGGTGAGCGCGGCGTCGAGGTCGACCTGGCGCACCGCCTGGGCGAACAGGTCGAGCTTGTAGGGGCCCCAGTTGGCCGGGTGGGTCAGCGCGATGGCGCGGGGCGGCTCGCCCTGTTGCTCGCGCACCTGGTCGACCGACCACCGCAGCAGCCGGGCCATCAGCATCTCGGCTGCGTAGGGGGTGCCCCCGAGGATGATGGGCGTGGGATCGCCGACGCGGCGCTTGAACTCGCGCGCCACCCGGCCGGGGTCGGTGATGGCCCGGCGCGTGGCCGCCTCGCCGACCAGGATCTCGCCGTCGTCGCGCAGGAACACGACCGACGGCACCGACGCGGTGCGGTTGCCCAGGGTGAGCGACTCGACCACACCGTCGCGCTCGGCGGCCGCCGCGGTGTAGGTGGTGCCGAGGTCGATGCCCAGGTAGTAAGCCATTCCCTGCTCCTCGGGCGCAGCTTCCCCTGCCGCTGCCCTGGTCGTGGACCACCGGCTCATCCGCCGACCCGGTGGGAGGACGGGAGACGAACCTACTCGCCCCCGGTCGCCTGTCGCGCCGCCCGTGCCCGCCGCCCGTGCGCTCGGCGAGCGCAGCGGGAGAGGAGCCCGGCACGAGACTATCCCCCCGGCGACCACGTCCCGGGCCGCGCCCCGGCGGGGCACGGCCGCCACGAGGACGTCACGGCGACATCCCGGCGACATCCGGCGACGTCACGGCGAGGTCACGGCGGTGGCAGGTCGGCGAGCTCGCGCGCCCGCCGCAGCACGTCGTCGAACATCGCCGGGGTGAGCCGGCCGGTGAAGGTGTTCTGCTGACTCACGTGGTAACTGCACACGATGGTGCGGCCTCCCGGCAGCGCCACCTCGACCCCGTGGCCGAACGGCGGACGGGCCGCCACGCCCAGCACGCCGCACAGCACCTGGTAGCCGAACTGGCCGAGCGGCACGAACACCCGCAGGTCGTCCAGCAGGGCCAGCTCGCGCTCGAGGAACGGCCGGCAGCGGTCGCGCTCGGCGGGGGTCGGCCGGTTGGCGGGAGGTGCGCAGCGCACGGGCGCGGTGATCCAGGCGCCCGACAGCCGCAGGCCGTCGTCGCGCCACGTCGAGGTCGGCTGGTTGGCGAACCCGGTGCGCCACAGCGCGGCGTAGAGGAACTCGCCCGACCGGTCGCCGGTGAACATGCGGCCGGTGCGGTTGGCGCCGTGCGCGGCGGGCGCCAGCCCGACCAGGCACACCCGGGCCGCGGGGTCGCCGAAGCCGGGCACCGGCCGCCCCCAGTAGTCGTCGTCGCGGAACGCCGCGCGCTTCTCGCGCGCCACCTGCTCACGCCACGCGACGAGGCGCGGGCAGGCACGGCAGGCGACGACCTCGGCCTCGAGTCGGGCGAGAGGTTCCACGGCCTCCGACGATAGGTTGGGCCGGCGATGGCCAGAGCAGACCGTTCCCGCGACGAGCCGGCCACTGCCACAGGCGTCACCACCGCGGCGGCCGAACGGCGTCCCGGTGGGCGGCGCAAGCCCGCCCGGCCCACGGTGGTGCTGCTGGTGCGCCACGGCGCCACCGCCACGACCGGCCAGCGGCTGCCGGGTCGGGCGCCCGACCTCCACCTGTCCGACGACGGGCGCGCCCAGGCCGACAGGGTGGCGGCCCGCATCGCCGGCCTGGCAGCCGGCCCGCCCCCGGCCGACGGCCAGCGGCCCGACCGGGGTCGCGGCCGGC
>DASTFE010000354.1:0-17042 GCA_035708905.1 Acidimicrobiales bacterium | reverse complement strand
CGGCCGCTCGTGCCGGCCCGCCCGTCTACGACCGGATCGGCCGGGGCTACGCCGCGCACCGCATCGCCGACCCCCGCTGGCAGGCGGCCATCGCTGCTGCGGTGGGCGACGCCGCGACGGTGGCGAACGTGGGCGCCGGTGCCGGCTCGTACGAGCCCGCCCGGCGCACGACCGTCGCCGTCGAGCCGTCGAGCGAGATGATCGGCCAGCGGCCGGCCGGCGCCGCGCCGGCCGTTCGGGGCGTGGCCGAGGCGCTGCCGATGCGCGACGGGGCCGCCGACGTCGGGCTGGCCGTCCTGACCACCCACCACTGGCACGACCCGGCGGCCGGGCTGCGCGAGCTGCGGCGCGTGTCCCGCCGCCAGGTCGTCGTCACCTGGGACCCGGCGGTCGCCGCCCGGTTCTGGCTGGTGACCGACTACCTGCCCGAGATCCGCGACCACGACGAGCGCCTGGCCCCCCTGGCCGTCGTGCGCGCCGGCCTGGCGCCGGCCGTCGTGTCGCCGCTGCCGGTGCCCCGGGACTGCAGCGACGGCGTGCTGGCCGCCTACTGGGCCCGGCCGGAGGCCTACCTCGACCCGGGGGTGCGAGGCAGCATCTCGGGACTCGCCCTGCTCCCCACCGCCGTCGTCGAACGCGCCGTGGGCCGCCTGGCCGCGGACCTGGCGAGCGGCGCGTGGCACGCCCGCCACGGCCACCTGCTCGACGGGTCCGACCTCGACCTCGGCTACCGCATCGTGGTGAGCGAGCGCGCGGCGTAGACCCCGGGCGTGGTCGGCCCGGCCGCTGTCGTGCCGGCCACCGTCGTCCGCCGCCGGGCCGGCGGGTCAACCCGAGACCGTGGGCCCCGCCCGCTCGACCGTCATGCGCAGGATGACCCGCCGGTCGCGCTCCATGGCCGCCCGGTAGTCATCCCAGTTGGGGTGCTCGCCGCTGATGCGCCGGTAGTAGTCGACCAGGGGCTCCATCGCCTCGGGCAGCGGCACGATCTCGACCGGCCCCTCGACCTGCACCCACTCGCCGAAGAACGCGTCGGGGAAGGCGCAGATGGCGGCGTAGGGCAGGGCGCGCAGGTGCCGCACCTTGTAGGCGGTCTCGCGGCTCGACACGACCACCCGGCCGTCACCGTCGACGCCGACCGTGATCGGCGTCATCTGGGTCGTGCCGTCGGCCCGGGTGGTGGCCATGACGGCGCGGTGGTTCGAGCGCAGGTACTCCAGCGCGGCATCGACATCCATGGACGGGCACCGTACCCGCCGGGAGCCGGCCGCCAGTCGGCCTCAGCCGAGCTCGCGGAAGAGCAGGCCCGTCTTGGGCTTGGGGTGGAAGAAGGTGGTCTTCGGGGGCATGCGCTCACCGCCGTGGGCGGTCGCCTCGATCTGGGCGACGGTCGCCGGCCGCACCAGCACGCCGAACTGGGCGTCGCCGCCCGCGACCGCGGCGCGCACGTTGTCCACCCCGTGCTGGAACCGCACGGTGGGGCCGCCCAGCGCGGCCAGGGCCACGTCGAGCCGCGACGAGTCGAGGTCGCGCGCCTCGGCGAGCGCGTCATGCCGGGGCCGGAGGAGCACCTCGCCGCCGGGCGTCACCGCGCACAGCGCGCCCGCCCGGTCCATGGCCGTCGTGACCGGCACGCCCGCGGGTGGCGGCCCGGCGGGCTTGAACCAGGGACCGAGGGCGGCGACCAGGTCGGCGCCGGCCGGCAGCCCGTCGACCAACCGGTGGATCGCCCGGACGGTCAGCTCGTCCTCGACGAGCTCGACCAGGTAGGCCAGCGTGGCCGCCGCCGCGCCCGCGTCGCCGTCGGCCTCCTCGCGCTCGCGCCGGTAGGCGAGGGAGGTCTCGTAGCGGTGGTGGCCGTCGGCGATGACCACCGGTTGGGCCTCGACGGCCTCGGCGATCGCCGCGCACACCTCGGGCTCGTCGACCACCCAGACCGTGTGCACGACCCCCTCGCCGTCGTCGACGACGGCGGCGGGCTCGAGCTCGACCGGCAGCAGGTCGGTCAGGCCCTTGGCCAGCGACAGGCCCCAGATCGCCGAGGTGTTGGCCCGGCACGACCGCAGCAGGTCGAGCCGGTCGCTGCGGGCCTTGGGCGTCGTGTGCTCGTGGGGCAGGATGTCGCGCCCGGGCGGGCTGAGCTCGAGCGCACCGACGACCCCGGTGGTGTGGCGGGCCGCCCCGGCGTCGTCGGTGTAGGCCATGCGGTACACGGTGAACGACGGGCGCTCGTCGGCGACGAGCACGCCCTCGGCGCGCCAGCCGGTCAGCAGCGAGCGGGCGACCTCGTAGCGGTCGCGCCCGCCCTCGGCCGCCGGCAGGTCGACGCGCACGGCGTTGTGGGGGTCGCGGCGTGCCAGCTCGGCGCGCTGGGCGTCGTCGATCACGTCGTAGGGCGGGCAGATGACCCGGCCGAGGTCGACGCGGCCGAGGTCGTAGCGCAGGGCGGGGAAGGGCTGGAAGCGAGCCACGGGCCCATCCTGGCAGACCGGTGGCCCCGTCCCGCAGCGGTGGCCCCGCTGGCAGCGGTGGCGGCCGGCTGCCACCATCCCGCCGTGACCTGGGTGCTCGACCTCGACGGCGTGGTGTGGCTCGACGACCGGCCCATCGACGGCGCGGCCGCCGCGGTCGACCGGCTGCGCGCCACCGGCGAGCGGGTGCTCTTCGCCACCAACAACTCGTGGGCGCCGCTCGCCGCGCAGGAGGCCAAGCTGGCCGGGCTGGGCATCCCGGCGGCCGGCGACGTCGTCACCTCGGCGATGGCCGCCGCCCGCCTGGTCGAGCCCGGCGAGCGCGTGCTCGTGTGCGGCGGCCCCGGCATCAGCGAGGCGGTCGCCGTCCGGGGCGCGGTCCCCGTGCGCGAGGGCGACGCGGCGGCGGTGGTCGTCGGCTTCCACCGCGACTTCGACTACGAGCGGCTGCGGGTCGCGGCGCGGGCCGTCGAGCGGGGCGCCCGGCTGCTCGCCACCAACGACGACGCCACCTACCCCACGCCGGAGGGCCCCATCCCGGGCGGCGGGGCCATCGCCGCCGCGGTCGCCTACGCCACCGGCACGGCGCCGGTGGTGGCGGGCAAGCCCCACCCGCCGATGGCCGACCTCGTGCGGGGGCTGGGAGGCGCGGCCGGCACGGTGGTCGGCGACCGGCCCGAGACCGACGGCGCGTTCGCCGTCGCCCTCGGCTACCGCTTCGCCCTGGTGCTCAGCGGCGTCACGGGCGCGGATGACCTGCCGGTGACGCCGCCGCCGGATGTCGTCGCCCCCAGCCTGGCCGCGCTCGTGGCCGGGGCGTTGCGTCAGTAGCGCCCGCCGAACGGCCCGGGCGGGGGCGGCCGCCAGCGGCCCGGCCGGGCCCGCGGGTCGATCGGGGCACGCGGGCGGCGACCGAACGACTGGATGGCGAGGGCCACGGCCACGCCGAAGACGAAGCCGCCGACGTGCGCCGTCCAGGCCACGCCGGCGTTGGGGTCGGTGAAGAACTGGAGGGCGAACCACAGGGCGAGCAGCCACTTGGCCGGCACGTCCACCACCGTGATGAACAGCAGGATCACCAGGGTCCGGACGCGGGCGTTCGGGTACCACACGAGGTAGGCGCCCATGACGGCGGCGATGGCGCCCGAGGCGCCCACCAGCGGGACGGTCGAGGACGGGTCGAACAGCACGTGGGCCCCGAGGGCGACGAGGCCGCCCGCCAGGTAGAAGAACGCGAAGCCGACCTTGCCGAGGCGGTCCTCGACGTTGTTGCCGAACACCCAGAGGAACAGCATGTTGCCGGCGATGTGCAGGACGCTGCCGTGCAGGAACATCGACACGACGGCGGCCAGCCACACGTTCTTGCCGCCGTCGAACGGCGGCGATGCGGGGGTGCCCACGCCGCACGCGCTCTGGTCGCCGAGCCGGAACGTGGCCACCACCTCGTCGACGCTGAGCGGGCGGCTCTCGATCAGCTCGCAGGGGATGGCGGCGTTGCGCAGGTTGAACTCGAGGTCGTCGCTCGTGTCCGAGAACGGGGTCGGCTGCCACAGCAGGAACACCGCCACGCAGGCCGCCACGATGAGCCATGTGAGCACCGGGGTCGTCGTGACCGGGTTCTCGTCGCGCAGCGGCAGCACACCGAGCAAGGTAGCGAGGGCGGGCCGCCGGGCCTCCACCGGCCGTCGACGCACCGTCCTGCCGGCGCCATCCGTTGCGGGGCGACACCCCCGGTCGTAACCTCCGGCGACATGGGCGAGAACGATCTGCTGAAGCGGCTGCTCGACGCGGGCATGACGTTCACCGCGATGACGCAGGCCAAGGCCGAGGAGCTGATCCGCGACCTCGTGCGCGCCGGCGCGGTGCGCGCCGACCAGGCGCAGTCGACCGTCGACGAGCTGCTCGAGCGCAGCCGTCGCAACAGCGAGCGCCTGATCGAGGCCGTGCGCAGCGAGATCGACCAGCAGATCGAGCGGCTCGACCTCGCCACCCGCGAGGATCTCGAGCGCATGGTGCAGCGGTTCGTCGACTCGGCGGCCTCGCTGTTCGGCCAGGCGCCGTCGCGCCCGTCCGGCGAGCCTGCGCCATCGCAGCGGCTCGCCGAGATGGCCGGCCCCCAGCCCGTGTCGCCACCGGCCGAGCCGGTACCGGCCGATCGCCCGCCCGCGAAGACCGCGGCCAAGACCACCGGCAAGGCGGCCGCGAAGAAGGCGCCGTCGAGGAGCCGGGCGGCAGGCGGCAAGGCGGCGGCGAAGAAGGCGCCGGCCACCAAGAAGGCGGCCACCAAGAAGGCGTCCACCAAGAAGGCGTCCACCAAGAAGGCGTCCACCACGAAGAACGCGGCGGCCGGCAAGGCCCCCGCCAAGAAGTCCTCGGCCAAGCAGGCCACCGCGAAGAAGGCCCCGGCCAAGAAGCAGGCCGGTCGGTCCTCGACGGGCTGACGCCGGGGCCCGCCACGCCGCCCGTCCGCCGGCGCCTCGACGCCGAGCTGGTCCGCCGAGGGCTGGCGCCCAGCCGCGAGCAGGCGCGGGCCGCCGTCGTCGCCGGGCGGGTCACCGTCGGCGGCGCGCCCGCGCTCAAGCCTTCGCGCCTCGTCGCGCCCCACGAGCCGGTGCTGGTGGCCGGCGAGCCGCCCCGGTTCGTGTCGCGCGCCGGCGAGAAGCTGGCCGCCGCGCTCGACCGCTTCGCCGTCGACCCGGCCGGCGCCCGGGCGCTCGACGCCGGCGCGTCGACCGGCGGGTTCACCGACTGCCTGCTCCAGCGGGGCGCCGCCGCGGTCGTGGCGGTCGACGTGGGCCACGGGCAGCTGCACGAGCGGCTGCGCGCCGACCCCCGGGTCACCGTGCGCGAGCGGCTGAACGTGCGTGACCTCGCCCCCGGCGACCTGGGGGCGCCGTTCGCGCTGGTGGTCGCCGACCTGTCGTTCATCTCGCTGCGCACGGTCCTCGGCGCGCTGGTGGCCCAGGCTGCGCCGGGCGCCGACCTCGTGCTGCTGGTCAAGCCGCAGTTCGAGGCGGGGCGGGCCGAGGCTTCGCGGGGGCGGGGCGTGATCCGCGACCCCGCGGTGTGGCGGCGAGCCCTCGACGGGGTGGGGACCGCCATCGCGGGCCACCGAGCCGCCATCATGGGGGCGATGGTGTCTCCGATCACCGGCGCCGAGGGCAACGTCGAGTTCGTCGTCCACGCCCGCACCGCCCCGGCGGCGCCGCCCGAGCCCCAGGTCGACCTCGCCGCCGTCGTCGCCGAGGCGGCGGCGCGCGCGGGCGAGTAGGGGGCCGGGTTGGCTGCCGTCGGCATCGTCCTGCACCACGAGCGGGAGCAGGCCGCCGAGCTGGCCCGCGACGCCGCGGCCTGGCTGAGCGAGCGCGGCCACGAGGTGCGGCTGCCGCTGCGCGACGCCGGCATCGCCGGGCTCGCCGAGCTCGGCTCGACCGAGGACACGTTCGCCCGGGGCCTCGACCTGGCCGTCAGCCTCGGGGGCGACGGCACGGTGCTGCGCACGGTCGACCTGGTCGCCGGCGAAGGCGTACCGGTCGTGGGCGTGAACGTCGGCCAGCTCGGCTACCTCACCGAGGTCGAGCCCCCCGGTCTGCGCATGGCCCTCAAGCGGTTCCTCGCCGGGTCGTACGACGCCGAGGAGCGCATGCTCCTGCAGGTGACCGTCGACGCGCCGCAGCCACTGGCCGACGAGGGCAGCGTCAGCCGCACCCGGGTCGACGGCGGGGCGGTGCTGGCGCTCAACGAGGCGGTGCTCGAGAAGACCCCGATGGGACACACGGTGCGGCTCGGTGTCAGCATCGACGGGGAACCGTTCACCCCCTACGCTGCGGACGGCTTGATCGTCGCCACCCCCACGGGGTCGACGGCCTACGCGTTCTCGGCGCGGGGCCCGATCGTCGAGCCGACCCACCGCTGCCTGCTGATGACCCCTGTCTCGCCGCACATGCTCTTCGACCGCTCGCTGGTGCTCGCCCCCGAGGCCCGCGTGCGCATCGAGGTGACGGGCGAGCGCGAGGCCACGCTGTCGGTCGACGGTCACAACCTGGGCACGCTGCGCCGGGGCGACGCCATCACGTGCACCGCCGCCTCGAGGACGGCGCGGTTCGTGACGTTCGGGCCCCGCAACTTCCTGCGCATCCTGAAGACCAAGTTCGGCCTGAGCGACCGGTGAGCGGGCGGGATGCGAGGGCGGGCAGGGGCCCGACCGGCAAGGGGAGAGCGAGATGCTGGTAGAGCTGGCGGTCCGTGACCTGGGCGTCATCGCCGAGCTGCGCCTGCTGCTCGGCCCGGGCATGACCGTGGTCACCGGCGAGACGGGCGCGGGCAAGACGATGGTGGTCGACGCCATCGAGCTGCTGGTGGGCGGCCGGGCCGACCCCGCCCTGGTGCGCACCGGCGCGGACGAGGCGTGGGTCGAGGCGCGCTTCGTGCGGGGCGAGGGCGCCCACGAGGACGCCGAGGCGCCGGCCGAGGTGGTCGTCGCCCGGGCCATCCCGCGGTCGGGTCGCAGCCGCGCCTACATCGACGGCCGGTTGGCGACGGCGTCCGAGCTGGCCGCGTTGGGCGCCCGGCTGGTCGACCTGCACGGCCAGCACGCCCACCAGTCGCTGCTGCACCCGCAGGCGCAGCGCGACGCGCTCGACCGGTTCGGCGGCGTCGACCTCGCACCGCTGCGGGCGGCCCGGGTGGCGGTGCACGACCTGGTCGAGGAGCTGGCCCGGCTGGGCGGCGACGACCGGGCCCGGGCCCGCGAGCTCGACCTCGTGCGCTACCAGGTCGACGAGATCGAGGCCGCGGCGATCGCGGGCCCGGACGAGGACCGCGAGCTCGAGGCCGAGGAGGACGTCCTCGCCGACGCGGCCGCCCACCGCGCCGCGGCCGCCGCCGCGCTCGCCGCGCTCTCCGGCGACGGCGAGGTGGCCGTGGCCGAGGGCCCGGCGTCGGCCGCCGACGCCGTCGGCGCGGCGGTGGCGGCGGTGACCGGGCGGCGGCCGTTCGGCGCCGCCGAGGACCGGCTGCGGGCCCTGGCGGCCGAGCTGACCGACGTGACGGCCGAGCTGCGCGGCGTGGGCGAGGCGATCGACGAGGACCCCGAGCGGCTCGAGCAGGTGCGCGAGCGCCGGCACCTGCTGCACGAGCTGCGGCGCAAGTACGGCGACTCGCTGGCCGACGTGATCGCCGAGGGCGAGCGGCTGCGGGCCCGGCTGGCCGAGCTCGAGGACCACGATCGGCGCGCCGCCGAGCTCGACGGCGAGCTGGCGCGCGCCCGCGCGGCCGAGGCCGAGGCGGCGGCCGCGGTGGCGGCGGCCCGCCGGGCGGCCGCCCCCCACCTGGCGGCCCGGATCCAGGAGAACCTGGCCGAGCTGGCGATGGCCAAGGCGGTGGTGGCCATCGACGTCGGCGGCGACGGGCCGGGCGACGACGTCGAGGTGCTGCTCGCCGCCAACCCGGGCACCCCGCCGCTGCCGCTGGCCAAGGTCGCCTCGGGCGGCGAGCTGGCCCGCACGATGTTGGCGCTGCGCCTCGTGCTCACCGACGCGCCGCCCACGCTGGTGTTCGACGAGGTCGACGCCGGCATCGGGGGTGCGGCGGCGGTGGCCGTGGGGCGGTCGCTCGCCCGCCTCGGGCGTGAGCACCAGGTGCTGGTGGTGACACACCTCCCGCAGGTCGCGGCCTACGCTGACGCCCAGGTGCGGGTGGCGAAGCAGAGCGACGAGGTGGCCACCGTGTCACATGCCAGCATGCTGGACGACGACGAGCGGGTGGTCGAGCTGTCGCGCATGCTCTCGGGCCAGCCCGACAGCGACGCTGCCCGCCTGCACGCCGCCGAGCTGCTGGCCACCGCGGCCGGAGACCGGGGACGGTGAGCGTGAGCGCACCGGACGACGACACCGCCGCGCCACCGCCGGCCGGGCCACCGCGCCCGCGCGGCACCGCCCGGTTGAAGCGCTCGGCGGTCCGGCGCCGCACCACCGCGCCGGCCGGGCCGGTGTCGGGCGCCGCCCGCATCGACCGGCGCACCAAGGCGCTGGTCAAGCGCCTCGGCCCCGGCGACGTGGCGATCATCGACCACGAAGACCTCGACCGCGTCGCCGCCGAGACGCTGGTCGACGCCGCGCCGGCCGCCGTCGTCAACGCGGCCACGTCGATCAGCGGCCGCTACCCCAACCTCGGGCCGCTGCTGCTGTGCCAGGCCGGCATCCCCCTCGTCGACGGCGTCGGTCCGGCCGTGCTCGAGCGCGTCCACGAGGGCGACCCGATCACCGTCGACGGAGACCGCGTGCTGGTCGGGGCCGAGGTCGTCGCCACCGGCACCCGCCAGACCACGGCCACGGTCGACGCCGCCCTCGACCGGGCCCGGGCCAACATGGGCGTCGAGCTCGAGCGGTTCGTCGAGAACACCGTCGAGTACCTCCGCGACGAGATCGAGATGCTCACCGGCGACCTCGACATGCCCGAGGTCGCCTGCGACATCGCAGGCCGGCACGTCCTCATCGTGGTGCGGGGGATCGACTACCGCGAGGACCTGTCGCTGCTGCAGCAGTCGGGCTACCTGCGGGGCGAGAAGCCGGTGGTCATCGGCGTCGACGGCGGGGCCGACGCGCTGCTCGAGGTGGGGGCGGTGCCCGACATCATCATCGGCGACTTCGATTCCGTGTCCGAGCGGGCGCTGCGGTGCGGGGCCCAGCTGATCGTCCACGGCTACACCGACGGGCGCGCCCCGGGGGCCAAGCGCCTCGCCGACCTGGGCCTGCCCTACACCGTCTTCTCGGCGCCGGGCACGAGCGAGGACGTCGCCATGCTGCTGGCGCACGAGAAGGGCGCCGCGCTGATGGTCGCCGTCGGCACCCACAACAGCATGGTCGAGTTCCTCGACAAGGGGCGGGCGGGCATGGCGTCGACCTTCCTCGTCCGCATGAAGGTGGGCGACGCGCTGGTCGACGCCAAGGGCGTCAGCCGCCTCTACCGCACCTCGGTTCGCACCACAGACCTGCTGTGGATGATCCTGGCGGCGGCGTTCACGTTGGCCGTGGCGCTGATGCTGTCCGAGCCCGTGCGGCTCGTCCTCCGCGCCTTCTGGCGCTCGCTCTTCACCGGTTGATGATCAACTTCCGATTCCACATCGTCTCGCTGACGGCCGTCCTGCTCGCGCTCGGCATCGGGCTCGTGCTCGGCACCACCTTCCTCGACGAGGCCACCGTCAAGGGGCTCGAGCGCCAGCTCGACGGCCTCGAGCACGACCTCGACAACGCGCAGGCCCGCAACGAGGTCCAGCAGCAGCGGATCGGGGTGTTCGAGGACGAGGCCGAGGCGCTCGCCGAGCAGCTCGGCGAGCGCCTCTACGCCGGCGAGCTGACGTCCGAGCCCGTGCTGGTCGTGGCCACCCAGGGCATCGACCAGGACTGGGTCGACCGGGTGGTCGGCCTGCTGGCCCAGGCCGACGCCGACGTGCTCGGGGTCTGGTGGCTCACCGACCGGCTGGTCCTCGACGACGAGTCCGAGGTCGAGGACCTGTCGTCGGCGCTCGAGCTGACCACCTCCGACGGCGAGCGCCTCCAACGCAACCTGGCCGTGCAGCTCGCCGACGTGCTGTTCGGCGCGGTCGACCCGCCCGCCGACGGCGAGCCGGTGGACGTCGAGACCGACGACGCGCCCGCCGAGCCCGCGCTGCTGGCGCGGCTGCGCGAGGCCGGCTTCGTGCAGTACCAGCTGCCCGAGGGCGACGACAGCGACGTGGTGCGCCTGCCCGGCTCGCGGCTGCGGGTGGTGGTGGTCGACGGTCCGGACGCCGCCGTGGCCGCCGGCGACCTGGTGATCCCCGTCCTGCGCGAGCTGACCGCCGACGGCCCCATGCCGGTGGTGGCGACCCAGCCGTCGATCCTCACGGGCGACGACGTCGACGAGGCGAGCCAGCCCGAGCTGGTCGCGGCCGTGCGCGACGACGACACCCTCCGCGACCGGGTGTCGACCGTCGACAACCTCGAGCGCGTCCCCGGGGCGGTGGCCACCGTGCTCGCCACCGCCGACGCCACGCCGGGCGACCCGGCGATCGGCCGCTACGGCAGCGGCGACGGGGCCGACCGGCTGCTGCCCCCACCCGCCGAGGACGGGTGACCGCCGCCGTGAGCGAGCCCACGGCGCCGGCCCGGGCCACGAGCACGGCGCGCGCCGCGGCCGGGATGGGCACGATCACCGCCGTGTCGCGGGCGCTCGGGCTGGTGCGCGTCCTGGTGGTGACCGCGGTGCTCGGGGTGAGCTACCTCGGCAACGCCTTCCAGCAGGCCAACTCGGTGTCGAACGTGCTGTTCGAGCTGCTGGCGGCCGGTGCCCTGTCCGCCGTGCTCGTGCCCAGCTTCGTCGAGCTGCTCGACCGGCACGACAAGGCGGGCGCCGAGCAGGTGGCCGGCGGCGTGCTGGCCGTGGCCCTGGCCGGCCTCGGCATCGTGACCGTCGTCGGCGTCGTCGGCGCTCCGTGGCTGGCCCGGGCGCTGACCGCCACCGCGCCCGACCACGTGCAGGCCGACCAGCGCGAGTTGGTCGCCTACCTGCTGCGCTTCTTCGTGCCCCAGATCATGCTGTACGCCGCCGGCACGGTGGCCACCGCCGCGCTGTACGCCCTCCGGCGCTTCGCGGTGACCGCGGCGGCGCCCATCGGCAACACGGTGGTGATGGTGGCGTGCCTGGCCGCCTTCCGCGCCGTGGCCGGCCCCGATCCGGGCCTCGACCTGTCGACCGGCGAGCAACTGCTGCTCGTGGCCGCCGGCACCGGCGGGGTGCTGGCCTTCGTGGGCGTGCTGGTCGGCGCCTGCGAGATGGCCGGCTTCCGCCTCCGCCCCCGCCGCCCGCGGGGCGACCCCCGGGTGCACGCAGTGCTGCGCCACTCGGGCTGGGGGATCGTGCTGCACACCGGGGCGGGCCTGCTGCTGGGCGCCGCCATCGTGGCCGGCAACGGCGTCGAGGGCGGCGTCGTGGCCTACCAGGTCGGCTGGGTGATCTTCCTGGCCCCGTACGCGGTGCTCGCCCAGCCGGTGCACACGGCGATCCTGCCCGAGCTGGTGACCGAGGCCCGCGAGTCGGGCCCTGCCCGGGTGGCGGCGTCGCTGCGGTGGGCGCTCGAGCGCATCGCCCTCCTGGTGGTGCCGGCCACGGCCGGGATGGTCGCCCTGGCCCTGCCCGCCATGCGGTCGGTGGCGTTCGGCGCGACGGGGCCCGAGGGCAGCGAGGTGCTGGCGGCCGCCGTCGCCGGGCTGGCCCTGGGGCTGCTGCCCTACAGCGCGTTCCTGCTGCTGGCGCGCGGCTGCTACGCGCTGGGCGACAGCCGCACGCCGGGGGTGGTGTCGGTGGCGTCGGCGGTGGCCGGTGTGGTCGTGATGGTCGCCGGCTCGCTCGCGCTCGACGGCACCGCCCGCATCTTCGCGCTGGGGATCGGCCACTCGGCGGCGTACGCGGTGGGCGTGGCCGTGCTCGGCGCCGGCCTGGCCCGCCGCACCGGCGGGGCGCTGTGGCCCGCGGCCCTGGTCCGGATGGTGCTGGTGGCCGCGGTCGTGGGCCTCGCCGTCTGGGCGGCCGCCGGCGCGCTGGTCGACGGCGAATCCCCCCGGGTGGCCAACCTGGCGGTGGTGGTCGGTGCCGGGGTGGTCGGCGCCGGGCTGGTGCTGCTCGGCTACCGGCTCCTCGGCGTGCCGGGCGCGCTCAGCCGGCGCACACCGGTGCCGCCGGCCGGGGACGCCGAGGCGGGGGTGGGGGTGACCGCGTGAGCGTCCGGCGAGCCGGCGCGCTGGCCCTGGCCGCGCTGGCGCTCGCCGCGGGGGCGGCGTGCACGCCCCGGGCCCACGACATCGGGGACGAGCCCGTCGAGCGCGTGCTCGTCGTGTCGCTGCCCGGCCTCGACTGGGACCAGGTCCGCGAGTCCGACCTGCCCAACCTCGAACGGTTCGTGGACGGCGCCGCCGTCGCGGACCTGACCACCCGCATCGGGCGCCGCAGCGCCGGCGCCACCGACGCGTACATGACGATGGGCGCGGGCACGCGCGCGGTGGCGCCGCTCGTCGACACCGCGGTCGCCGTCGAGCCCGACGAGACCTACGGCGGCGTGCCGGCGGCCGAGCTGCTCGAACGGCGCCTCGGCACGGTGCCGGGCGGCATCGCCTACCTGGGCATCGGGGCCGCCGTCGACGCCAACGTCAGCTCGGCCTACGGGGCCGAGGTGGGCACGCTGGGCGACCGGCTGGCCGAGGCGGGGGTCCGGCGGGCGGTGATCGCCAACGCCGACGCCGTCGAGGGCTGGGTCAGCGAGGACCCGCCGCCCGAGGGGTCCTACGCCCGCGGCGCGGCGACCATGCTGATGGGCGCCGACGGCATCGTGCCCGAGGGGGCCGTGAGCCGGTCGCTGCTGCACGACGACCCCGACGCGGCGTTCGGCTGGCGCCTCGACGACGACCGCGTGCTGGCCGCGTTCGACGAGGCGTGGGACGCGGAAGGGCCGGTCGTGGTGCTGGTCGAGGCCTCGGACATGAGCAGGGCGGCCGCCTACCGCGGCCGGGCCACCGCCGCCCAGGGCCGGGCACTGCGCGAGCAGGCCCTCGTCCAGGCCGACGCGCTGCTCGGCGCGCTGGTCGAGCGCACCGACCCGGCGCGCGACGCCGTGATCGTGCTGTCGCCGGTGGCCCCCTCGGCGTCGCCCGCCCTGGGGGTGGCCGCCGTGCGCGCCCCGGGGGTCGACGCCGGCCTGCTGCAGTCGGCCACCACCCGGCGCGACGGCTACGTGCAGCTCGCCGACGTCGCCCCCACCGTGCTCACCCTGCTCGGCGAGGAGCCGCCAAGCGAGATCGAGGGCCGCAGCTTCCAGCTGGGCGGCACGCCCGGCGGCGACAGGCTCGAGCACCTGGCGCACCAGGCGGAGGCGGCCGCCTTCCGCGACGCGACGCTGCCGCTGGCGGTGGTGGGCATCACCGCCGCGCTGGCACTGCTGGCCCTGGCCACCACCGTGCGGCACCGGCTGCCGCCGCGTGCCCGCCGGATGCTGGCGCCGCTCGCCTACGCCGCCCTGGGGGTCGTGCCCGCCAGCTTCCTCGTCGGCCAGGTCGACGCCGCCCGGGGCCGGCTCGCCCTGCAGGTGGCGATCGTCGTGGCCGTCGCCGCGGCCGTCGCCCTGGCCGCCCAGGTCGCGGAGTGGCGCCGGCCCGGGGCCGGTCCGCTGGTCGCGGTGGGCGCCATCGTGGCGCTGATCGGCCTCGACCTCGCGGTCGGCGCCCCGCTGCAGCTCAACACCACGTTCGGCTACTCCGTGGCCGTCGCGGGCCGGTTCACCGGGCTGGGCAACCTGGCCTTCGCGCTGTTCGGGTCGGCCACCATCGTGCTCGCCGCCCTCATCGTCGACCGGACCGGGCGGCGTGGGCTGTGGGCCGCGGTCGCCGTCATGGCCGCCGTGGTGGTGATCGAGGGCCTGCCCATGCTCGGGGCCGACGTCGGCGGAGTGGTGGCGATGGTGCCCGCCTTCGGGGTCACGGCGCTCGTCCTGGTCGGCAGGCGGGTGGGGTGGCGCGAGGTGGCGCTGCTCGCGGTGGCGACCAGCGGGGTGCTGTTCGCGTTCGCCCTGGTCGACGCCGCCCGGCCCGCCGAGGTGCAGACCCACCTCGCCCGCGTGGCCGAGCAGGTGCTGGACGGCCGGTGGGACATCTTCTCCAAGAACCTCGGGCGGCGCTGGCAGGCGAGCCTCGGTGGCGCCGAGCTCGCCGGCTGGGTCACGGTGGCGGCGGTGATGACGCTCGCCCTTGTGTACGCCGCGCTGGTCGCTGCCGGCCGGATCGGGCCCGGCGCGACCCGCCCCCTGCGGCACCGACCGACCCTCGCGGCCGCCACCGGGCTGGCGGTGCTCGGCGTGGTGGGCCTGGTGGCCAACGACTCGTCGGTGGCGGTGCCCCTGACCATGCTCATCGTCGCCGCCCCGGCCTTCTTCCTGCAGGCGCTTGCGCCGCCGCCGGGCGCTGCCGGCGTGCCGCCCGAGGGGGTGGCGTCGTGACCCGGGGCGCTCGTCGCAGCCTCGTAGACTCGCCGGATGCCATCGTCCCCGACCGGGCCGTGACCCGGCGCCACCGGCTGCGCCGATGGGGGGCCGCCGTGCTGGCCGCCGCGGTCGCCCTCGGCACGCTGGGCTCGGGCGCGTCGCCCGCCGGGGCGACCCCCGGGGTGGGCACCGCCGTCGGCGACGTCGAGCGGGTGCTGATCATCTCGGTGCCCGGGCTCACCTGGGCCGAGGTGCGCGAGCACGACCTGCCCGCCATCGAGGCCCTGCTCGACGGGTCGGCCATGGCCGACATGGCACCCCGGGGCGTGTCGCCCCGCTCGACGCCGGGCGCCGCCTACCTCACCATCTCGGCGGGCGCCCGGGCCATCGGCAACCCCGTGGTCGACGGCCAGCAGCTCGCGCTGGGCGAGCAGGCCGGCGGCACCTCGGCCGGTGAGATCTTCCAGCGGCGCACCGGCGTCGCGCCCGAGGGCCGCTACGTCGCGCTGGCGTGGCCGACGCTCGAGCGCGAGAACGCCCGCCAGCCCTACGACGCGGCGCTGGGCCTGCTGGCCGACACGCTCGCCGAGGCGGGCATGGGCGTCGAGGCGATCGGCAACGCGGACGGCACCGACACGGTGGGCACCTCCTACGAGCGCCAGGTCGGCCTGGCCGCCGCGACCGGCGAGGGGGTCATCCCCGGGGGCGAGCTCGACGCCGACCTGCTGGTGCGCAACCCCGGCAGCGCGTTCGGCCAGCGCCTCGACCTCGACCAGGTGGTCGACCGCTTCCGCCGGGCCTGGCAGGCGCCGGCCGGCCACGACGGCGGCCTCGTGGTGGTCGAGGCGTCCGACCTGGCCCGTTCGATGCGCTACCGCGACCGGGTCGACTCCGCCCGCTATGCCGAGCTGCGTGCCCGGGCCCTGGCCGACACCGACGAGCTGGTGGGTCGCCTGCTGGCCGAGGTCGACCCCGAGCACGACGCGGTGCTGCTCGTCGCCCCCTACAACCTGCCGCGCGACCGCGACCTCACCGTGGCGGCCCTGCAGGCCCCGGGTGTGGGCCCCGGCTACATGCGCTCGGCATCGACGCAGCGCTCGGGCTTCCTGACGCTCGTCGACGTGGGCCCCACCGTTCTCGACCTGCTCGACGTGCCGCGGCCGGTCCAGATGGAGGGCCGCCCGGCCGAGGCGCTGCGCTCCGGCGACACGCTGGGCGAGCGGATCGACCGGCTGGTGTCGCTCAACGAGGCGTCGCGGTTCCGCGAGCAGCTCCTGTTCCCGACGACACTGGCCGTGGTGGTCGTGCTCGGGCTGGTGTGCGCGGCGGCCGTCGTCGTGCTGGCCCGCGGGGCCTCCGCTCGCGTGCGGCGCCTGATCGGCGCGGCGGCGCTGGCCGTCCTGGCGGTCATGCCGCTCTCGTTCCTGGCCCGCAGGTTCCCACTCGAGGACCTGGGCGCCAGCTTCTACTGGATCTTCGTCGTGACCGGCGCGGTGGCCGTGGCCGCGGGGGCGACCGCCGCCGCCGACCGCCTCGGCCGGCCCCGGCTGGCGCTCCTCGCCGTGCTGGCGTTCGTGCTGGCGGTGCCGCTGGGCGACGTCATGACCGGCTCGCGGCTCAGCCTGAGCGCGGCGTTCGGCTACTCGCCCACGGGCAACTCGCGCCTGTACGGCATCAGCAACTACTCGTTCGGCATGGTGGCGGCGGCCTCGTGCATCCTGGCGGCGTTCGTCGCGGCCCGCTGGCCCGACCGGCGGGGCCGGTCGGCCGCCGTCGCGCTGCTGATCGCGGTGCTGGTCGTCATCGGGGTGCCGATCTACGGCTCCGACGTCGGCGGCATCATCGCCTTCACGCCGACGATCCTGGTGTTCGCCGCCCTGGTGAGCGGGTACCGGCTGCGGTTCCGCACCGTGGCCGCCGGGCTGGTCGGCACCGGCATCGCCGTGACGGCCTTCGGGCTGCTCGACCTGGCCCGCCCGGCCGGGCAGCGCGCCCACCTCGGCCGGCTGTTCGAGCGCGTCGGCGACGAGGGCGTCGCTCCGCTGCTGTCGATCATGGAGCGCAAGCTGCTCGCCAACCTCGGCGTCACGACCAGCTCGTTCTGGGTGGCGGCCATCCCGGTCGCCGTCGCGTTCCTGGTCTTCCTGTCGCGCTACCCGACCCGGCCCATGGCGATCATGCGCGAGGAGGTGCCGACGCTGCGGGCCGGCGTGGTGGCCACGATCGTCGCCGCGGTGCTCGGCAGCGCGGTGAACGACTCGGGCGCCATCGTGGGCGGCGTGGCGTTGACGGTGCTCGTGGCGGCCCTGGCGTGGCTCGCCCTCGATGTGATGTCCGCCACCGGGCACGGGGCCGCGGCCCTGGTGGCCGCGGGCGAGGCGGGGCCGCCTCCGGCCGATGAGGTGCCCGGCGACGGAGGCGGCGCGCGCCCCGAGGGCACCCGACCGAGCGAAGGCGGCGAGGAGGCCGAAGAGGCCGAGGAGGCCGAGGTGGGCACGACGGCAGACAGCGCGCCGGCGGGCACGCCGGCCACACCGGCGGTGCCGGCGACGCCGGCCCGGGCC
>DASTFE010000353.1:0-17067 GCA_035708905.1 Acidimicrobiales bacterium | reverse complement strand
GGGCCGGCCCGGCGGCGGTGGCGGCGGCCAGCGCCCGCCCCGCTTCGAGGGCACCATCGACCTCACCCTCACCACCGACCCGGCCACCTGCGACCCACTCGGTGACGACCGGTGCATGCTGCCGTTCCCCAACGACCACTTCACGGTGGCCGACGGCACCACCGCAACGGGTCGGCGCGTCCAGCTCGCCCCGGACGCCACGCCCGCCAACGTGGCCGGCGCCCACATCGACCCGACCGAGCTCAACCGCAACGACGGGTTCTCGCCCGGCGCCGCGATCGCGGTGCTGCTGCCCGGCATCGACCCCGAGGCCAGCGGGCTGGCGCCGGTCACCGACATGGCCCGGTCGCTGCGCGGCGACGCCCCGATCGTGGTGATCGACGCCACGACCGGCAAGCGCCACCCGTACTGGGCCGAGCTCGACGCGCTCGCGCCCGACGCCGACCACCAGCTGCTCTTCGTGCGGCCGGCCCGCAACTTCACCGAGGGCCACCGCTACATCGTGGCGATCCGTGGCGTCGTCGACGGGGCGGGCCAGCCGATCGCTCCCACCGACGTGTTCCGGGCCTACCGCGACCGGCTCGAGACCGACGTCCCGGCGGTCGAGGCCCGTCGCGGCCACATGGAGGGCCTGTTCCGCACGCTCGGCCGCGCGCACGTCGACCGCGACGAGCTGACGCTGGCCTGGGACTTCACGGTGGCGAGCGGTCGCAACCTGTCCGAGCGCCTGCTGGCCATGCGCGACGACGCCTTCGCCCAGCTGGGCGACGACGCACCCGGCTTCGCGGTCACGGCCGTGCGGCCCAGCACCCGGGCCGACCTGGCCACCGAGGTCGAGGGCACCTTCGAGGTGCCCAACTACCTCACCGGCACCGGCGCCCCCGGCGCGGTGCTCAACAACGGCGAGGGGCCGGGCGACTCGCCGATCCCCGAGCGCAACGGCACCTTCACCGCCCGTTTCATCTGCACGATCCCCGACAGCGCGGTCGCCGATGACGGCACCGTCACGCCGACGCGCATGATGCTGTACGGCCACGGGCTGCTCGGCTCGGCCCGCGAGGTGTTCGGGGCCAGCTCGCGCTACGCCGGCGTCTGGAACGTCACCACCTGCGCCACCTGGTGGGTGGGCATGTCCGAGGACGACCTCGGCCCCGTGCTGGCGGCGCTGACCGACATGTCGGCCTTCCGTGCCATCCCCGACCGCCTCCAGCAGTCGATGCTCAACGTGCTGTTCCTCGGCCGGCTGATGAAGCACCCGGCGGGCCTGTCGTCCCACGCCGCGTTCCAGGGACCCGACGGCACGCCGGTGCTCGACCAGCAGAACCTGTACTTCAACGGCGTCAGCCAGGGCGGCATCATCGGCGGCGCGGTCACGGCCGTCGCCCAGGACTGGAAGCGCTCCTTCCTCGGCGTGCCGGCGATGAACTACTCGACGCTGCTCGATCGCAGCGTCGACTTCGACGTCTTCGCCGCCGTGTTCGACCCCAACTACCCCGACCGGGTCGACCGCCAGCTCGCCATCCTGCTGGCGCAGATGCTGTGGGACCGGGGCGAGGGCAACGGCTACGCCCAGCACATCACCCGCCACGCCTACGACGACACGCCGCGCAAGCAGGTCATGATCTTCGAGGCGTTCGGCGACCACCAGGTGGCCAACGTCGCCACCGAGGTCATGGCCCGCACCATCGGCGCCGAGCTGCGCGTCCCCGCGCTGGCCGACGGGCGCAGCCTCGACGTCGAGCCGTTCTGGGACATCGACCCCGTGCGCCGCCTGCCGGCCAGCGGCGGCTCGTACCTGGTGGTGTGGGACTTCGGCACCGACCCGCCGCCGCCGGAGAACGTGCCCAACCGCGCGGGCGACGACCCCCACGGCATGGGTCGCGGGCTGCCCGAGGTGCTGACGGTGGCCACCGCGTTCCTGGATGAGGGCCGGCTGGTCGACACGTGCGGCGGCGGGCCCTGCCAGACGCTGCCCGGCTGACGCGCGGCGGGCGCGAGCGATGCTTCCCGCGACGGGTGCAATCGCTGTGCAACAATGCCCGTCACGTGAACAGCCGGCAGTCAGCCGGTGTCGGTGCGGCGGTCGCTCGGACAACGCTGGGTAACGCGGCAGGGTCAGTACGCGCTACCTTGCCCCGGGTCGGTCTCCGCCGGAATCCATCCAAGGGGGATGTATCCATGTTCGCTTACCTCGATCCCGGGTCAGGCAGCCTCATCGCGTCAGCGCTGGTCGGTGGCGTGGCTGCCGCGGGCGTCGCCGCCAAGCAGGCCCGGGCCCGCCTCTCGCTCGGCTTCGGCCGCAAGCGCAAGCAGGCGACCGAGTTCTCGGCCGACGCCGAGGGTGCCGAGGGTGCGCCGCCGGCCGACGAGTCGACCCCCGTCGGCTCCGACTCCTGACCGACGGCGCCGCCGGTCGTGAGCTCATACGAACCGGGTTCGTTCCGCGACCCTGACAGCGCCGTCTTCACCGCCGGCGGCAAGGTGCTCCGTGGCCTGTCCGGCCACGCGGCAGACGACTGGGAGCGGCTCAGCGGCACCGACTTCTTCCCGCGGCTGACGGCGTCGGGCCAGATCGTGCGCACCAGCGTGCACGAGGGCGAGGCCCCGCCGTCGCCCCGGGGCCAGCCTTGGGCGCGGGTGCTCGAGCACGAGCGCATCCCGGTGGTCTCCTACCCGTACGAGTGGCCCTTCGCCATGCTGCGGGCGGCCGCGGTGCTGCACCTCGAGGTGCTGGCCGCCGCCCTCGACGAGGGTCTGTCGCTGAAGGACGGCACCGCCTACAACGTGCAGTTCGTGGGCTCGCGGCCCACGTTCATCGACATCGGCTCGTTCGAGGCGTCGACCGGGCCGTGGCCGGGCTACCGGCAGTTCTGCCAGACGATGCTGTTCCCGTTGATGGTGCAGGCGCACCTCGGCGTGCCGTACCAACCGCTGCTGCGGGGCGCCATCGACGGCCTCAGCGCGTCCGACGTCGCCGGCATGTTCTCGGGCCTGCGCCGGTTCCGCAAGGGCGTGCTGCGCAACGTGACGCTCCACAGCGTGCTCGAGCGCAAGGTCACCACGGCGTCCGAGACGGTGAAGTCCGACCTGAAGTCGTCGGGGTTCTCCACCGAGCTGGCCAAGGCCACCACCAAGAACCTGCTCAAGCTCGTGCGGTCGCTCGAGGTGGCCAAGCGGGGCTCGGCCGGCGACGACCAGCACTCGGTCTGGTCCGACTACCGCGACACGTGCTCGTACAGCGACGACGACGCCAAGGCCAAGCAGGCGTTCGTGCGCGGCGCCCTGCAGGAGGGCGACAACGGCCTCGTGCTCGATCTCGGCGCCAACGACGGCGAGTACTCGCTGATCGCCGCCGAGCACGCCGACCACGTGGTCGCCGTCGACGGCGACGAGAAGGTGATCGACCTGCTCTACCGGCGGCTGCACGCCGCCGGTGAAGAGAAGGTGCTGCCGCTGGTGATGAACCTGGTCGACCCGTCCGGGGGCATCGGCTGGCGCAACCGCGAGCGGGCGCCCTTCGTCGAGCGGGTGCGTCCCGACGTCACGCTCGCCTTGGCGCTCGTCCACCACCTCACGATCGCGGCCAACGTGCCGCTGCCCGAGGTGGTCGCCTGGCTGGCCTCGTTCGGGGGTCGAGTGGTCGTCGAGTTCCCGCACGTCGACGACGTGCAGGTCAAGCGGCTGCTGGCCAACAAGCCCGCCGGCCTGTTCGACGACTACCGGCGCGACGCGTTCGAGGCGCTGCTCGCCGAGCACTTCCTGGTCCAGCGGCACGAGACGCTGCCGGGGGGCACCCGCACGATCTACCTGGTCGAAGCGAAGCCGTGACGGCCGGCAGGCCGTAGCCGACGCCGTCGAGGGGGGAAGCCGGCGCGATGACGGCACTGGACGACGTCGCCGAACCGGCGGCCGCCGCCGCGGGCGGCGACGCCGACGAGCCTGCGGCGGCCGCGGTCGACGAGGGGCGGCCGTGGTACGCCGCCGAGGCGCTGCTGGCGCTCGAGGTGGTCGGGCTGGGCTCGTTCGCCTTCAGCCGGTCGATCCTCGACACGTTCGGCCGGTCGCCCGAGACGTTCGTGGCCAGGGGTGCGGACGCCGCCACCATCGTGGCCTTCGGGCTCGTCGTGGCGCTGGTGCCCGCCCTCGTGCTCGCGCTCGCCGGGCTGGCCGGCCGACCGTTCGGACCGACGGTCCGCCGGCGGCTGCACCTCGGCCTCGTGGCCGTCGTCGGCGGCCTGGCGGTGTGGCAGATCGGCCAGGCCGTGACGGGCTACCCGCCCGAGTCCGAGAAGCTCATGATCGCCGGCACGGTCGGCGGGGTGCTGCTCGGCGCGCTGCGGCGGTCGTGGCCGCCCACCAGGACGTTCCTGCGCTTCGTCGGCGTCGCCTCGGTCGTGTTCCTCGTGCAGTTCCTGTTCATGTCGCCGACGTCCAGCCTCGTGGTCGGCGACGGTCCGCAGTTCGACCACGAGGCGGCCGCCGACGTGGCCGCCGACCTCGGCGACGACCCGCCCCCTGTCGTGCTGCTGGTGTTCGATGCGCTGCCGACGATGTCGCTGCTCGACGGCGCCGGGCAGGTCGACGCCGAGGCCTTCCCCAACTTCGGCCGGCTGGCCGCCACGTCGGACTGGTACCGCAACCACACCTCGGTCGCCGCGTTCACCGGCCAGTCGGTGCCCGCCATCCTCACCGGGCGGTTCCGGCCGGCGGGCGACACCGGCGGCCTCTCGGCCGACGACGACAAGAACATCTTCACGCTGCTCGGCGGCGCTTACGACGTGCACGGCCGCGAGGCGATCACGCGGATGTGCCCGGACGAGCTGTGCCCCCGGCCGTCGAGCCCGGGGCTGGCGCCGCTGCTGGGCGACGCCGTGACGACCTGGACGGGCGGTCAGACCGACCAGCAGGAGTTCGACCTGCCGGGGGCACTGGGCGAGGACCGCTACGACCAGGCCGAGCGGTGGATCGCCGACCACGACCCGTCGGGCTCGCGGCCACAGATGGTGGTCCACCACATCGTGCTGCCCCACAACCCCTGGTACGTCACGCCCGACGGCGAGCCCTACGAGGCGGCCGAGAAGCTGCCGGTGGGCTCGTACGGCCTGGGGTGGACCGAGTCCGGCCGGGCGGTGGGGCGCCAGCGCCACCTGCTCCAGCTCCAGGCCGCCGACGCCCTGCTGGGCCAGACCTTCGACCGCCTCGACGCCGCCGGGCTGTTCGACGACGCGTTGATCGTGGTCACCGCGGACCACGGCGAGGCGTTCCAGACCGGCCAGCCCATGCGGGGCCTGACCGCCGAGAACGCGGCCGAGGTGATGTGGACCCCGCTGTTCGTCAAGGCGCCCGGTCAGCGCGAGGCGCGCGTCGACGACGCCAACGTCATGGGCATCGACGTCGTGCCCACCATCGCGGACGCGCTCGGCGTCGACATGCCGTGGGACGTCGACGGCATGCCGGCGCCCGAGGCCGGGTCCCGCGACGACACCAAGTTCTTCCAGGCCAACAGCAACAACCAGCTCGAGCCCGAGGGCGACGGACCGCTCATCGAGCTGGCCGACACGGCCGCGGCCTTCGCCCACGTGCTCGCCGCCGATGCGCTCGAGGGAACGGGGCCCGACGCGGTGTGGCAGCGCACCCCCCACGGCGCGCTCGTCGGCCAGCGGGTCGACGCCCTGCCCGGGGCCGAGCCCGCCGACGTCACGGTCTCGGTCCGCCGCCTGGGCGACCTCGCCGAGGCGCGCGCCGGCGACCGCCCCCTCGTCGAGGTGGTCGGCGACGCCGAGCTGCCGCAGGGCGCCGTGGTGGCCTACGCGGTCGACGGCACCGTGGCCGCGGTCACGACGGTCGAGCCGCCGGTCGGCTTCGGCGGGCACGGGCTCGTGCACGGGCTGGTACCGCCCCGACTGCTCGACGGCGACAACGACCTGGCGGCCTACCTGGTGGAGGGCCCGGTAGGCGACGAGGTGCTCCGCCCGCTCACGGTGCGCGAGGCAGACTGAGCGTGGTGGCCACCGCCGACCCGCCCGTCACGGCGGACAGCGACGTCGCGGGGCCCTCGCCGGTTCGCCGGCTCCTCGGCCGCGAGTGGCCGCTCGCGCTCGAGGTCGTCGCCCTCACCTCGTTCATCGTGGCCCGGCCGCTGCTGGCCAGCCTCGGGCGCTCGCCCGAGACGTTCCTGTCGCGCGGCGCCGACTGGACCGATGTGATCGTGTTCGCCGGTCTGCTGGTCCTGCTGCCGGCCGCCGTGCCGGTGGCGGTCGGGGCGCTCGCCAACGTCGCCGGCCCCCGGGCCCGGGCCGCCGTCCACCTGGTGCTTGTCGGTGGGCTCGTGGCGGTGGTGGCCTGGCAGGTGGGTGGCCAGTTCACCCGCATGCACCTGCTGCCGCTCGGCGGCGCGGCGTGCGCGGCCGTGGGCGTGGGCGCGGCCGTGCTGCGCCACCGCACCGAGTGGCTCGGCCGGTTCCTGCGCTACTCGTCGGTCGCCGCCCTCGTGTTCCTCGCCCAGTTCCTGTTCGCGTCGCCGACCTCGGCAATCGTGCTGGGGGGTCGGCACGGTGGCCCCGACGCCGAGGCCACCGCGGCGCTCGAGGCGGCCCTCGGCGACGACGCGCCGCCCGTCGTCGTGCTCGTCTTCGACGGTCTGCCCACGGGGCTGTTGCTCGACGGGCAGGGTCGCGTCGACGCCGAGCTGTACCCCAACCTGGCCGAGCTGGCCGGCACGTCGACCTGGTACCGCAACCACACGACCGTGGCGCCCATGACGCTGCGCGCCGTGCCGGCGATACTGGCCGGGCAGGTGCGCGAGCAGACCGTGGCCCCGGTGACCGGCCGCTACCCGGAGAACCTGTTCACGATGCTGGGCGGCGTCTACGACATCCACGCCAGCGAGCCGATCACCGGGCTGTGCCCGGTCTCGATGTGCTCGGGCCCGCCCGGGTCGCCGCTGAACGAGCTCGCCGCCGACGCCCGGGGGCTGTGGGACCTGCAGATCCGCGGCCTGCCCCACGTCGAGCACTGGATCCCGGGCGCGTTCGACGACCGCCGCGGCCAGCTCGACGCCTGGATCACCGCCCAGGACTTCGGCCGCGGCGACCGCCCCGACGCCTTCATCGTGCACTCCCTCCTGCCCCACGACCCGTGGCGCTACCTGCCGGACGGCTCGACGTACGCGGCGATGCCGTCGCCCCTCGGCCTCTTCGCCGACCACTGGGGCACCGCCGGCGCCGCGGTGGGTCGGCAGCGGCACGTGCTGCAGTTGCAGGCGACCGACGCGCTGGTCGGCCGGATCATGGACGAGATGCGGGCGGCCGGCACCTTCGACGACGCGCTCTTCGTCGTGACGGCCGACCACGGCTACGCCTTCGTGCCCGAGTCGCGGATGCGGGGCCTGGCCGAGGACAACTTCGACCAGATCATGTGGGTGCCGCTGATCGTCAAGGGGCCCGGGCAGGAGGCCGGGGAGGTCGACGACCGCAACGTGCAGACCGTCGACATCCTGCCGACCATCGCCGACGAGCTGGGCGTCGACCTGCCCTGGGACGACCTCGACGGCGTCCCCGCCGCGTCGGCGCAGCGCGACCCGGCGGACAAGTCCGCTGCCGACTGGGGTTGGAGCACCCTGCGCTCGGACGACGGTGGCCCGGTGCAGGTCGACGGCGAGGCGGGGTTCGCCCGGGTGCTCGAGAGCGAGGCGGTGGCGGGCGAGGGGGCCCTCGCCCTGTGGGACCGCACCGGACAGGCGCACGGCGAGCTGGTCGGGCGTCACGTCGACGAGCTCGATCGAGGTGAAGCCCGGCCCGAGGCCGTCACCGTCCAGGAGCTCCACCGTTGGGACGACGTCGACCCCGAGCTGCTGCCGCTCGAGCTGATGGCCACCGCCGGGCTGCCGGTGGACGTCTCGGTCGCCGTCGCGGTCGACGGCACGGTCGCCGCCGTCGTGCCGCCCGAGCCCACCGCCTACGGCATCGCCGCGGTGCAGGCGATGCTGTGGCCGGGCGCGCTGGCGGCCGGCCACAACGAGATCACCATGTACGTGGTCGACGGCCCGCCCGAGGCACCGGTGCTGCACGAGCTGGCGGTCGAGGCCAGGACCGGCGGGTAGCCCGATACCCTCGGGCGCGTGTCCCGGGGACGCACGGCCAAGGTGCTGGCGCACCGTTACGACGACGGTGGGCTGCGCCGCCGGCCCGACCAGCTGATCGTCGAGGAGCCACTCGAGATCCACCTCGACGGCGCGCTCGTCGCCACCACCATGCGCACACCCGGGCACGACTTCGAGCTGGCGGCCGGGTTCTGCTTCACCGAGGGCCTGCTCGCGGGCGCCCCGGTGCGCCGGTGCCGGTACTGCGGCACGGGCTCGGCCGTCGACAGCGAGTTCAACGTCGTGTCGGTCGACACCGGCGGGCGGGCCCCCACACCGGTGCCGCGGCTCACCACCACCACCTCGGCCTGCGGGATGTGCGGGACGACCGCGATCGACGAGCTGCGCGAGCGGCTCCACCCGCTGCCGGCCCGCCGACCGGTCGGCCTCGACGTGCTCGCCGGCCTGCCCGGCACGCTGGGCGGCGACCAGGAGCTGTTCGACCTCACGGGCGCCGTGCACGCGGCCGTGGCCTTCGACCGCTCGGGCGCCGCGGTGCTCGGTCGCGAGGACGTCGGGCGGCACAACGCGGTCGACAAGGTCGTGGGCCGGATGCTGCTCGACGGCGCGCTGCCGGCCCACGAGCTGGGCCTGTGGGTCAGCGGCCGGGCCAGCTTCGAGATCGTCCAGAAGGCGTGGGCGGCCGGGCTCGGCACCGTGGTGGCGGTGAGCGCGCCGTCGTCGCTGGCCGTCAGCGCCGCCCGCCTGGCCGGCATGACCCTGTGCGGGTTCGCCCGTGGCGGGCGGCTCAACGTCTACAGCGGGCTCGAGGGCTGACGCGTGGGCTGGCGCGAGCAGCTCACCGGCTGGAAACCGTCGCTGTGGGCCGGCTGGCGGCCCAACGGCATCGGCGAGCAGAAGCCCAACCACTACCGCGACATGGCCCGGGCGGCGTGGACCAACCGCAACCACCCGCGCTACGCCTGGCAGGTGCTCACCCGGGGGGCGTGCGACGGCTGCGCGCTCGGGGTGGCGGGCCTGCACGACTGGACGATGGACGGGGTGCACCTGTGCACCACCCGGCTCGAGCTGCTCGAGCTCAACACCGCCGACCCGTTCGATCCGGTCGTCCTGTCCGACGTGGCCGCGCTGCGCGGCCGCACCGGCCGCCAGCTCCGGGCGCTCGGCCGCCTGGGCCACCCGATGCGCCGCCGCCGCGGCGAGGCGGGCTTCCGCCGCGTGTCGTGGGACGAGGCCATCGCCACGCTGGCGGCCGGCCTGCGCGCCGCCGACCCCGACCGGGTGGCGCTCTACATGACCAGCCGGGGCATCACCAACGAGGTGTACTACGCGGCCGCCAAGGCGACGCGGGCCCTCGGCGTCGCCAGCATCGACTCGGCCGCCCGCGTGTGCCACGCGCCGTCGACCGCCGGCCTGCGGGCCACGATCGGCGTGGCCGCCACCACCTGCTCGTTCCAGGACGTGATCGAGTCGCCGCTGGTCGTGCTGTGGGGCGCCAACCCGGCCAACAACCAGCCCGTGTTCATGAAGTACCTGTACCTGGCCCGGCGGCGGGGCTGCCGGGTGGTGGTGGTCAACCCCTACCTCGAGCCGGGGCTCGAGCGGTACTGGGTGCCGTCCAACGTCGAGTCCGCCCTGTTCGGCACGACGATGAGCGACCTGCACGTGCCGGTCCGCCCCGGCGGCGACGTGGCGCTGGCCGGCGCGGCGCTGAAGCTGCTCATCGAGCGGGGGGCGGTCGACCGTGCCTTCGTCGACGCGCACACCGAGGGGTTCGAGCCGCTGCGGGCGTCGCTCGACGGCCGGCGCATCGACGACCTGCTGGCCCTCGCCGGGGTCGACCGCGCCGCGGTCGAGGCACTGGTCGACGAGCTGGTGCGGGCCCGTGGCGCGATCCACGTGTGGTCGATGGGCATCACCCAGCACCGCGGCGCCGTCGACACCGTGCGGGCCATCGTCAACCTCGCCCTCGCCCAGGGCGGCGTCGGGCGCGACGGGGTGGGGCTCATGCCCATCCGCGGGCACTCGGGCGTGCAGGGCGGCGCCGAGATGGGGGCGTACGCCACGTCGTTCCCCGGGGGCGTGCCTGTCGACCCCGACCACGCCGCCGCCCTGTCCGAGGCCTGGGGGTTCCCGGTGCCCGACCGGCCCGGCCTGGCCGCGCCCGCGATGGTCGAGGCCGCGGGGCGGGGCGACCTCGACGTGCTGTGGATGTCCGGCGGCAACTTCCTCGACGTCATGCCCGACCCGCCGGCCGTCGCCGCCGCCCTGGGGCGCGTGCCGCTGCGCGTCCACCAGGACGTGGTACTGACCAGCCAGATGCTGGTCGAGGGCGACGACGTCCTGCTGCTGCCCGTGGCCACCCGCTACGAGCAGGAGGGCGGCGGCACCGAGACCACCACCGAGCGGCGCATCGTGTTCAGCCCCGAGCTGCCCCGCCGCGTCGGCGAGGCCCGCAGCGAGTGGCGGCTGTTCGCGGACGTGGCCACCCGGGTGCGCCCGGCGCTGCGCCCGTTCTTCTCCTGGCCGACCAACCGCGACCTGCGGGCCGAGATCGCCCGGGTGGTGCCGCTGTACGCGGGCATCGAGACGCTGGCCGACACCGGCGACGCGGTCCAGTGGGGCGGCCGGCACCTGTGCGCCGGGGGCACCTTCCCGACGCCGAGCGGCCGCGGCCGCTTCAGCGTGGTCGAACCGGCCGCGCCGGCCGTGCCCGCGGGGTCGTTCGTGGTGTCGACCCGGCGGGGCAAGCAGTTCAACTCGATGGTGCAGGCCGACGTCGACCCGCTCACCGGCGCAGGCCGCGACGCGGTCCTCGTCGATCCCGCCGACGCCGCGGGCCTGGGTGTGCGCGCTGGTGACCGGGTGCGCCTGCGGTCGCCGGCCGGCAGCTACGAGGGCACGGTCACCCTGGCCCGCCTGCCGGCCGGCACCGTCCAGGTGCACTGGCCCGAGGGCAACGTGCTCATCGAGGGCGGCGCCGACCGGCGCGAGCCGGTGTCGCACGTACCCGACTACAACGCGGTCGTCACCGTCGAGCCGGTCGGGGGCCCGCAGCCGCATCGCTAGCCTGCCCAGCATGACCGACCCGCTCGTCCCCACCACCGGGTGGCACGTCCTGCACCTGTTCTGCGTGACCACGCCGCTGGCCGACGCCGCCGCGGTGGCCGCCGCGGTCAAGGACCTCGAAGCCGACGACCACCAGGTGGTGCCCGTGGCGGTGGTCGGCCACAAGGCCGACGTGTGCCTGCTGGCCCTCGGGCCCGACCTGTGGCGCCTGCGCCGCTTCCAGACGGCCGTGGCGGCCGGCGGGCTCGACGTCGTCGACAGCTACCTGTCGCTGACCGAGGTGTCCGAGTACGCCGAGGGCATGCCGGAGGAGCGCAAGAACGCCCGGCTGTACCCGCAGCTGCCGCCCGAGGGGAAGCGGGCCTTCTGCTTCTACCCCATGTCCAAGCGCCGCGGCGACGCCCACAACTGGTACGAGCTGCCGTACGACGAGCGGGAGCAGCTGATGATGGGGCACGGCCGCACGGGCCGCACGTTCGCCGGCCGGGTGCTGCAGCTCGTCACCGGGTCGACGGGCATCGACGACCACGAGTGGGGCGTCACGCTGTTCGGTGTCCACCCCGACGACCTCAAGGACTGCGTCTACACGATGCGCTACGACCGCGCCTCGTCGCGCTTCGCCGAGTTCGGGCCCTTCGTGACCGGGGCCGTGGGCACGCTCGACGAGGTGCTGGCCGCGGTCGGCGTGCGCTGACCTGTCGCAGGTCAGGCCGGCTGGACGACGTGGCGGCAGCCCTCGTCGCCCGCGAAGGCGGCGCGTAGCTCGGGGCTGTAGGCGCCGGCCCGGGGCTCGATGACGGCCAGCGCGCCCTCGACGGTCACGAAGGCTCCGCCGAGCGCACCGGCCTGGTCGTCGACGGTGATGGGCTCGAGCTCGGCGATGTCGTCGAGCTCGTCCTCGAGGATGGCGATCGACTCGTCGGCCCCCGCCCGCAGCTCGTCGAGCAGCGCCTCGCGGTCGCGGCTGGCCGGCAGGTCGAGCGTGTCGAGCTGGGCGCGGCGGTCCTCGGCCACGTCGACCAGCCGCTCGAACCCGTCGGCGAGCACCGCGTTGGCGGTGGACGGGTCGTCGTCGTCGGTGATGGCCTGCGACGTGGCGTTGACGACCTCGCCGAGGTCGTCGTTCCAGGCTCGCAGCAGCGAGCAGACCGCGTCGGCGGTCTCGGCGGCGGCCGCCTCGGACGACGTCGGCAGCGACGCGCCGCAGGCGGCGGACAGGGCCAGCGCGGCGGCGCCGGCGGCGGCCCGCAGGGCGGGCCCGGGAGGGTGAAGCATCGGCGGGATTCTGGCACGCTCGCGTGCGCCCGCCGGCACCGATCGAGCCGATTGTCGCGAACGGATGGCCGCAGCTGGACGGAACGGCGATCGCACGCACGGCGCGGGTGACAGATGTGTGAAGAAGCAGCGCCGGGTGGTGTCAGAAATCCACTTGCGTGGCGGCGCGCAACCTAGACTCGCCGAGTCCTCCGGAGAGGAGCATGATGAGACGAGTGGTGGGAGCGCTGGCCGCCCTGGCGGCCCTTGCGGTGACCTTGGTCGGCATGGCCGGCGGTGCGGCTGCCCAGGAACAAACCGACGAGGGAGACGCCCCCAGCGAGGCCATCGCGGGCACGCTGCGCTACGACGACGAGTCGGGCGAGCCGGTCCCGGCCGAGGGGGTCGAGCTCACCGTCGAATCGGCGGACGGCTCGTTCAGCGAGAGCGGCGAGACCGACGACGAGGGACGCTTCGAGATCGCCGTGCCGGGCCCCGGCACGTACAGCGTCACGATCGACCCCGACACGCTGCCCGAGGACGTGGTGCTGCGCAACGCGGACCGCGCCACGCTCGAGGGGGTCGAGCTGCGGGCGGGGCAGACCCGTAACGTGCTGTTCCCGATCGACTTCGGCGAGGCGGCCACCCGCGACGTCTCGACGACCTTCGACCGGTTCCTGCGGTTGCTCGTCGACGGCATCCGCTTCGGCCTGATCATCGCCATGTGCGCCATCGGGCTCTCGCTCATCTACGGCACGACGGGGCTGGTGAACTTCTCGCACGGCGAGATGGTGACCTTCGGCGCCCTGGTGGCGTTCTTCTTCAACGTCACGCTGGGGTGGACGATGCTGGCGGCGGCGGCCGCGGCGGTGATCGTGGCCGGGGTGGCCGGCGGGGGGCTCGACCGGTTCTTCTGGCGGCCACTGCGCAACCGGGGCACGGGCCTGATCGCCATGCTGGTCATCAGCATCGGCCTCAGCATCCTGCTGCGCTACATCTTCAACTTCCAGTTCGGCGGCCTCACCCGCACCTACCGCCAGTACACACTGCAGCGGGAAGGGCTCGACCTGGGCCCGGTGACGATCGTCCCCCGCGACCTCATCGGCATGCTGCTGTCGGTCGCGGTGCTGGTCGGGGTGGCCCTCTTCCTGCAGCGCACCCGCATCGGCAAGGGCATGCGGGCCGTGTCCGACAACCGCGACCTGGCCGAGTCGTCGGGCATCGACGTCGACCGGGTCATCAACTTCGTGTGGGTGGGCGGCGCGGCCCTCGCCGCCCTGGGCGGCATCCTCCACGGGCTCTCCGCCCAGGTGAGCTGGCAGATGGGCTTCCAGCTCCTGCTGCTGATGTTCGCGGGCGTGACGCTGGGCGGCCTGGGCACCGCATACGGTGCGCTGGTGGGCAGCATGGTGGTCGGGATGGTCATGGAGATCTCGACGCTCTACATCCCCAGTGAGTTCAAGACGGTCACGGCGCTGGCCATCCTCATCGGCATCCTCATCGTCCGCCCCCAGGGCATCCTCGGACAGGCCGAACGGGTCGGGTAAGGAACGCACCACATGGACTGGTCTTCGATCATCGAGAACGCGCTGCGGGCCCTGGTGGGCCGCGAGGCGGTCATCTACGCCCTGGCGGCCATCGGCCTGAACGTGCACTTCGGCTACACGGGCCTGCTCAACTTCGGCCAGGTCGGCTTCATGGCGGTCGGTGCCTACGCCGTGGCGATCAGCGTGCTCGAGTGGGGCGTGCCCCTGCTCGTCGGTGGGCTGCTCGGCATCGGCGCCGCGGTGCTGCTGGCGTTGCTGCTCGGCCTGCCGACGCTGCGCCTGCGCGCCGACTACCTGGCCATCGTCACCATCGCCGCCAGCGAGATCTTCCGCCTGATGATCAGCGCCCCGAGCTGGCGAGCGGTCACCGGCGGCTCCGACGGCCTCAGCGGCTTCGCCGGCGACTTCCACGACCTCAACTTCCTCCCCGACGGCAACTACGGCTTCGGCCCCTGGCGCTACACCGAGGTCGGGATGTGGAACCTGCTGGTGGGGTGGACGCTCGTGCTGCTGGCCACCCTGCTGGTCTTCCTGCTCATCCGCAGCCCGTGGGGTCGGGTGGTCAAGGCCATCCGCGAGGACGAGGACGCCGTGCGCAGCCTGGGCAAGAACGTCTACTTCTACAAGATGCAGAGCCTGGTGCTCGGCGGTGCCATCGGGGCGGTCGGCGGGATGTACTGGGTCTCGGCCCAGGCGTCGGTCACCCCCCAGAGCTTCAGCCCCATCCCCACCTTCTACGCCTACGCCGCCCTCATCCTGGGCGGGCTGGCCCGGATCTGGGGCCCGGTGGTCGGGGCCATGCTCTTCTGGGCCCTGCTGTCGCTGACCCAGGGGATCGTCAACGAGGCGGTCGCCAACGACTACATCCCCGACAGCGTCATGGACAGCATCCAGGCAGGTAACGTCCGCTTCATGCTCGTGGGCGTCGGGCTCATCCTGCTGCTGGTGTTCCGGCCGCAGGGCATCTTCGGTGACCGTCGCGAGATCGCACTGCAGGACTGACCGATGACCGGCTCACATCCCACCGTGCACACCATCCCCGCAGCCGTCATCTTCGGCGAGGTCGACGAGGAGCGGGGCGCGCCCAAGCCCGACCCGATCCTGGTCGCCGACTCGGTCACGCGCCGCTTCGGCGGCCTGACGGCGGTCGACGTCGACCACCTCGAGGTGCAGCGGGGCGCGATCACCGCCCTCATCGGCCCCAACGGTGCCGGCAAGACCACCTTCTTCAACCTGATCACCGGGTTCGACAAGGCCGACACCGGCACGTGGGCGTTCGACGGCCTCCGCCTCGACGGCCTGCAGGCCCACAAGATCGCCCGCATCGGCATGGTGCGCACCTTCCAGCTCACCAAGGCGCTGTCCCGCCTGCGGGTCATCGACAACATGATGCTGGGCGCCACCGGGCAGGTCGGCGAGAGCTTCTTCCGCTCGCTGGTGCAGCCCCTGTGGCGCGACCAGGAGGCGGCCAACACCGAGCGGGCCGACGAGCTGCTCGAGCGGTTCAACCTGGCCCAGATGCGCGACGAGTACGCCGGCGAGCTCTCGGGTGGGCAGCGCAAGCTGCTCGAGATGGCCCGGGCGCTGATGTCCGGGCCCCGCCTGCTGATGCTCGACGAGCCGATGGCAGGTGTGAACCCGGCGCTCGCCCAGACGATCATCGGGCACGTGCAGTCGCTGCGCGACGACGGCCTGACCGTCGTGTTCGTCGAGCACGACATGGACGTGGTCCGCGAGATCAGCGACTGGGTGGTGGTGATGGCCGAGGGCGCCGTGATCGCCGAGGGTCGCCACGCCACGATCGTCACCGACCAGCGGGTGATCGACGCCTACCTCGGCGCCCACCACACCACGCCGCTCGATCGGGCCGAGCAGGAGCGCCAGCTGGCCGAGGCCGAGGCCGCGGTGCGCGCCGAGGCCGAGGCCGAGGCGGCGACGGCCGCCGGCGAGCCCGACCGGGGCGACGGCGCTCGGGCCGGCGCAGAGGAGGACGCAGCCACGTGACCGACGCACCCACCGTCGACGGGGTCACCACCGGCGAGCCGGTGCTCGTGGCCGACAGCCTGGTGGCCGGCTACGTCCCCGAGGTCGACATCCTGTCGGGCACCGACCTGGTGCTCCACGACGGCGAGCTGGTCGGCGTCATCGGTCCCAACGGCGCCGGCAAGTCGACGCTCATCAAGGCGCTGTTCGGCCTGATCCCCGTGCGCCGGGGAACGGTGCGGCTGCGCGACGAGGACGTCACGGGCTTGAAGGCCCACGAGCTGGTATCCCGCGGCATCGGCTACGTGCCGCAGCTCGACAACGTGTTCCCCCGGCTGACGGTCGAGGAGAACCTCCAGATGGGCGTCTACCAGCAGCCCAAATCGTTCGACGAGCGCTTCGAGGCCGTGGCCGAGATGTTCCCCCGGCTGGCCGAGCGCCGCAAGCAGCGGGCCGGGTCGCTGTCCGGTGGCGAGCGGCAGATGCTGTCGATGGGCCGGGCGCTCATGTCCGACCCCCAGGTGCTGCTGCTCGACGAGCCGTCGGCCGGCCTGTCGCCCGCCCTGCAGGACGAGGTGTTCATCAACTGCCGGCGCATCAACGACGACGGCGTGTCGATCGTGATGGTCGAGCAGAACGCCAACCGGTGCCTGCAGATCTGTCACCGGGGCTACGTGCTCGACCAGGGTCGCAACGCCTACACGGCCACGGGCGACGAGCTGCTCCGCGACCCCAAGGTCATCCAGCTCTACCTGGGCACGCTGGCCGGCAAGGTCGACTGAGCCCTGGCGCGCCGAGGGCCGGCCCCGTGGGCCGGCCCTCGAGCCCGGTGACCGTGGGTCACCGACGGTGATGGCGGATCAGCCGAGCGACGCCTGCCGGAACTCGGTCAGCTCCTCGTCGATCTGGTTGTCGTCGCCGTAGCTCATGATGGCGAAGCTCGCCGCGGTGGGCTCGCCGGGCTGGCTGAACTCCTGCGGGCCGGAGGGGCCGTTGTAGTCGATGTCCTGCCCGTCCTCGATGAGGGCGACGCAGTCCTCGAACGATTCGCAGGCCTCACCGTCGCGGGTGACACCGTTGATCTCGCGGGCGACCGCCGCGGGGTCGTCGGTG
>DASTFE010000352.1:0-9996 GCA_035708905.1 Acidimicrobiales bacterium | reverse complement strand
CGAGGTAGCCGGTGCGGTGGTGCAGGTCGGCGATGAGGTCGAGGGTGGCCCGGTCGTCGAGGCTGGCGGCCACGAACGTCGGGTCGCGGGGCGCCTCGACCGCGCCGAGCTCGCGGAACCGGGTCATCAGCCGGGCCGTCGCCGCGCCGTCCCGCCCGAGCAGCTCGAACAGCAGCCGCTCGTGGTTGGACGACACCTGGATGTCCATGCTGGGGCTGAGCGTCGGGACCACGCCGTCCTGCACCAGGTCGCCGGTGCGCGCCCAGCGGGTGAGGATGTCGTTGCGGTTCGAGCCGATGATCAGGCGTTCGATCGGCGCGCCCCCGCGGCGGGCGATCCAGCCGGCGAACACGTTGCCGAAGTTGCCGGTGGGCACGGCCACGTCGCAGGGGCCGACGGCGGCCGTGGCGCCGACGTAGTAGACGATCTGGGCGGCGACCCGGGACCAGTTGATCGAGTTCATGGCCGACAGGCCCACGCGCTGGCGCAGGTCGGCGTCGGCGAACAGGGCCTTGACCAGGTCCTGGCAGTCGTCGAACGTGCCCTCGACCGCCACGTTGTGCACGTTGGGGGCGTCGATGGTGGTCATCTGGCGCCGCTGCACGTCCGACACCCGGCCGGCGGGGTGCAGCACGACGATGTCGAGCGCGGGACGGCCGACGCAGGCGGCGATGGCAGCCGAGCCGGTGTCGCCCGAGGTGGCCACCACCACGGTGGCCCGCTCGCCGCGGCGGGACAGCTCGTGGTCGAACAGGCGACCGACGAGCTGGAGGGCCACGTCCTTGAAGGCGAGGGTGGGCCCGTGGAACAGCTCGACCACGAACAGCCCCGGCTCGATCTCGACGACGGGGCACACGTCGGGGTGGTCGAACGTGGCGTAGGCCTCGGCGACCATCCGGTCGAGGTCGGGCCGGGCGACCGGCGAGCCGTCGACGTAGGGCCACAGCACGTCGGCGGCCAGCTCGGGGTAGGGGCGGGGCTCGTCCCAGCGGTCGGGCAGCGGCGGCCACGAGTCGGGCACGTACAGGCCGCCGTCGCTGGCCAGGCCGGCGAGCAGCACGTCGGCGAAGTCGAGGACGGGTGCCTGGCCGCGGGTCGAGACGTACTTCATCGCCCGCTCGTCACCGGTCGCGGCCGCCGATGACCCGCAGCACCGAGGTGATGCGGTCGACGGCGTCGAGGTGGTGCAGATCGCGGATGGTGGCCTGCATGGCGGCCTCGCGGGCCACGTGGGTGATGAACACGAGGCGGGCCTCGGCGCCCAGGCCCTCCTGCTCCATCGAGCGGATCGACACGTCGTGCTGCCCGAACACGCCGGCCACCGCGGCGAGCACGCCGGGCCGGTCGAACACGTCCATGTTGAGGTAGTAGGCGGTCTCGACCTCGTCGATGGGGCGGATGCGGCCCCGGGCCAGGGCGCCGACCGTGGCGTGGCTGCCCCGGCGGCGGTTGAGCGCCGCGTCGATGACGTCGCCCAGCACGGCGCTGGCGGTGGGCGACCCGCCCGCACCCCGGCCGTAGAACATCAGGTCGCCCACGGCGGCACCCTCGACGAAGATGGCGTTGAAGCTGTCGCGGACCGAGGCGAGGGGGTGCTCGGCCGGCACCATCGCCGGGTGGACCCGCACGGCCACCTCGCCGGCGTGCCCGCCGTCGGCCCGGCCACCGTGCTGCTCGGCGATGGCCAGCAGCTTGATCACGTAGCCCATCTTGGCGGCGTACTCGATGTCGGCCGTCGTGATGCCGGCGATGCCCTCGTCGTAGACGTCGCCCGCCACCACCCGCACGCCGAAGGCGATGGAGGCGATGATCGCCGCCTTCGCCGCGGCGTCGTGGCCCTCGACGTCGGCGGTGGGGTCGCGCTCGGCGTAGCCGAGGCTCTGGGCCTCGCTGAGCGCGTCGGCGTACGACACGCCCTCCTCGGTCATGCGGGTGAGGATGTAGTTGGTCGTACCGTTGACGATGCCCATGATCCGGTCGATGCGCTCGCCGGCGAGCGACTCGCGCAGCGGCCGGATGAACGGGATGCCGCCGGCGACCGCCGCCTCGAACAGCAGGTCGACACCGGCCTCCTCGGCGGCCGCGAACATCTCGGCGCCTGCGTTGGCCAGGAGCTCCTTGTTGCCGGTGACCACCGGCTTGCCGGCCTTGAGCGCGGCGAGCACCAGCTCGCGGGCGGGCTCGACACCGCCGATCACCTCGACCACCAGGTCGACGTCGGGATCGATGACCACCCCGGCGGCGTCGAGGGTGAGGATCCCCTCGGCCAGCTCGACCGGGCGCTCCTTGGCCAGGCTGCGCACCGCCACCCGGGCCACCTCGAGCTGCAGCCCGGTGCGGGCGGCGATGGCGTCGCCACGGTCGCCGATCAGCTCGACCAGCGCCGCGCCGACGTTGCCGCAGCCCAGCAGGCCGATGCGGACGCGTTCGGGGGTCACGACGGGCCATGCTACGGCCGCGCCTGGCGGGCGACGAAAGCGTTCGGATCCGGGTTGTCGCCCCGGTTCGCCGGTCGCGGCTGCCGTCGACTGCCACCGCTCGTCGTTCCCGCGATCGCTACTGTGTGCGGCGTCACTGACAGGGGGAGAGTGACGTGGGGCTTCGCCGTCGCGATGTGTTGAGGGGCGGCCTCGCCGCGGGCGCCCTGCTGGTGGTCGACTCGCATCCGGTGTTGAGCGCCTCGCTCAGCACGGCACGGGGTCGCGGCGCCGAGCGGAGGACCGCGCTGTTCCCGGGCGTCCGGCTGGTCCACGCCGACCTGCACAACCACAGCCACCTCTCCGACGGCACCGGCGACCCGTTCGCGTTCCACGCCATGGTGCGCGGCGAGGGCATCGACGTCGCGGCGCTGACCGACCACGGCGTCGCGGGGTTCGGCCGGCGCGACTTCTGCGCGCCGATCCCGGACGTTGCGGGAGTGGAAAACCCGTGCCGCTCGCTGCTCGGCATGACCGACGCGGGCTGGAAGACCACGCTCGAGCTCGCGGCCGCCGCCAACGCGCCGGGCCGCTACGCAGCCCTGCCAGGCTTCGAGTGGACGAGCCCGCACCTCGGCCACATGAACGTGTGGTTCAGCGAGGACTGGATCGACGCGTTGAGCACCGGCGGCGTGACCGAGGAGGGGCTCGCGCAGATCGGCGTGCCGCTGGAGGTCCTGGAGCTGCTGCTGCGGACCGAGTTCGCCGAGCTGATCACCGACGCCGAGATCACCGATCTGATCACCGCCATCCGCGATCAGGAGCCCGCCGGCATGCGGCTGTTCTACGACTGGCTGCTGCGCCGGCCCGGCACCGGCGAACTCGGCGGCGGCGGCGACGGGCTGGTCGGGTTCAACCACCCGAACCGCGAGCCCGCGGTGTTCGACGACTTCGCCTACGACGAGAGGATCGCCGACCGCACGGTCTCGCTCGAGCTGTTCAACCGTCGCGACGACTACCTCTTCAGGGGCCTCGCCGACGGCATGCCATCACCGCTGGTGGCGTGCCTCAACGCGGGCTGGCGGGTCGGCATCGTGGGGACGACCGACGAGCACGGCACCGAGTGGGGCACCGAGCAGGGCAAGGGACGGACGGGGGTGTGGCTGCGGGGCCTCCAGCGACGTGGCGTCCGCGACGCGCTGCTCGACCGCCGGGTGTTCGCCACCCGCGAGCCCGGCCTGCGCCTGGCGGCGACCGCCGACGGCGTCCCCATGGGCGGTACGGTGCCGGCGCGCCGTGGCCGGGTGTCCTTTGCGGTCGACCTCGACCTCGGCCCCGAGCGGGCGGGGATGCCCGTCGCCGTGCAGGTCCTGCGGCCGGGGACCGACGTGCCCGAGGTCGCCGAGGTGGTGTCGGGCGAGGCAGCCCGTCCGGACACCCGCGGGCCCGGTGACCGGCCCCTCCGCTTCGACGTGCAGCTGGACCCCGACGACGGGGACTGGATCGTGCTGCGGATCGCGGACCCGGCGACCCCGAGCGACGCGCCGGCTCCCTTCGATCACCCGTGCAACGACTGGGCGCTCGCGTACTCCAGCCCCTGGTGGTTCGGCGATCTGCGGCCGGGTCGCCGGCGCGTCCCCATCACGGGGCGCCCGCACGGCCGGTCCATCCCCGACGAGCCCCGGTGGTGGCTCCACCAGCACTGACCATCGATCGAGCGGCGCCGTACCGCCGGGCCGCAGGTCCTCTCGACACCGCTCGCCGTCGAGCCTCGTCGACCGACGCCGTGACTCGCCCGATGAGCATCGCGCGGTGGCTGCCCGACTACGCTCCGCCGCCGATGATCGTCCTGGTGGTGGCGGAGGAGTCCGCAGGGGCGCAGACCCTGCGGCTGGTGGCCGAGCGCGGCCACGAGGTGGTGGGCGTGCTCACCGCGCCGGACCGCAGCAACGGGCTGGTGGCCAGCGTGGCCGACGAGCTGGACCTGCCCGTGCTCGAACCCGCCCGGGTGCGCGACCCCGCCTTCGCCCGCTGGATCGCCGATCACGAGGTCGACCTGCTGGTCAACGTGCACTCGCTGCAGATCGTCCACGAGGACGTGATCGGCGCTCCCCGCATCGGCAGCTTCAACCTCCACCCCGGGCCGCTCCCCCGCTACGCCGGCCTCAACGCCCCCAGCTGGGCGGTCTACGAGGGCGAGTCCCGCCACGCCGTGACGCTGCACTGGATGGCCGGCAAGGTCGACGCCGGCGCCATCGCCTACGAGGCCTGGTTCGACATCGCCCGCACCGACACGGGCCTGCGGGTGGCGACCAACTGCGTGCGCCACGGCGTGCCGCTGGTCGGCCGCCTGCTCGACGACGCGGCCCGGGGCGCCGAGCACGTGCCGGCCACGCCGCAGGACCTGCGGGGCCGCCGGTGGTTCGGCCGCGGGGCACCGCACGGGGGGCGGCTGCCCTGGGACATGCCGGCCCGCCGGGTGGTCGACCTGGTGCGGGCCGCGACCTACGCGCCGTTCCCCTCGCCGTGGGGTTGGCCGACGACGTCGCTGGGCGGCCGCGACGTCGAAGTGACGCGGGTGCGCCCGACCGGCGACGTGGCCGACGCCCCACCGGGCGCGGTCGGTGACGCCCGCCCGGGCGGCGTGCTCGTGGCGGCGGCCGACGAGTGGGTGCTCGTCGAGCGGGTGCGCGTCGACGGCGAGCCGGCCGAGGCCGCCGAGGTGCTCCCGGCCGGCGTGCAGCTCGTCTCGCAGCATCTTTGACAGCACGGGCGTCGTCGCTACTATCTGCGTCCGGGCGGTGTACAAGAGCACGGGGCAGCGCCCCGGGCGTAGGCCGCTGGCGGAAGGCGGTGGGCGGTGCGGATCTTCTCAACTTCTCCCCAATCGAAGGACGTTGCGCGAGACGACTATCTGCGCGCCGTCGTCGACGTGGCGCGGTGGAGCGAGGACGCCGGATGTGAGGGCATCCTCGTCTACACCGACAACGGCATCGTCGACCCGTGGCTGGTGTCGCAGGTCGTCATCGAGGCCACCGACCGGCTCGCGCCCCTGGTCGCGGTGCAGCCGATCTACATGCACCCGTACTCGGTGGCCAAGATGATCACCTCGCTCGCCTACCTCCACGGGCGGCGCATCTACCTGAACATGCTGGCCGGCGGGTTCCGCAACGACCTGCTGGCCCTGGGCGACGAGACGCCGCACGACGAGCGCTACGCCCGCACGACCGAGTACACCCGGATCATCCTCGACCTGCTCGAGGGCAAGGCGCCGGTGACCACTCAGGGTGGTTACTACCGGGTCGACGGCCTGCGGCTGACGCCGCCCCTCCCGGCCGAGCTGATGCCCGGCGTCCTGCTGTCGGGGTCGTCGCCGGCCGGCCTGGCCGCGGCCGAAGCGCTCGGGGCCACGGCCGTCAAGTACCCCCATCCGCCCGGCGAGGAGGAGCCGCCCGACGGCACCGAGTACGGCGTGCGGGTCGGCATCGTCGCCCGCGACACCGAGGACGAGGCCTGGCGGGTGGCGCTCGAGCGCTTCCCCGAGGACCGAACCGGCCAGATCACCCACAAGCTGGCCATGAAGGTCTCCGACTCGCACTGGCACGAGCAGCTCTCCCGGCGGGTCGACGGCTCGCTCGACGGCAAGCGCAACCCCTACTGGCTGGGGCCGTTCCAGAACTACAAGACGTTCTGCCCCTACCTGGTCGGCGACCACGCCACCGTGGCCGCCCAGATCGGCCACTACCACGACCTCGGCGCGACCACGTTCATCCTCGACATCCCGCCCTCGCGCGAGGAGCTCGAGCAGATCGCCCGGGTGTTCGAGCTGGCCCGCGACCAGGCCTCGGTGTGACGGTGCTGCTGCACGACCACCTGGCACGCGCGGCCGAGAGCCGGCCCGACGCCACGGCCCTCACGCTGGGCGACGAGCGGCTCGGCTACGGCGAGGTCGCCGTGCTGAGCGACCGGCTGGCCGCGGCCCTGGCGGCCCACGGCGTGCAGCCCGGCGACCGGGTCGGCCTGCTCGTGCCCAAGCAGCCGGCGGCGATCGTGGCGATGCACGCGGTGCTCGAGTGCGGCGCCGCGTACGTGCCGCTCGACAGCGAGAGCCCGGCACCCCGGCTGGCCCGCATCGTGGCGTCGGCCGACCTGCGGCTGCTGCTCACCGTTCCCGCGGCCGCCGACCGGCTCGACGAGCTCGCTGCGCTGCTACCGCTGCCGGTGGTGGCGTCGGTCGACGACGGCCCGGTCGTGACCTCCGGGGGGCGCGAGCTCAGCGCCTTCACCCGCCGAGAGTGGGACGTCGACGCCACGCCGCCGAGCCACCGGGTCGCCGACGACGCCGCCGCCCACCTGCTGTTCACCTCGGGCTCGACCGGCGACCCCAAGGGCGTCGTCATCACCCACCGGATGGTGACGGCCTTCGTCGACTGGGCGGTCGACTACTTCGGCACCCGCCCCACCGACCGCATCTCGGGGCACCCGCCGCTGCACTTCGACCTGTCCACCTTCGACATCTACGGCACGTTCGCGGCGGGCGCCGAGCTGCACCTCGTGCCGGCCTCGCTCAGCCTCAACCCCCGGGGGCTGGTCCGCTTCATCCGCGACCACGAGCTGACCCAGTGGTTCTCGGTGCCGTCGGTGCTCGCCTACGTCGCCCGGTTCGACGCCGTCGAGCAGGACGACTTCCCCACGCTCGAGCGGCTGCTGTGGTGCGGCGAGGTGCTACCCACGCCGGTGCTGTGCCACTGGATGCGCCGCCTGCCCCACGTGCGGTTCACCAACCTGTACGGGCCCACCGAGGCCACCATCGCCAGCAGCTACTACACGGTGCCGTCCCTGCCCGAGGACGAGACGCAGCCCGTGCCGATCGGCACGGCGTGCGGCGGCGAAGAGCTGCTCGTGCTCGACGACGACATGCGGCCCACCCCGGTCGGCGAGATCGGCGACCTCTACATCGCCGGCGTGGGCCTCAGCCCCGGGTACTGGCGCGACGACGAGAAGACGCGGGCGGCCTTCCTCGACGACCCCCGGTCCCCCGGGTCGGGCGAGCGCATCTACCGCACCGGCGACCTGGCCCGCGTCGACGAGGACGGGCTCGTCCACTTCCTCGGGCGAGCCGACTCGCAGATCAAGAGCCGCGGCTACCGCATCGAGCTGGGCGAGGTCGAGAGCGCGCTCGTCGCCGTCGACGGCGTGCGCGAGTGCGCGGTCGTGGGCGTCGAGACCGGCGGCTTCGAGGGCACGGCCATCTGCGCCGCCTACGTCGGCGGCGACGGGCTCGGGCCCCCGGCGCTCAAGTCGGCCCTGGCCGCCTCGCTGCCCACGTACATGCTGCCGGCGCGCTGGCTGGCGCTCGACGTGCTACCGAAGAACCAGAACGGCAAGATCGATCGCCCAGAGCTGCGGAAGCGGTTCGCGGCCGCGGCAGAGCAGGAGTCCGGGAAGGGATGACAGGCACAGCCACACTCGAGAAGCAGATCGCGGACATCGTCCGCGACGTCCTCCAGATCGAGGTGGCGTCGCCTGACGACGACCTCGTGGCGACCGGTCTGTTCGACTCGCTGGCGGTGGTCTCGCTGATCGCCGAGATCGAGGTGGTGCTCGGCTACGAGCTGCCGCTCGACGAGTTCGACGTCGACAGCTTCCGCACCGTCGGGCGCATCGCGGCGTTCGTCGACGCCAGCCGCTCGGCGCAGGGCGTCGGCTGAGGTCCGCCATGAGGATGCCGACCGCGCTGCTGGCCGGCATCCGGCGCTACCGCGCCGACGACGCCGCCGACCTGGCCGACTTCCAGCTCCGCACCTTCGGCCCGGACACCCGCCAGGTCGACCGGGCCCGCGACGCCTGGCTGTTCGACCGCAACCCGTGGCGCAGCAGCGATGGGCGTGGCATGTGGATCTGCCGGCGCGACGACACGATCGTCGGCCAGCAGGCCGCCATCCCCTTCGTGCTGCAGGTCGGCGCGGTCGGCCACCCGGCGGCCTGGGGCATCGACCTGATGGTCGACGACGAGTGGCGGATGCGCGGTCCCGGCCCGGCGCTGCTCTCCACCCTGCTCGCCGAGCATCCCATCGTGGGCGTGGTCAACATGTCCGACGGGGGCTACGCCCTGTGCCAGGGCATGGGCTTCACCGACCTCGGCATCATCCCTGTCTACCTGCGCCCGCTCGACCTGGTCCGCGCCGCCGACCTGGGCGGGCTGCCGGGTCCCGTGCGGCGCGTCGCCCCGGTGGCCGGGCCCCTGCTGCGGGCTGCCGACACGGCCACCGTCGGCGCGCTGCGGGCCACTGGCGTGCGCCTCGAGCCCGTCCACCGGTTCGACGAGCGGGTCGACGACGTGTGGCGGGCGGCCACCCGGGCCGGCGACGCCATCATGGCCCGCCGCGACGCCGAGGCGGTGGCGTGGTCGATCGACGACCGACCCGACCACGACCGCATGCGGCGCTACTACCTGGTGCGCCGGGGGCGGGCCCTCGGCTACGTCGTGCTGCGCACCTCGTCCAGCGCCGAGACCCACGGCGTCGTCGTGGTCGACTACCTCGCCCCGCCCCGCTGGGTGGCGCCGATGCTACTGGCCGCTGGCGTCGACGCCCGCCGGCACGGGGCCGTGGCGATGTCGGTCAAGACCCGCAACGAGGCCGCCGACCGCTACCTGCGGGCCGCCGGGTTCGTCCGGCGGGCCCGGGGCGCCGACCACCCGATCCGGTTCATGGTGCACTGCCCCGACGACGAGCTGCGCTCGCAGCTCGCCGAGCGCGGGCGGTGGTTCACCACGTCGGCCGACTGCGACCTCGAGTACGGGATGGCACCGACCGGCGACGGCGACGCCGGTCTGTCCGACACCGCCACCCGGCCGGACGGCGCCGACGGAGCTGGCGCCACCGGCGCTGACGCCGCCGGCTCCGGCGATTGAGCCCGTCCAGTCGGCCCGCGGCCGACCCGCCGCCCATGCTGCCTGGCCATGGTGCACCATCGACGCTGGGCGTGCGCCCGTCCACACTCGAGACCACATGAGCGATCTCCGACTCGACGTCGTCCGCGACGACCACACCTTCGCCGCCCTGCGCGGCGAGTGGACCGACCTGGCCGCCGCCGACCCCGAGCCCAACGTCTTCCTCACCTGGCCGTGGGCCTACACCTGGTGGCAGCGCTTCGGCCAGGGCCGAGCCCATCACGAGCTGCACATCGCCGTCGTCCGTGACGCGGTCGGCGTCGTGGGCATCGCACCCCTCTACAGCTCGCGGGTCGGTGTCGGGCCGGTGTTCACCACCGCGATCCGGCGCATCAACCACGACGCCGGCGACTACGGCGGCATGCTCCTGGGGCGGCGGGCCGACGAGGCCGTGGCGCTGCTGGTCGAGCACCTCGGCGCCCAGCTCCACGGCGGCCAGGCCGTGGTGGTGCTGTCACGGCTGGCCAGCGACGCCCGCTTCACCGCTCTGCTGGGCGACGAGCTCGTGCGCCACGCCGCCACCATCGAGCCCCTGGTCGAGTCGATCGACACGTGCCTGCTCACCGACGTGTCCGGCGGCTTCAACCTCAACAAGCTGGCCAAGAAGCACAAGATCCGCCAGCG
>DASTFE010000351.1:0-7674 GCA_035708905.1 Acidimicrobiales bacterium | reverse complement strand
CATGCCCGCGGACGCCAGCTCGCGCATGACGTCGAGCACCTCGGCGATCATCGCGGGGTCGCGCGCCGAGGTCGGCTCGTCGACCAGAATGATCGTGGGCTGCATGGCCAGCGCCCGGGCGATGGCGACGCGCTGCTGCTGCCCGCCGGAGAGCTGGCCCGGGTACTTGGCGGCCTGCTCGGGGATCTTGACCCGCTCGAGCATCTCGCGCGCCACCTGGGTGGCTCGCGCCTTGGGCCAGCGCCGCACCTTGCGGGGGCCGAGCGTGACGTTGTCGAGCACGGTCAGGTGGGGGAACAGGTTGAACGACTGGAACACCATGCCGACCTCGCGGCGCACCTCGGCGATGTGGCGCACGTCGTTGGTCAGCTCGGTGCCGTCGACGACGATGCGGCCCCGGTCGTGCTCCTCCAGCCGGTTGATGCACCGGATCAGCGTGGACTTGCCCGAGCCCGAGGGCCCGATCACCACGACGACCTCCTGCCGGCCGACGGTCAGGTCGATGCCGTTCAGCGCCTGGAAGCGGCCGAACCACTTCTCGACGCCCTCGCACTCGATGATCGCCTCGCCGGTGCCGCCCGCCTGCCCGGCGAGCACGGTCAGGTCGGACGGTGTCTCCGCGCTCATCGCTCTCCCACTCCCAGTCTCCGCTCGAGCCGTTGGCTCTCGCGCGACATCGTCGAGCAGCCCGCCCAGTAGATGAGGCCCACGAAGGCCAGCGCGATCGGTCGCAGCCCCTGGCCGCGGAAGGCGTCCTGCTGCGTGACGGCGTCGACGACCCGCAGCATCTCGAAGAAGCCCACGATCGCCAGCAGCGACGTGTCCTTGAACAGGCTGATGAACTGCCCCACCATCGCCGGGATCACGGCTCGCAGCGCCTGGGGCAGCACCACCAGGCGCATGACCTTGACCGGCGACAGCCCGATGGCCTGGGCCGCCTCGATCTGGCCCCGGGGCACCGCCTGCAGCCCGCCCCGCACGATCTCGGCGATGTACGCCGCCTCGAACAGGGTGATGGCGATCACCGCCCGCACCAGGAAGCTGGGGGGCTCCACCGTGTTGGGGAACATGAATCCGATCATGTAGCGGCCGAGGAACAGCAGCGTGACCAGGGGCACCGCCCGGAAGGCCTCGATGTAGGCCACGGTCACCACCCGGACGCCCGGCAGCGACGACCGGCGGCCGAGGGCCAGCACGAGCCCGAGCGGGAAGGCGAGCACGATGCCGGCCACCGTGGCCGCCACGGCCAGGTGCAGGCCGCCCCACTCGTCCCACCCCACGCCGCCCTCGCCGGCGACGATCACCTGCAGCGAGGCGACCAGGCCCGCGATCACGACGAGCACCGTCCAGCGTTGCAGCCGGGCCGGCAGGCGGCTGCCTGCGGCGTGCGCCGCGACGCCGACGGCCACCAGCCCCAGTGTGCCCACCGTGGGTAGCGGGGTACGGGTGAAGCCGAGGATGACGACGACGGCCAGCACGGCCGGCCAGAACCGGTGCAGCAGGCCGACCGCCCGCCGGGCCGGCGAGCGCGCCGCCTCGGGCTCGAGGTCGTCACCGGGCTCGACCGGGCGGCGGGCGGCACTGGTGAGCACGCCCAGCCCGAGGCCGAGGGTGGCGACGACCAGGTAGCCGGCCACCCACAGCCGCCACAGCTCGTCGACGGGGAAGCGGCCCACCATGAACAGCCGGAGGTTGACCCGTACGACCGCCCAGTCGGCCGTGACGAAGGCCCAGCGGGCGAACCGGTAGACCAGCCAGGCGGCGGCCAGGCCCATGACCACCGTGAGCACGCTGTTGAGCGGTGACGAGAACAGGTTGGCGCGCAGCCACTGCCCGGGTGTCAGCTCGCGGCTGGGCGGCTCGGGCTCGGGCAGCACGAGGGGCTCGGCCAGCGCGTCGGACGAGGCGGCCATCAGCGCTCCACCAGCCGCAGGCGGTGGTTGGCGATGTTGGCCACCAGCGAGATCGACAGCGACAGCACCAGGTACAGGCCCATCGCCACCACGATCGACGGGATGGCGGGGTGCCCGTTGCCGATCACCGTGTTGGTCACCCCCATCAGCTCGGCGAACGCCACCGCCACGCCGAGCGAGGTGTTCTTGGTGAGGTTGAGGCACTGGTTGATGATCGGGGGCGTGGCGATGCGGAAGGCCTGGGGCAGCACCACGTGGCGCAGCCGCTGCCCCGCCGACAGCCCGATGGCGCCGGCGGCCTCGGTCTGCCCCTTGGGCACCGCCAGGATCGATCCCCGGACGATCTCGGCCACGTGCGACGACGTGTACAGCACCAGACCCACGAGCACCGACACGAACGGCAGCCCCATGCGGGCGCCACCCGTGATCGACAGGCCCTCGACCTCGGGGCGGGACAGCACCACCGGCGACGACAGCGCGACGTAGCCGGCGACGGCGATCGCCAGGAAGGCGCCGCCACCCCAGGTCCACCGGCGCGCCGGGGTGCCGGTGCGCTCTTCGACGCGCCCCCGCCACCTGGCCAGGGCGAGGGCCACCACCAGCCCGACGACCAGCACCGCGACGTACTGCCCGCCGTTCCCGTCGCCCCGCACGCTGACGATGCCGAACTCGGCCACCGACATCACGAGCAGGCCGCCGACCTCGGTCGCGTCGGCGATCGGCGAGAGCGTGGCCAGCGCCGCCGAGTTGACGAACACGATGGCCAGCAGGGGCGGGATGTTGCGCAGCACCTCGACGTAGACCCCGGCGGCCCGGCGCAGGAGCCAGTTGCCGGACAGGCGGGCGATGCCCACCAGCGTGCCCAGCACCAGCGTGAGCACGATGCCCAGCAGCGCCACCGTCAGCGTGTTGCGCAGCCCCGTCAGGATCGCGCTGCGCACCGTGTCCGACGGGAGCAGGTCGGTGTAGGCGATGCGGAACCCCGCCTGCTGGTCGAGGAACGCGAAGTCGAACTCGACGTCGTTGGCCCGCAGGTTGTCGGCCAGGTACGAGAACAGCGCGACGACCGCGACCAGCACGGCCACCTGGAACGCGACGCGCAGTGCGCGCACGTCGCGCCACAGGGGTGGCCGTGATCTGGTCGCGGTCGTCGCCATCAGCGGTCTGCGCCCTCAGCGGGTGCGGGACACCCGATCAGCGGTAGGGCGGGGCGTACAGCAGGCCACCGTCGGTCCACTGGGCGTTGGGCCCCCGCTCGAGGCCGAGCGCCGTGTCGGGGCCGACGGTGCGATCGTAGATCTCGCCGTAGTTGCCCACCTGCTCGATGACGTTCAGCGCGAACTCCGGGTCGAGGCCCAGGCCGGGATCGAACGGCGCCGGCTCGGCCTCCTCGTCCTCGCCGGGGATCGGCTGGCCGAGCAGCCGCAGGATGTCCAGGTTCTCGCTGGTCGTCATCTCGCCGACGTTGTCGCTGGTGATGCCGAACTCCTCGGCCTGGATCGTGGCGATGACCGCCCAGTTGACCGCGTCGGCCCACTCGTCGTCGCCGTCGAGCACCACCGGCCCGAGCGGCTCCTTCGAGAAGGTCTCGTCGAGGATGGTGAGCGCGTCGGGCCCGCCCTCGCTGTCGGGGAAGGCCGACCGGACGCCGGCGAGCTGCGACTTGTCGGACGTCCAGCCCTGGCACTGGCCGGCGCTGAACGCCTCCTGGATCTGGTCGGCCTCGGTGAACGTGAGCGGCTCGTAGTCGATGCCGGCCTCGGACGCCGCGGTGGCCAGGTTGAGCTCGGTCGTCGTGCCCGACAGCACGCAGATGGTCGTGCCGTCCATGTCGGCGAGCGTGGCGTAGCCCGAGTCGGCCCGCACCATCATCCCCTGGCCGTCGTAGAACGTCGTGGCGAGGAAGCGGCTGTTCTCCGTGCCGTCGCGGCTGGCGGTGAACGTGGTGTTGCGGATCAGGACGTCGATGTCGCCGGCCTGCAGGGCGGTGAAGCGGGTCTCGGTGTCGAGCGAGGTGTAGTTGACCGCGTCCGGGTCGCCGAGCACGGCCGCGGCCACGACCCGGCAGAACTCGATGTCGAACCCGGCGTAGTCGCCCGCGTCGTCGATGAGCCCGAAGCCGGGCACCGTCTCGTTGACGCCGCACTCGAGCGTGCCCCGGTCCTGCACGTCGGCGAGCAGCCCACCACCACCGCCGCCGCCGGCCGCCTCCTCTCCGTTGCCGTCACCGTTGTCACCGTCGTCATCGCTGCAGGCGGTGGCGACGAGGCTGAACGCGACCACCAGGCCGGCCAACCTTCCTAGACGTGCTCGTGTGAGCATTGGCGTTCCCCTTCGTCGGTGACCGCGCGCGCCAGCGACGTACCTGTCCGTCGCCTGCCGTGCTGTCGCTCGCGGCCGGTCGTTGACCCTGCCGACCCTAGTGACCCACAGCGGTGCCCTGGGGACCATCTGCGTTGCGATCGCGCGACGGGTGCCTGATCCCGCTGTGCGATCTGCTCAGCTCCTGGCCGTGCCGTCGAGCACCTGGGTGACGAGGGCCGCCACGGGGCTGCGTTCTGCCCGGGTGAGCGACACGTGACCGAACAGCGGATGGCCCTTGAGCGTGTCGATGACCGACGCGATGCCGTCGTGGCGACCGACCCGCAGGTTGTCGCGCTGCGCGATGTCGTGGGTGAGCACCACGCGGCTGCCCTGGCCGAGGCGGCTGAGGGCGGTGAGCAGCACCGTGCGCTCGAGGTTCTGGGCCTCGTCGATGACCACGAAGCTGTCGGTGAGGCTGCGCCCCCGGATGTGGGTGAGCGGCAGCACCTCGAGCAGGCCGCGGCCGAAGACCTCGTCGATGACCTCCTGCCCGGCGATGGCCTCGAGCGCGTCGGTGACGGCCGCGCCCCAGGGCAGCATCTTCTCGGCCTCGGATCCGGGCAGGTAGCCGAGGTCCTGGCCGCCGACCGGGAAGATCGGGCGGAACACGATGACCCGGTTGTGGGTGCGCTGCTCGAGCACGGCGTCGAGGCCCGCCGCCAGCGCCAGCACGCTCTTGCCGGTACCGGCGGGACCGCCCAGGCTGACGATGCCGACGCCGGGGTCGGCCAGCAGGTCGATGGCGATGCGCTGCTCGGCCGAGCGGCCGCGCACGTCGAACAGCGAGCGGTCGCTGCGGGCCAGATGGACCCGCTTGTCGTCGCGCACCCGCCCGAGGCCGGACTGGCTGCCGGCGTGCAGCACCACGCCCGTGTTGCACGGCAGGTCGCGGGCGGCCGGCAGGTCGACGACGTGGTCGTCGAACAGGGCGTCGATGGTGGCGCCGCCGACGTCGAGCTCGGCCATGCCCGCCCAGTTGGCGTCGCTGGCCAGCTCGTTGCGGTACTCGTCGGCCTCGAGCCCGACGATCGACGCCTTGAGCCGCAGCGGCAGGTCCTTGGTGACCACCACGACGTCGCGGCCCTCGTTGGCCAGGCTGCGGCCCACCGCCAGGATGCGGTGGTCGTTCGTCTCGGCGCTGAGCGCGGCCGGGAACCCGGCGGTGTCCGTGTGGTTGACCTCGACCCGCAGGGTGCCGCCCTGGTCGTTGGCCGGCATGGGCCGCAGCAGCGACCCGTGGGCCAGGCGCAGGTCCTCGAGCATCCGCAGCGTCTCGCGGGCGGCCCAGCCCAGCTCGGGGTGGTGGCGCTTGCCCTCGAGCTCGGTGAGCACCACGAGCGGGATCACGACCTCGTGCTCGGCGAAGTGCTGCAGTGCCCACGGGTCGGACAGCAGCACCGACGTGTCGAGGACGTAGACGCGCGCGTTCACTGCGGAGTCGGTCAACGGAACCTCCGATGTCGCCGGAGCTGTCAACGCCGGCCAGTCAAGCGCGCTGCCGCGCCCCCCTGGTGGATGCGCGTCACGGCCCATCGGTCACCAGCACCACGTGCAGCGCGGTGGGACCGTGGGCGCCCAGCGTGAGGAGCTGCTCGATGTCTCCGGTCCGACTCGGGCCGGTGACCAGCACCATCGACGGGGGCAGCGCATCGACATCCGACCCTAGGCCGCGGAGGACCTCCGCAGGCGTAGGGAACAAAGTGTTCACACTGGTGACACACACGTGCACCGGCGGTAGCAACGACACGGCGCGCCCCCCGGCTGCCCGGCTGTCGAGCACCACCGAGCCGGTGGCGGCCACCGCGGCCACGGCGCCGGTGACGCCGAGCCCGGCCCGCGCCGCGGCCTCGACCGACGGGGCCTCGACCACGGCGCCCCGGGCGGCGAGGCGGGCGCCGACGTCACGGGCCTCGGGCTCGGCCGACGTGACGGCGGGACGGCCGCCCAGCTCGGCGACCACGCGGTCGAGCAGGTCGTCCGGCACCCGACCGGCGACGATGTGGCACGTGCCCCCGGCCTCGGTGACGGCCGCGGCGAAGGTGCCCGCCAGGTCGTCCGGGTCGAGGTTGCGGTAGCGGGGTCGGGGCGTGGCCGCCCCCGGGTCGAGCGGCGGCGGGGGTGGGTGGACCGGGTTGGGCACGACGCCACCGGCCAGCCGCCGGCGGGCGGTGGCCAGGAAGGCCCCGCGGTCGCCGGTCTCGGCGCCCGTCACAGGCCCCACCGCCCGGGGTCGCCTACCTCGGCGTCCGTCACAGGCCCCGCCGCCAGCGGTCGCGGAAGCGCTCGGCTGCCGGGCGGGGCACGGCGCGCCCGGCAGCCCAGTCCCGGCCGACGGGCAGGTGCCCGGCCAGGTCGGCCGCCCACCGGCCCCAGGTGGCCGCCCGGGTGGTGGCCCCGTAGCGCCCGGCGTCGGACCAGGCGGCCGACCACGCCCGCCAGGCCGCACGCTCGGCCCCGGCGGCGGTCTCGGCCTTGCGGCGCCGCAGGGAGAGCAGCAGGTCCTGCAGCGGGATCTGCACCGGGCAGGCGTCCATGCAGGCGCCGCACAGCGTCGACGCGCCGGCCACCTCGGCGGCGCCCGCGTGGCCGGCGGCCAGCAGGGGGGTGAGCACGGCACCCATGGGGCCGGGGTACACCCAGCCGTAGGCGTGGCCGCCGGTCTGCCGGTAGACGGGGCAGACGTTGAGGCAGGCGCCGCACCGGATGCACCCGAGCATCTCGTGGTGCTCGCCCGCCAGCAGGTCGCTGCGGCCGTTGTCGAGGATGACGACGTGCACCTCGTCGGGGCCGTCGATCTCGCCGGGCCCCCGCGGGCCGGTGACCACGCTCGTGTACGACGAGAGCCGCTGGCCGGTGGCCGACCGGGCCAGCAGGGCGAGCAGCAGGTCGGCCTGGTCCCAGTCGGCGGCCAGCCGCTCCATGCCGAGCACCGCGATGTGGACCCGGGGCAGCGCGGTCACGAGCCGGCCGTTGCCCTCGTTGGTGACGAGCACGATCGAGCCGGTGTCGGCCACGGCGATGTTCGCGCCGGTGATGCCGACCTCGGCGGCGAGGAAGACGTCGCGCAGCCGCCCGCGGGCGAAGCGCACCAGCTCGCCCGGCTCGGTGTCGAGGGTCGGCGGCGCGGCGGCGGTGTCGACGAACAGGTCCTTGATCTGGTGGCGGTCCTTGTGCAGCGCGGGGGCGATGATGTGGCTGGGCGTCTCGCCGGCGAGCTGGATGATCCACTCGCCCAGGTCGGTCTCGACCACCTCGGCGCCCGCGGCCTCGAGCGCGGCGTTGAGCTCGATCTCCTCGGTGGCCATCGATTTCGACTTGGCCACCCGGGTCGCGCCGGCGGCGGCGACCACGTCGACGATGTACCGGCGGGCGTCGGCGGCCGTCGCTGCCCAGCACA
>DASTFE010000350.1:0-18913 GCA_035708905.1 Acidimicrobiales bacterium | reverse complement strand
CTCCCACGGCGGTCGGCGAGGCGTCGGCGGGGCCGAGCGCCCGGGCCGTGCCGGTCGTCCCCCACAGGGTGGCGGCCGCGACGACCAGCAGCCGGGGGTCGACCAGCGTGGCGCGGGTCAGGGGGCGGCGGGCTGTGCGTGACACGGCCGGCCAGTGCACCACGCACCCGCCGGCTGCACCCACGTTCTGGTCGCGGGATCCGGGGTTCTGGCACCGGATCCCGCGGCAGGAACGCTCGACGCCGGTCGGTCAGTGGCCGTCCTCGACCGGGGGCAGGAACGGCAGGGTCAGGTCGCCGAGCTTGACCAGCGTGGCGGCGATCCAGCCGCCCATGGCGCTCAGGTGGTCGTCGAGGATGGTGCCGTCCTCGAGCGTGGCCTCGTCGAGCTCGTAGCTGCCCTCGTAGGACACCTCGATGGCGAACTCGCTCTCGTTGAGGTCGGCGGAGCACACCGTCTCGATGGTGGGCCCGGAGCGCTCGAGGCGCTCCGACCCGATGGGGGCGCTCGACTCGGGCAGCACGGCCAGCACCAGCCGGGGGTCGGGCGCCTCGGCGAGCCGCTGCACCCGGAGCACCAGCTCGATCTCGATGCGGGGCGGGTCGTTGAACGGCTCGCCGATGTACCACGACCGGTAGGCGGTCTGCGCCCAGGTCGGCCAGTCGAGCGTCAGGTCGGCCTGGACGCGGGGCGGCAGGCCCTCGCCCGGCAGGCCGTAGGACGTCTCCCAGGTGACGTCGCCGAGCAGCACGTCGACCTGGAAGCGCTCCTCGAACGCCTGGCGCTCGAGGAAGGCCCGCTCGAGCGAGTCTCGGAGCGCCCCGATGGCATCGGTGAAGACGTGGTCGAGCATGGCGGACGGCAGGCTACAGGCGTTGACCTGGGGCGCCGCCGGGACGGCCGCGCTGGTGCGGCGACATGAACGCCACGGGCACCGACACCCCGCCCTCGGCGCCACCCCGCAGGGTCGTGATGCGGCGCCCGGGCTGCACGGCCGGCCGGGGCGGCCCCGCGCGGTCGCCGAGGTGGGCGGCGGTGGCCTCGATGTCGGCCACCGTGAACGCCAGGCCCCAGAACGTGGCCGGGCCGTCGCCGGACGGCTCGGCGGGGCCGACGACCTCGAGGATCACCTCGCCCAGCCGGAAGAACCGCTGCAGCCGGCCCCCGCCCGCCTCGCGCGTGCGCCGGGCGTCGAGGCCGAGGGCCGCCAGAGCGGTGGTGGTGCGGTCGAGGTCGGGGGTCACCACGACCAGGTGGTCGAGGCCGGTGGCGCCGTTGGGGTGGGCGGTGGTGGCGGCGTCGCCGCCGGTGGCGGTCGCGGCGGCGACGGTCGTGGGCAGGCCATCGACGTCGCGGACGTCGCGGTGGCCGACGTGATCGACGTCGCCATTGCGGATGTCGCCGGTCCCGACGTCGTCGACCTCGCCGGCCAGCGTCCAGCCGAGCAGGCCCCGACGGCCACCGGCGCCCACCGGCCGGATGCGCACGCCGCCCACCCGGCTGACCCCGTCGCCGTCCACGGCGAAGCCGATGGCGGACCACGCGTCGGGGTCGTCGCCCACCGTCACCTCGACCAGCGCGCCGCGCCCGAGCCCCATGCCGCCGACGCTACCCCCGGCGGTGCCGGCGCTCAGTACCAGGAGCAGCGGCAGCGGTGGCGGGGGACGGCCTTGACCTCGGGATCCTGCCCCCGCTGCCAGAGCTGGTGGTCGATCGCCGCCGCGGTCAGCCCCGTGCGGGCCGCCAGCAGCTCGACCGCGTACAGGGCGCAGGCGCGGATCTCGACCTCCTCCGGGCTGCCCGGCTCGAGCAGCTCCTCGCGCTCGACGCGGTCGGCGAGGTCGTCGTCGTAGACCAGCACCCCTGCCATGCGCAGCACGTGGGGCACCAGGTTGTCGGCGAAGGCGGTGAGCCGGTCGACGTCGTCGAAGCGCCCCAGGCCCTCGCCGCCGAAGGCCCGGGCCAGGTGCGACACGGTGATCTGCGCCCGCTTGTAGAACGGCACCTCGATCTCGCGGTCGCCGGTGCCGTAGCGCGCCACGTCGTGGGCCAGCGGCATGGCGCCGAGCGTGGTGACGAGGGCGCCGGCCGACCCGCGGGCCGAGCGCACCAGCTCGGCGGCCGAGCCGCCGAACCGGTCGTCCAGCAGCGCGGCCAGGTCGCGCCATGCCCGGGCGAACAGGTCGAGCAGGTCGTCGACGGCACCGGGGTAGGGCTGGCCGAACACCTCGGCGCAGCGGGCGGCGTCGGCCTCGGCCAGCCACGCCGCGGTGGGAACCCCGCGGTCGGCCACGTGGTCGGCCAGGGCCTCGGCCAGGCTGCGGGCGCCCGACAGCCCCGGGCGCTTGGCCAGCACGGGGAACCAGCCCGAGCCGAAGTTCACCGTGTTCCACACCACGACCTCGGTGGCCATGGCCTCGTCGTCGCCGACCGGTCGCTCCTCGGGCAGCAGGGGCGGCTCGCCGTCGTCCAGGGTCGCGGCCAGCTTCTCGAGCGCCCCCAGGTCGAGGCCGACCACCCGGGCCCGTTCGGCCACGGTGGAGCAGGCGGTGCGGATGCGGTCGAAGACCGCGGCAGGTGCGTCGGTGTCGTCGGTCATGTCCCCAGTTCGATCTGCCAGCGGAGGAAGGTGTGGACGTCGGCCGCCTCGTCGGCCTGCTTGGACGCGGGCTTGCCCTGGCCGTGGCCGGCCCGGGGCTCGACCCGCACGAGGATCGGGCGCTCGTCGCCGCAGCCCGTGGCCCAGGCCAGGGCGGCGCCGAACTTGCGGGCGTGGGCCGGGTCGACGCGGCTGTCGTGCTCGCCGGTGAGCACCAGGGTGGCCGGGTAGCAGGTGCCCGGGGCGAGGCGGTGGTAGGGCGAGTAGGCCCACAACCACGCGAACTCGTCGGCCACGTCGGGGTCGCCGTACTCGGGCGTCCACAGCCGGGCGATGAGGAACTGCGGGAACCGCACCATGTCGGTGAGCGGCACGGCACACACGGCCGCCCGGCACAGGTCGGGGCGCTGGGTGAGCGAGACGGCGACCAGCAGGCCGCCGTTGCTGCCGCCCCGGATGGCCAGGCGGTCGCGGCTCGTGCGGCCCTCGTCCACCAGCCAGTCGGCCGCGGCCGCGAAGTCGTCGAAGACCTGCTGCTTGTGCTGGCGCATGCCGGCCCGGTGCCAGTCCTCGCCGTCCTCGGCGCCGCCCCGGATGCCGGCGACCGCGAACACGCCACCGTCGTCGGCCACGGCCACCGCGGCGGGGCTGTAGCCGGGGCTCATGGTGACGGCGAACCCGCCGTAGCCGGTGAGCAGCGTCGGCGTGGTGGGCGAGGGCTCGACGTCTGCGCGGCGCAGGGTGAACAGGGTGATGGCGGTGCCGTCGGTGGACGGGTAGCGGTCGACCCCCACCGTGTAGGCGGCCGGGTCGACGGGCGAGGGCAGGTCGCTCCAGCGGACCAGCTCGTCGCCGGGGGCGCCGGGGTCGCTGGGTCGGGCGGGGTCCGGCGGCGTCCACCGCCACAGCTCGGCGGGCCGGGCCCACGAGGTGAACGCCACCACGGCGGTGTCGCTGTCGCGGTCGCCCGCCATGCCGGCGAGCGACCCCGGCTCGGGCAGGACGATCTCGGCGAGGTCCGGCGGTGTGGCGTCGGCTGCGTCGGTTGTGCCGGTCGCCACCTCCAGCGGGAGGCGACCCAGGCGGGCCAGCGCCGACCGGGTCGAGGCGACGAGCAGCCACGACGCGGTGACGGCCACCCCCTCGATCACGTCGGACGACTCGTCGACGACGGTGCGCCACCGGTCGGGCGTGGGCGCGGCCAGGTCGGCCACGACGACCCGCCCCCGGGGCGCGTCGAGCGTGGTGGTGCCGACCAGCCGGTCGCCCACGACCGTGAACGACGACACGGCCTCGACGCCCTCGATGACCGTGGTGCGCTCGCCGGTCGTGCGGTCGATCAGGTGGACGTCGACCCGGGTCCACCCGAGCGACACCTCGACCACGAGCCAGCGCCCGTCGCGCGACATCTCGACGGAGGGCCAGGCCGTCTTGTCGGGCAGGTCGCCGAACACCAGCTCGTCGTGGCCGGGGTCGTCGCCGACGACGTGCCACCACACCGTGCGGTGGTAGTTGGACTCGTCCTCGCCCACCGCGGCCGGGTCGGGGTAGCGGGTGTAGGCGAACGCGGCGCCGTCCGGCGTCCACGCCACCGATGCCGCGCGGGTGTGGGGGATGGTGTCGGGCAGGTGCTCGCCGGTGGCGGCGTCGACGATGCCGAGGGTCGAGCGCTCGTCGCCACCGGTCGAGATGCCGAACGCCACGCGCCGGCCGTCGACCGACGGCGCGTACCAGTCGAGCGCGGCGGTGGGGTCGCCGGTCACCGCGTGGGGGTCGATCAGCGTGCGGGCGGCGGGTCGCCGCTCGCCGTGCACGTCGCGCACGGCCAGCACGGCCTGCTCGAGGTCACCCCAGCGGTCGAGCGAGAACAGCCGCCCGCCGCGGATCGACGGCGCCCCGGCGGTGCCGGCGGCGAACAGCGCGCCGTACCGCTCGACCAGGGCCGACCTGCCCGGGCGGGCGTCGAGGGCGCAGCGGGTGCGGTCGTTGGCGGCCTCGACCCAGGCGCGGGTGTCGGGCGCGTCGGCGTCCTCGAGCCAGCGGTAGGGATCGGCGACCTCGACGCCGTGCAGCACGTCGGCGGTGTCGTCGCGGCGGGCCGGCGGCGGTGGGCTCAGTCCCATATCTCTCCCAGGTCGGTGGCGGCGGGCACCGGCGCGACCCGGATGCCCGTCTCGCCGGACAGGCGGGACAGCAGGGCCGAGCCGATCTGCTGACGGCGCCCCCGCGGCCAGCGGCGCTCGCCCGCGGCCCCGAACAGCGCCAGGGCGCGGCTGCCGGCCGGGTCGTGGCGGATGCGGTAGCGGACGCCCTGGTGCCCGGTCGCCGCGAACGCGGCGGCCCAGCGCTGGGGCAGCTCGTAGGGGGTGATGCTGGCCAGCTCGGCCGTGACGCCGAAGCCCCGGGCGGCGCGCACCGTCGTGTCGGCCGCGCTGCACTGGGCGGGCAGGCCGAGGTGCCACATGCTCAGCCGGCCCGCCCACACGGGGCTGACCACGAGCACCGGCCCCAGCACCTCGAGCAGCGCGCCGACCTCGTCGTCGGCCAGGTAGCAGGTGCCGCGGGGCGGCGCCAGGTCGAACCGCCCCGAGGCGTCGCTCGAGAACCACCACGGCCCGAGGCTCGAGGAGGTCACGCGGCACAGCACGGTGCCGGCGTGCACGTGCCAGACGGGGAAGCCCGCCAGCGCCTCGACCGGCGGGGGCGGCCCGATGCTGGGCTGCTGGCGTGTGTCCGGGGGGCGCCTGGCGTCCTCGGTCACGGACTTGGGTGCGGGGACTACGACGCCAGGGCCCAGCGGGCGGCGCGCTCGTCGGCCAGGTCGAGCACCGCCGCCAGGTCGCCGCCCGCCCGCAGGTGGTCGACGATGGTGCCGCCGCCGAGGGCCGGCTGGGGGGCGGCGAGGAACGAGGCGACCATCCACTCGTCGTCGGCGGTCTGCGGGCGGAAGCGGTCGAGCACCTCGGCCAAGCCCCGCGCGACCCGGTTGCGCTCGTCGAGCTGGAACGCCGGGTACACCCACGTGCCCTCCGCGGTGCGCAGGGCCAGGATGGTGCGCCGCCGGCGCCGCTCTTCGACCGCCTGGCGGCTGACGCCGCCCAGCACGCGGGCGATGCCGGCCGTGCTGTAGAAGGGTCCGAGCTCGGCCCACGGCGACGGCTCGGGCACCGCCGCCAGCATGCGCGCGGCCAGGGCGTCGGGGTCGCCCAGGTCGTCGGGGGACTGGCCTTGCGACCGCATGGCGTCGACCCGGCGGGACAGCTCGGCGCTGACCCTGGCCGACACCCGCGCCACGTAGGGATCGACCGCCGTGGCCACCGCGGCGTTGGCCCGGCGCACCGCCGAGCGGGGGACTGCCGGTCTGTCTGCCATGGGGGCAGCGTACCCGCGCAAGGTCGTCAAGGCAAGGTCGTCAAGGTCGGGCCCTCGCGTTCCTGCCGCGGTTCCCGGTGTCCTGGCCCCCGAAACCGCGGCAGAAAGCATGCGAGACAGGAGGTCAGCTGTCGTGGGTGGCGGCCCAGGCGACCAGGTCGTCGGCAGCCATCGTGTTGACGACCTGCTCCGGCGGGATGTCGTGGCGGGTGGCCTTGTCGCAGCCGTAGGCGAGCCACTCCATCTGGCCGGGTGCGTGGGCGTCGGTGTCGATGGCGAACCGCAGTCCCCAGTCGATGGCGAGGTCGACCAGCTCGTCCGGCGGGTCCTGCCGCTCGGGGCGGCAGTTGATCTCGAGCGCCGTGTCGAACTGGGCACAGGCGGCGAAGACGATCTCCGCGTCGAACACCGACGGCGGCCGCCCGCGGCCCACCAGCTTGCGACCGGTGCAGTGACCGAGGATGTCGACGTGCGGGCTGGCCACCGCGGCCACCATGCGGCGCGTCATCTCCTGGCGCTCCATGCGCAGCTTCGAGTGGACGCTGGCCACCACCACGTCGAGCCGGGCGAGCAGGTCCTCGCGCTGGTCGAGCGAGCCGTCGACCAGGATGTCGACCTCGATGCCGGTGAGGATGCGGAACGGGGCCAGTCGCTCGTTGAGCGCGTCGATCTCGTCGAGCTGGCGCCGCAGCCGGTCGGCGGAGAGCCCGTGGGCGATCGTCAGCCGGGGCGAGTGGTCGGTCAGCACCATGTACTCGTGGCCCAGCGCCATGGCGGTGCGGGCCATCTTCTCGATCGACGCCCCGCCGTCCGACCAGGTCGAGTGCGTGTGGCAGTCGCCCCGCAGGGCGCCGCGCATCCCGGCGCCGTCGCCGTCCGGGATCGTCGTGGTGGCCTCGAGCTCGGCCAGGTACGACGGCACGCCCCCGTCGAGCGCCTCGGCGATCACCCGGGCGGTGGTGGGCCCGATGCCGGGCAGGTCGGTCAGGTCGCCGTGGGCGTGCAGCCGCTCGACCTCGTCGTCGCCCACCTCGTCGACCACGTCGCGGGCGCGGGCGAAGGCTCGCACCTTCTGGCCCTCGGCCAGGGCCCGGTCGAGCAGGTAGACGATGCGGTCCAGGGCGTCGGCGGGGCGCATGCGGTGCTCAGATGATGCCGAAGCCGACCTCGACGGCCGCTTCGACGGTCATCTCGGAGGGCGCCAGGTCCTCGGTCGGCTCGGTGGCCTCGGCCGCAGGTGCGCTGGCCATCACCATCCGGGCGCCCTCGGCCATGGGGGCACGCGGCTGCCCGGGTGCGGTGCGCATGCCCGGTTCGGCCACCCAGGCCACCGGGCCGAGCGCCAGCCCGAGCGCCTCGGCGTAGGACTCGGCGCGGGCCCTGGCGTCGTCGGCCGCGGCGCGGCGGGCCTCGTCGTGGGCGGGGTTGACGGGCGAGATGGTCCAGTGGGGCCCCTGGATGGCCGCGCCCGCCTCGACGAGGGCCGACATGATCTCACCCAGCGCGTCGAGCGCCCGCACCTCGACGAACGACGTGCGGGTGGCGCGCCAGCCGGTGCGGATGTCCTCGCCCCGGTGCCACCGGGTGCGGGGCTGCACCCGTAGGGCGGCGACGGTGGTGCGGTCGATGGAGTCGCGGTGCTCGGCGAGCGCGGCGTCGACCTTGGACGCCAGCTCGGTGCGGGCGGCGTACGCCTCGTCGTGGGTCTTCGCGTCCGCCGTCACCTCGACGCGCAGGCCGGCCGTGTCGGGCAGCGCCCGGGCCTGGCCGGTGCCGCGCACCACGATCTCACGCTCCATGCCCGGCAACCTACCCGCCGCCGAGGGCAGCGATGACCACGGTCCGTCGTCTGGCGGCAGGCCGCCCGGGCGCCGTTACCCTCACGGGGTGGAACGGTTCGGTTTCGTCGGTCTCCCGAACGCGGGCAAGTCGTCGCTGTACAACGCGCTGGCCGGCGGTGGCGCCCTGGCGGCGCCCTACGCGTTCGCCACCCGCGACCCCAACGTCGGCGTGGCCAAGGTGCTCGACCGGCGCCTCGACGCGCTGGCGACCATGTCGGCCAGCCGCAACGTGGTGCCGGCCGCCGTGCAGTTCGTCGACATCGGCGGGCTGGTCGAGGGGGCCAGCAAGGGCGAGGGCCTGGGCAACCGGTTCCTGGCCAACATCCGCGAGGTCGACGCCGTCGTGTACGTGCTGCGCGCCTTCGACGACGGCGACGTGCCCGGACCGGTCGACCCGCTGGAGCACCTGCGGGTCGTCGAGCTCGAGCTGACCCTCGCCGACCTCGAGTCGGTCGAGAGCCAGGTGGCCAAGCGGCGCAAGGCCGCCAAGGGCGACAGGTCGCTGACCGACGAGGTGGCCGCCCTCGAGGCCGCCGAGGCGGCGCTCAGCGCCGGCACGCCGCTGTACCGCAGCGACCTCGACGACGACGTGCGGGCGCTGCTGCGGCCCTACTTCCTGCTGACCAACCGGCCCGTGCTGGCGGTGGTCAACGTCGGCGAGGACCAGCTCGACGACATGGCGTCGGTGGTCGCGCCGGTCGAGGCCGAGCTGGGAGGGCGGGCCGAGGTGCTCGGCATGTGCGTCCAGCTCGAGGCCGAGGCCGCCCAGCTCACGCTGGACGAGCGGGCCGAGATGCTCGAGGCGCTGGGCCTGGGCGAGGGCGCGCTGCCCCGGTTCGTGCACGCCGCCTACCACCTGCTCGGCCTGCGCACGTTCTTCACCACGGGCGAGAAGGAGTCCCGGGCCTGGACGTTCCGGGCCGGCTGGAAGGCGCCCCGCTGCGCCGGCGTGATCCACACCGACTTCGAAAAGGGCTTCATCCGGGCCGAGGTCATCCACTGGGACGAGCTGGTCGAGATCGGCTCGTGGTCCAAGGCCCGCGAGGTCGGCAAGCTCCGCGTCGAGGGCAAGGACTACGAGGTGGCCGACGGCGACGTCATGGAGATCCGCTTCAACGTGTGACCCGGTCGACTGGGTGGCTCACCGTGAGGCTCAGGGCCGGCCGGCACCGGGGGCGGGCGCCTCGACCGTCAGGACCCGACCGGTCGGCTCGCCGCCGACCATGCTGTCCGGTCCCGACCACTCGGCCGCCACGACGAACAGGGTCGTGACGCCCGGGCCGCCGAGCATGCAGGCGAAGCATCCTCGGTCGACGTCGACCGTCTGCAGGATCTCGCCCCCCTCCCGCACCCGCACGCACCGGCGGTTGGGGACGTCTGCGTACCAGACCGCCCCCTCGGCATCGAGGCAGATGCCGTCCGGGTAGCCGTCGCCGAGGTCGGCCCACACCCGCCGGTTCGACAGCCCGCCGTCGGGATCGACGTCGAACGCCGTGAGCCGGTTCGCATACGACTCGGCCAGGATCAGCGTGGTGTCGTCGGGGGTCAGCGCCATCCCGTTGGGGAACGACACGCCGTCGGCCACGAGCCGCGTCGAACCGTCGGGACGGACGAGCGCCACGCTGCCGGACGCCGCGTCCTGGCCCGTGGCGAAGTCGAAGCCGATGGTGTTGACGTAGGCGTTGCCCCGGCGGTCGACCACGATCTCGTTCCACGCGTGGGTCGACAGCGGGGCCAGGTCGGCGTGGGTGACCAGCGACCCGTCCGGCTCGCGGCGCAGCAGCCGCCCCTCGCCCCCCGACACCACCAGCAGGCGCCCGTCCGGCAGCCAGTCGATGCTGATCGGCGCCGTCTCCACCTCGATGACGACCTCGCTCGTGCCGTCGAGATCGACGGCCACGACCTGCTGCGTCCCCCAGTCCGCCAACCACAGGCGCTCGTCGTGCCACCGCGGTGACTCGCCCATCGCCAGCCCGGTCGTCAACGTCGTCGGTTGTGTGCGCACGCCAGATCCGACGGCCGGAGCGCGCGGAACTCATCGCCCCGGGGATGTGCCGGAAGTGGTCGCGCGCTCGGCATGATGGCGTCGTGGCGTGGTTGCTGCGAGACGGTGAGGTCCTGGCCAGCCTCGAGGTGGCCGACGGCCGCCGCGCCCGGGCCCGTGGCCTGCTGGGGCGCGACGGGCTCGACGGTGCGCTGCTGCTGCGGCCCGCCCGGTCGGTGCACACGGTGGGCATGCGCTTCCCGATCGACGTGGCGTTCTGCGACGAGCAGCTGCGGGTCATCCGGGCCGTGACGATGCCCCGTCACCGGGTGTCGCTCCCCGTCTGGCGGGCCCGGGCGGTGATCGAGGCCGAGGCCGGTGCCTTCGCCCGCTGGCGGCTGCAGCCCGGCGACCAGCTCGAGGTCAAGGGGTGACGGCCGGCGCCCTCGTCCTCGTCGGCACCCCCATCGGCAACCTCGGCGACCTCACCCCTCGGGCAGCCGAGGCACTCGCCCGGGCCGACCTCGTGTGCTGCGAGGACAGCCGCCGCACCGGCAAGCTGCTGTCGCTGGCCGGCATCGAGCGTCGCCCGCTGGCGATCGTGAACGAGCACACCGAGGCGCGGGAGATCCCCCGGGTGCTCGACCGGATCGCCCGGGGCCAGCGGGTCGCGCTCGTGTCCGACGCCGGCATGCCGGCGATCTCCGACCCGGGCGAGCGGCTCGTCGCGGCGGCGATCCGCGCCGGCCACACGGTCGAGGTCGTGCCGGGGCCGTCTGCCGCCATGGCCGCGCTGGTGGTGAGCGGGCTGCCCGCCGGCCGGTTCGTGTTCGAGGGCTTCCTGCCGCGCAAGGGCGCCGCCCGCCGCGAGCGGCTCGAAGCCGTGGCCGCCGAGCGCCGCACGTCGCTGCTGTACGAGGCCCCCCACCGGCTGGCCCGCACGCTCGCCGACCTGGCCGAGGCGTGCGGCCCCGACCGGCGCGTCGCCGTCGCCCGCGAGCTCACCAAGCTGCACGAGCAGGTGTGGCGGGGCACGCTGGCCGAGGCCGTCGCCTGGGTGGGCGAGCGCGAGCCGCCGGGCGAGATCGTCGTCGTGCTCGACGGCGCGCCCCCGCCCGCGCCGGCCGACGACGCCGACGTGCTCGCGGCCGTCCGCGCCGAGATGGCAGCCGGCCGCTCGACCCGCGACGCCGCCAAGGCGGTGGCCAGCCGCCTCGACGTCCCCCGCCGCCGGGCCTACGAGATCGCCACCGGCGCGTCCTCGGGCGGCGTCACCAGGCGCTAGCCTCGGCGCTCCCGGCCGGCTCGACGACGCTGCCGGGACAGGGTTCACCGTCGCCAACCTCATCCCCAACGTTGCTCCAGGAGAACCCTGTGCGCTCAGCCATCCACAACGTCACCGTCGACTGCCGCGACCCCTACGAGCTGGCGCGGTTCTGGTCGCAGGTGGTCGACCGGCCCCTGCACGACGACGACCAGCCCGGCGACCCCGAGGCCGTCGTGCTGCTCGGCGACGGCCTGCCCAACCTGCTGTTCCAGCGCGTGCCCGAGCCCAAGGCCGGCAAGAACCGCCTGCATCTGGACCTGCAACCCGACCACCCGCGCGACGACGAGGTCGACCGCCTGCTGGCGCTGGGGGCGACGTGGGTCGCCGACCACCGCCGGCCGGACGGCACCGGGTGGGCGACACTGGCCGACCCCGAGGGCAACGAGTTCTGCGTCGAGCGCAGCGCGGCCGCGCGGGCCGCGACCGGGTAGGGGCGAGCCGTCCCGGGTGGCCACTCCTCGGCGTCGCCGAGGCCCGGCCACCGTCGCCTGCGCCCAGGCGGCGAGCCGGGCGGCCCGCGTCAGCCGACGACGGTGAGGTGCTGGGTGGCGAGCTCGGGGGCGACGATGTCGATCATCACGCCGGTGCCCTGCTCGAAGCCGGCCACGCTCGTGATGCGGGGCAGCACGTGCACGTGCCAGTGGAAGGGGCCGGCGTGGCGGTGGGGCGCGGTGTGGAACACCAGGTTGTACGACACGCCGCCCAGGCAGCCCCGCAGCCGGGCGAGGACCGTGCGCAGGGCGCGACCGACCGCCGCCACGTCGGCCGGCGCCGCGTCGGTGACGTGCACCTCGTGCGCCCGGGGCAGCACGAGCATCTCGTATGGCGTGCCCGACCAGTACGGGCAGACCACCATCACCCGCTCGTCCTCGTAGGCGATGCGGTGGCCGGCGGCCTCCTCGGCCTCGATCGTCGTGCACAGCAGGCACGAGCCCTCGAAGCGGCGGAAGCCCGCCTCCTCCTCGGCGATCTCGCCCGGCACGAACGGGATGCCGAGCAGCTGGCCGTGCGGGTGCTCGAGGCTGGCCCCCGCCTCGCGCCCGTGGTTGACGATGGCCTGCGTGTAGCGGATCTGGGGGCGGCGGGCGTGGTCCTCCATGCGGTCGCGGATGGCCGCCATGGTGACCGCCGCCTGGGCGTCGTCGAGGTCGGCCCACGCCGCGCCGTGGTCGGGCGAGAACACCAGCACCTCGTGGATGCCGCTCGCCGCGGCCTGGGTGAACACCGGGCCGAGGTTGTGGACCTTCAGCGGCGCGTCGCCGTCGAAGGCGGGGTAGCGGTTGGGGACCACCCGCACGACCCACTCGCCGTGCCGGTCGTAGGTCTCGAGGGCGGGCGGCGAGGCCTCCTCGTTGCCCCGGCAGAACGGGCACGGCAGGGCCGGGTCGGCCTGGACGGGGAGCTGCTGGGAGATCAGGTCGCCGGGCCGGTCCTCGCGGCCGACGGCGACGGTGACCCAGCGTCCGGTGAGCGGGTTGAGCCTGAGCTGGCTCATGGCCGGCACATGGCCGAACCGGCGGGATGAGCCAGGCAGGGCGGCGGCGGAACCACGCGTATGGTCACGGCGTCAACGTACCGCTTCACCGGGGTGGTCCGGGGCGCCCGCCGGCGGCGCCGGTGCGTAGACCGACACGTGGACGTCGGCCGCGGGGGTGAAGGGCTCGCCCCGCCAGCCGGCGTGCCGCTCGACCAGGGTCAATCCCGCCTCGGCGGCGAGCGCGTCGAGCTGGTCGGGCGAGGCGTAGTGCAGCACCCACGGCCGCAGCCGTACGCCGGCCTCGCTGAGCTGCACGTGCTGGCCGGTGACGGTCCGCGCGGCCGGGTCGAGGCGGCTGACGGTCAGCACCACCTCGTCGAGGCCGATGTGGCGGGGCTCGACCGCACTGACGGCCGCGTCGCCCTCGCCGCCCGGCGGGGGGACGAAGGCCTCGACCACCAGCCGCCCGTCCGGGCCGAGCAGCGCCGCCACCCGCCCGAGGCAGCGGCGCTGGGCGGCCGTGTCGGTGAGGTTGAACAGCGTGTTGAAGGCGCACAGGACCACGGCGAACGCGCCACCCAGGCCGGGCGCCGACAGCTCGGCCATGTCGTCGACGACGGCGTGCACCCGCTCGGCGCCCGGCTTGGCCCGCAGCCGCTCGACCATCGCCGCGGACGCGTCGACCGCCCACACCTCGAGGTCCCGCTCGGCCAGAGGGATGGCCAGCCGGCCGCTGCCGGCTCCCAGCTCGAGGACGCGCCCGCCGCGCGGGGCGGCCAGCGCCGCGACGCGGGCGACGGTGGCGTCGACGTCGGACACGTCGTGGTACCAGTCGTCGTACACGTCGGCGAAGCGGTCGCCGTAGGTGCTGGATCGGTAGCCCTCCACGTCTGGCCTCCCGTGTCACCGTCACCGCTCATGATGGGCGATGATGGCGGCCGTGGAGGACCACACCGCGCCCGAGCCCTGGGGCGCCGCGGCCGGGGGCGCCGACCCAGGGCGGGGCTGGGCGGTACCCGGATCGGCCGAGGAGCAGCCCGTGCCCGGCCCGCTGCCACCGGCCGACGCCGGCGGGCGGCCCGCCGGTGCCGGCGCACCGTCGGACGGCACGCCGACGGCGCCCAGCGGCCCGGTCGACGGCGCGTCGGCGGGCGTGCCCGGCGTGGCGCTGCGGCCCATGACGACCGCCGACATCCTCGACGGCGGCTTCGCGGTGCTCAAGGCCCGGCCCCGCCGCATCCTCGCCATCGCGTCCGCCTTCGTGGTGCCCACCCACCTGCTCGCCGCGTACCTGCAGCGCGACGCCATGGGCTCCTACGGCATCGGCGACCTGTTCACCGACGACCCGACGATCTTCAACGAGCCGGCGGGCAGCGACCCGGGAACCGACGTGCTGGTCGGCCTCATGTACACGGTCATCCCCGCCGTCGCGCTGGTGTGCGTGGCCGCCGCGCTCGGACACCTCGTCACGCAGTGGGCCATGGGGCGCGATGCCCCGGCCGGCGAGATGGTGGGGGTCGTGGCCCGCCGGTGGTGGCCGCTGCTCGGGTCGTTCGTCCTGGTCAAGCTCGCCGAGGGCGTCGGTCTGCTCGGCTGCTACGTCGGCGTGTTCTTCGTGATGGCCCTGTTCGTGCCGGTGGCGCCCATCGTCGGCGTCGAGGGCTGCGGCCCGTTCGAGGCCCTGCGGCGGTCGGTCCGCCTGACGCGGGCCCGGTACTTCCCGACCCTCGGCATCGCGCTGCTGATGGGCATCGTCGCCACGCTGCTGTCGACGGCGCTCGCCGCGCTGCCCCAGGGGGTGGCGGGGTGGATCGGCTACCAGGACGGCTGGCCGCTGCTGGCGCTGGGCTCGATCCTCGCCGAGGTCATCGTGCTGCCGTTCGTGGCGGCGGCGACGGTGCTGCTGTACCTCGACCTGCGGGTCCGCCTCGAGGGGCTCGACATCGAGATGGCCGCCACGCGCGTGCTCGACCGTGCCCGCTGACCCGACCGCCCTGCCCACGACCGGGCTACGGCCCCGCCTGGCGACGCAGCTGGCCGACCTGCCGCCGCCCGACCACGACCCGGCGCGGGCGCGCGACGCCGCCGACGACATCCTCGCCCGGTCCGAGTACCGCTGGGACGGTGGCGACGACGCGCTCGACCGCGTCAGCGAGTGGGTCGGCGACCAGCTCGACCGGCTCGTGTCGCCGCTGGGCCTGAGCTTCGGTGGCCTGCCGGCGTGGGCGGGCTGGCTGGTGATCGGGCTGCTCGCCGCGCTCGTGGCCCTGCTGGTCTACCGGTCGCGTGCCGGGTGGCGGCGCGACCGGGGGATCGCTGGCGACGGTGGGTGGGTGGTCGTCACGGGCGACGACGACGCTGTCGACTGGCAGGCCGAGGTCGCGGCGTGCGAGGCCGCGGGCCGCTGGCGCGGGGCGCTCCGGGCCCGGTACCGGGTCCTCGTGGGCGAGCTGGCCCACCGCGGCGTCATCGGCGACCTGGTCGGCCGCACCGCCGGCGAGCTGGCGGCCGAGGTGCGGGCCGGCGCCCCGGCCGTGGCCCCGGCGTTCACCGAGGCAACGGCCCTGTTCGAGGCCGCGTGGTACGGCGACGCGCCGGTCGGCCCCGGCGAGCGCGATCGCTTCGCCCGCCTGGCCGGCCAGGCGCTGTCGGCCGCCGACGCCGCCGCCCCCCGGGCGGTGCCGGCGTGAGCCCGCCGGCGGGCACCGGGCGGGCAGCCGGGTCGCGCCCGTGGACGGCCCTCGCCGGTGGCGCGGCAGTGGTGCTGGTCACGCTCGCGGCGATCCTGGCCATGGGATCGGGCGGTGACGACCGGCCCCTCGACCCCACCTCGCACGACCGGCTCGGCACGAGTGCGCTGGTGGCCCTGCTCGACGAGATGGGAGCGGACGTCACCGTCGCGGACCGGCCACCAGGCGACGGGGCCGGCGGCCCCGATGTGGTGCTGCTGCTCACCGACCTGCTCGGCGACGACGCCCGCCGGGGGCTCGACGGCTGGGTCGATCGGGGCGGCCGGCTGGTCGTGACCGACCCCGGCTCGGGTTACGCCCCCGAGGTGGTGGCATGGTTCGAGTCGGTCGACGACCTGGCGCCGCCCCGCTCGCTGGCCGGCCGCTGCGAGATCGCGGCGCTCGCCGGCCTCGACCTGGCCGGCATCGAGCCCCGCAACGGCGGCGCGCTGTTCGCGCCGCGGCCCGGCGACGCACCGTGTGTCGACGACGGCACCGGCGGCGCCTACATCGTGGCCACCGACCGGGGCGAGGGCACGGTCGTGGCGCTCGGCGGGTCGGGCCTGGTCGTCAACGCCGCGCTCGCCGAGGGCGAGAACGCGCCGGTCGCCGCTGCCCTGCTGGCGCCCCGGGCGGGCACCGACGTGCTGGTGGTCGCGCCCGGCGGCCCGGTGGGTGGCGGCGGGCGTGAGCGGTCCCTCGGCGATCTGATCCCGGCCGGCGTCCAGCGGGCGATCGCCCAGCTCGCCGTCGCCTTCGCCCTGTACGCCCTGTGGCGGGCTCGCCGGTTGGGCCGTCCCGTGCCCGAGCCCCAGCCGGTGGCGGTCGCCGGGTCCGACCTGGTGGCTGCCGTGGGCACGCTGCTCGACCGCACCCGCACGCCGGCCCACGCCGGCGAGCTGCTGCGGGCCGACCTGCGCCGCTTCCTGGCCGACCGGCTGGGCGTCCCGGCCACTGCGCCGCCCGAGGTGCTGGCGGCGGTGGCCGCCGAGCGCACCGCCGTCGACGAGGCCCGCCTGCGCTGGGCGCTCGGCGCCGCGCCGGTGACCGACGACGCCGGTCTGGCCGACCTGGCCGCAACCATCGATCGCATCCGCGAGGAGGTCCTCATCCATGCCTGACGCCGCACCCGACCGGCCCGTCCAGGCGCCCCCGCAGCCCGCGCCGCCGCAGCCCGTCGACGGTGCCGCGCCCGCCGACGGCGGCCGTGACCCGCGCACCGCCATCCTGGCCGTGCGCGACGAGGTGGCCAAGGTGGTGGTGGGCCAGGACGGCACGCTGTCGGGCCTGGTGGCCGCCGTGCTGGCCGGTGGCCACGTGCTGCTCGAGGGCGTGCCCGGCGTGGCCAAGACGCTGATCGTCAAGACCCTGGCGGCCGCCTTCGACCTCGACATGAAGCGCGTGCAGTTCACGCCAGACCTGATGCCGTCGGACGTGACCGGCCAGCTCATCCTCGACGGGCGCAGCGGGACGCCGGGGGGCGACGCCGTGTTCCGGTTCCGCCCCGGGCCCGTGTTCACCAACGTGCTGCTCGCCGACGAGATCAACCGCACGCCGCCCAAGACCCAGGCCGCCCTGCTCGAGGCCATGGAGGAGCGCCAGGTCAGCGTCGAGGGCACCGCCCACCCGCTGCCCGACCCGTTCGTCGTCGTCGCCACGCAGAACCCGATCGAGTACGAGGGCACCTACCCGCTGCCCGAGGCCCAGCTCGACCGCTTCCTCTTCAAGCTGGCCGTCGCCTACCCCAGCGCCGAGCAGGAGCAGGAGGTGCTGGCCCGCCACGACCGGGGGCTCGACCCGCACGACGCGGTCGCGGCCGGCATCCGGCCCGTCGCCACCGCGGCCGACATCGCAGCGGCCCGGGCGCAGATCCGCGACATCCGGGTCGACCCGGCCGTCCTGGCCTACATCGTGGCGCTGGCCCGGGCGACCCGGTCGGCGCCGGCGGTCACCCTGGGCGTGTCCCCCCGGGGCGCGGCGATGGTGCTGCACGCGGCCAAGGCGTGGGCGTGGCTGGCCGGGCGCCCGTTCGTGACCCCCGACGAGGTCAAGGCCGTGGTCAAGCCGTGCGTCCGTCACCGGATCGAGCTCCGCCCCGAGCTCGAGCTCGAGGGCACGACCGTCGACGGGGTGCTCGACGGCGTCCTCGCCGCCGTCCCGGTGCCCCGCTGACGTGGCCTCGCCGGCACCGGCCCTGGCGGCCCGCCACCGGGGTGTGGCACCGACGCGCCGCCTCGCGCTGGCGGCGGCGCTGGGCTCGGTGGTCGTGCTCGTGCTGCCGGGCGGCGGCGCCTGGTGGTTGCTGGTCGTCAACGCCGCGCTGCTGGGGGCCGCGGCGCTCGACGCCGGCCTGGCGCCGGCGCCCCCGTCGCTGCCGGTGCGGCGCGACCTGCCGCCGGCGGTGACCCTCGGCAGCGAGGCCGAGATCGGCTGGACCGTGCGCAACCCGACCCGGCGGCGCCTGCGCGTGGCGGTGGCCGACGAGCTGGCGCCGTCGCTGCGGGCCGGCACCCGTCGGGCGGCCGGCCGGGTGCCGCCGGGCGGCACGCTGCGGGGCGCCACCACCATCCGCCCGGCCCGGCGGGGCCGCTTCACCCCCCGCCACCTGGTCGTGCGGGTCGACGGCCCACTGGGTCTGGCCGCCCGCCAGGCGGCGCTGGTCGTGCCCGGCGTGCTGCGGGTCTACCCGTCGTTCCGGTCCAAGGACGAGGCCGAGCTGCGCATCCGCAAGGCGCACATCCTCGAGGTGGGGCTGCGGTCGGCGCAAGGCCTCGGGGGCGGGACCGAGTTCGACCAGCTCCGCGACTACGCCGTCGACGACGAGTTCCGCCGGGTCGACTGGAGCGCCACCGCCCGCGCCGGCCGCCCGATCGTGCGCACCTACCGGGCCGAGCGCAACCAGACGGTGCTCGTCCTGCTCGACAACGGGCGGGTGATGGCCGGCCGGGTGGACGGGGTCCCCCGGGTCGAGCACGCGGTCGACGCCGTGATGATGCTCACGGCCGTGTCGACCGGCCTCGGCGACCGGTGCGGTGTCGTGGCCTTCGACCGCGAGGTGCGCTCGGCCGTGCCGCCCGGCAGCGGGCGGGTCCAGCTCGGGCGGGTCGTCGAGGCGCTCTACGACCTCGAGCCGGTGCTGGCCGAGAGCGACTACGCCGGCGCGTTCACCGAGACGCTCGCCCGCTTCCGCCGGCGCACGCTGCTGGTCGTGCTGACCGACCTCGTGGCCCCGGCGGTGGAGGACTGGCTGGTGCCCGCGCTGCCGCTCATCCTGCGCGACCACGTGGTGGTGATCGCGAGCGTGCGCGACCCCGACGTGGCGCGCTGGGCCGCCGGGCGGGCCGGCGACGTGTCGGGCGTGTACCGCCAGGCAGCGGCCGTCGCCGCGCTCGAGAGCCGCCGCCGCACGGCCGCCCGCCTGCGGGGGCTGGGGGCCACGGTGGTCGACGAGCGCCCCGGCGCGCTCGCCCCCGCGCTGGCCGACGCCTACCTCAGGGTCAAGGCCACCGGCCGCCTGTGACCGGGCCCGCGACCCGGGAGCCGCCGCGGCTCACGGGGACGCCCAGGCGCGCTGGCGAGCGGCC
>DASTFE010000349.1:0-19770 GCA_035708905.1 Acidimicrobiales bacterium | reverse complement strand
CTGCACGTCATCGTGGGCGACTCCAACATGAGCGAGTACGCCACCTTCCTCAAGGTGGGGGCCACCTCGATCCTGCTCCGCATGCTCGAGGACCCGTCGTTCGTGCTGCGCGACATGACGCTCGAGAACCCGATCCGCGCCATCCGCGAGATCAGCCACGACCTGACCTGCCGGCGCAACATCCGCCTGGCCAACGGCCGCGAGGCCTCGGCGCTCGACATCCAGAACGAGTACCTGGGGCGCGCCAAGCGCTACGCCGAGACCCGGGGGCTCTCGCCGCTCGAGGAGAAGGCGCTGGCCATGTGGGAGTACTGCCTCACAGGCCTCGAGTCCGACCCCTTCAAGCTCGACCGCGAGGTCGACTGGGTGATCAAGCACAAGCTCATCGACGCCTACGCCGACAAGCACGACCTGGCGCTCAGCCACCCCAAGGTCGCCCTGCTCGACCTGCAGTACCACGACGTCAACCGCGAGCGCGGCCTGTTCTACCGCCTTCAGCGGCGCGACCTGGTCGAGCGCATGACCACCGACGAGGCGATCGACGAGGCCGTCGAGACGCCACCCCAGACCACCCGGGCGCGGCTGCGGGGCGAGTTCATCCGCCGCGCCAAGGAGCGCAAGCGCGACTACACCGTCGACTGGGTGCACCTCAAGCTCAACGACCAGGCCCAGCGCACAGTGCTCTGCAAGGACCCGTTCAAGTCCCGCGACGAGCGGGTCGAGCGCCTGATCGCCAGCCTGTAGCAGCCGCTACGTTCCGGGGGCGATGCCCAGCTTCGTCACCACCACGGTCACCGACGTGCTCGCCGAGCGCGCCGGCCTGCAGCGGGTCGCCACCGACGCCGGCCGCGCCTACGCCCTCACCGACCTGGTCGGGCCCGTGGCGGCCGGCGACCGCGTGGTGCTCAACACCACCGCCGTCGAGCTGGGGCTGGGCACGGGCGGCTGGCACGTCGTGCACTGGAACCTGGCCCGCGAGGCATGGTCGCGCCCCGGCCGCGGCCACATCATGAAGCTGCGCTACACCAGCCTGCAGCACGATGCCGGCGCCGCCGAGGAGGACCACCCCGACCTGCCGCGCACGGTGCGCGGCCTGCCGGTGGTCGCCTGCTCGCTGCACAGCCAGGTCGGCGTCGTCGTCGCGGTCGCCCGCGCGCTGGCGCCCGCGGCCCGCATCGCCTACGTGATGACCGACGGCGCCGCCCTGCCGCTCGCCCTGTCCGACCTCGTGCACGACCTGCGGGCGGCGGGCGCGCTCGACGTCACGGTCACGGCCGGCCACGCGTTCGGCGGCGACCTCGAGGCGGTGGCCGTGCCCTCGGCGCTGGCCCTCGCCCGCCACGTGGCGGGCGCCGACCTCGCGGTCGTGGGCATGGGGCCGGGCGTGGTGGGCACCGCCTCGGCGCTGGGCACCACCGCGGTCGAGGTGGCGGGCGTCGTCGATGCCGCGGACCGCATGGGGGCCCGGGTGGCCCTGTGCAGCCGGGCATCCGGGGCCGACGCCCGCGACCGGCACCGGGGGGTCAGCCACCACGTCCGCACGATCCTCGGGCTGGCGGCGGCCCGGCCCGAGCTGCCCGTGCCGCCCGAGCTGGCGGGCGAGCTGGTCGGCACGACGGTGGTCGACCCGCCCGACGCGGCGGCCGCTCTCGCCGCGCTGGGCCTGCGTGTCACCACCATGGGGCGGGGTCCGGGCGACGACCCGCTGTTCTTCGCCGCGGCCGCCGCGGCCGGGGCGTGGGCGGCGGACGCGGTGGGCCGGGTGGCCGCCGGGGCGCAGTAGCCTCGGCGCCGATGTCCGCGGCGAAGCTGGAACGCCTGCTCAACCTCACGGCGCTGCTGCTCGAGACGCCCCGGCCGCTGGCGGCGAGCGAGATCCGCGACCGGCTGCAGGTGTACCCCCGCGAGACCGAGGCCTTCCGCCGGGCCTTCGAGCGCGACAAGGACGACCTGCGGGCCATGGGCGTGCCGCTCGAGCGCCAGGAGGTGCCGGGCACCGACCCCGCCGTCGAGGGCTACCGCATCCCCAAGGACCGCTACTACCTGCGCGACCCCGGCTTGACGCCCGACGAGCTGGCCGCCCTGCGCCTGGCGGCGTCGGTGGTGCAGCTCGAGGGGGTGTCGGCCCGCGAGGGGCTGCTCAAGCTCGGGGGCCTGGTGGGCGAGCCCGAGGGCGGGGTCCTGCCGGTGGGCAGCCTCCCGGCCAGCGAGGTCGTGCCCCTGTTCGGCGCCATCGCCGCCCAGGTGCCGGTGCGGTTCGGCTACAAGGGCGAGCCCCGCCTCGTCGACCCCTACCGGCTCGACTTCCGCCGGGGCCGCTGGTACCTCACGGGCCACGACCACGCGCGGGCCGACGAGCGGGTCTTCCGGCTCGACCGCTTCGAGAGCGCGGTCGAGGTCACGACCGGCCCCCGCTTCGAGCGGCCCGAGGTGGGGGTGCCCGGCGCCCGGCTCGAGCCCTGGCGGCTGGGGGAGGGCGAGGAGACCCGGGCGCGGGTGCTGGTCGACGCGGCGCAGGCGCCGTGGATCGTCCAGCACCTCGGGCCGGGGGCGGTGGTCGACGAGCGCCCGGACGGCTCGGTGGTGGTGGCGATGACGGTCACCAACCGCGACAACTTCCGCTCGTTCGTGCTGACCTTCCTCGACCACGCCGAGGTGCTGGCGCCGCCCGACCTGCGGGCCGAGGTCGTGGCCTGGCTCGAGCGGCAGGTCGCAGTGTGAGCCGGCGGGCGCCCGCCACCCGCACCTCGGCCTCCGACCGGGTCGCCCGGCTGCTGGCGATCGTGCCGTGGGTGGCGTCCCAGGACGGCCCCACCCTCGACGAGGTGAGCGAGCGGTTCGGCATCAGCCGGCGCAAGCTGCTGGAAGACCTCGACGTGCTGATGATGGTGGGCGTGCCGCCCTACACCCCCGACACGCTGATCGACGTCACCATCGACCGCGACCGGGTGTGGCTGCGCTTCGCCGACGTGTTCGCCCACCCGCTGCACCTCACCCCCGAGCAGGGTCTCGCCCTGGTGGCGGCCGGCTCGGCCTCGCTCGACCTGCAGGGCGGCGACCGCGCGGGCCCGCTGGCCACCGCGCTGGCCAAGCTGGCGGCGGTGCTGGGCGTCGAGGTCGACGAGGCGGTGTCGGTCACGCTCGGCGAGACCCGCCCCGGGCTGCTCGACACGCTGCGCTCGGCCGTGGGCGAGGGGCGCCGGCTGCGCATCGACTACTACGCGTACGGGCGCGACGAGCGCACGACCCGCGAGGTCGACCCGCACGCGGTGGTGGCCGACGACGGTGCCTGGTACCTGTACGCCTACTGCCACAGGGCCGAGGGGTGGCGGTCGTTCCGGGTCGACCGCATCGTCGAGGCGGCCCCCTCGGACGAGACGTTCGAGCCGGCCGCCGGCGGCGGCGACGCGGCGGCCCGACCCGACGCCCGGGTGCTCGGCCCCGACGTGCCCCGCGTCACGCTCGACCTCGAGCCGGGCGCCCGCTGGGTGATCGAGACCTACCCGGTCGACCGGGTGGACGAGCGCGAGGACGGCTGGCTGCGGGTGCGCCTGCCGGTCACGGCCACACCCTGGCTCGAGCGCCTGCTGGTGCGCCTCGGCGACGGCGCCCGGGTGGTCGAGGCCGACGACGAGTCCCTGGTGGAGGCGGGTGCCCGGGCCGCGCGGCGCATCCTGGCCCGCTACGCCATCGGCCCGGTTCCCGGCGCCCCGCGATAGCCTCCACGGCGCCGTGCGTGACGTGCCTCCCCCCTCTGGTCTCTCTGGTGACGACCAGGGCGACGTTCCGGCCTCCAGTCGCCGCCGCGTGCCGCCGCGGCTCGACGGGGCCCCCCGCCACATGGCCAGTGGCCACCGCCGACAGCGCGACGCCACGGGGGCGACGGGCGCCGCGTGGTTCGACGGCGACGGCGCGGGCGGCCCCCGCTACGCGGGCAGCGGCGACGGGCCGGCCGACGCCGACGGGCCGGCGGGCGACGAACCGCACCCTGCGTCCCGCTCGCGCCACAGCGTCACCCGCACGGTGGTCGAGTGGGCCGCGGTCATCGGCTGCGGCGTGCTCATCGCCCTCGCGGCGCAGGCGTTCCTCGTCCAGGCGTTCTGGATCCCCTCACCGTCGATGGCGCCCACCCTCGAGGTCGGCGACCGGGTGCTGGTCAACAAGCTCTCGTACCGCACGCACGACGTGCACCGCGGCGACCTGGTGGTCTTCGAGCGGCCGGCCCAGGCCTCGACCGGCGCCGACGGCGAGATCAAGGACCTGATCAAGCGGGTGGTGGCCGTGGGCGGCGACACGATCGAGGGCCGCGACGGCCAGGTGTACGTCAACGGCGAGCGCATCGACGAGCCCTACCTGGTGCCGGGCACGCCGACCGAGAACCTCGACCACCAGCAGATCCCCGAGGGCCACGTGTTCGTGATGGGCGACAACCGCCTCAACAGCGAGGACAGCCGCGTCTTCGGCCCGATCGACGAGGACACGATCGTGGGCCGGGCCTTCGTCAAGGTGCTGCCCCTGACCGACCTGGGGTGGCTGTGAGGCCGCCCCCGTCAGTCCGGCGCCGGGTAGGCGGCGGCGACCGCGTCCACCATGCGGTCGACGTGGTCGCTGTAGACGGCGTCGATGCCGGCGTCGACCAGCTCGGCCAGCACGCGGGGGGTCTGGGCGTCCCACCCGAAGGCCAGCACGCCGAAGCGGTGGAACAACGTGGTCAGCCCGCCCGTCCAGTCGAGGTGGTGCATGTTCACCGCGTCGACGCCCCGCGCCGCCAGGGTCGCCGCCCGCCGCTCGGGGCCCTCGCGGATGCGGTCGAGCCGGGTCGAGTCCACCAGGCGCACGGCGTCGCACCGGCTGCGCCACTCGGCCACCTGCTCCCACCGGTGGTGGCACAGCCACAGGTTCTCGAGCGCCGGGCCGCCGGCCGCCCGGGCGACGGCGATCACCCGGTCGAACGCGGCGGGGTCCTTGACGTCGAGCGAGACCTGGGCGGCGGTGCCGCACGTGGCGTACAGGTCGTCGAGCGTGGGGATGTGGGCCGGCAGGTCGGCGCGCCGCAGGTCGGCGATGCGCCGCCGGCGCAGGCGGCCGCCCACGAGCCCGTCGTGGTCGAGCACGGCCTCGCCGTCGGCGGTCAGCCACACGTCGCTCTCCAGGCCGGTGGCGCCGAGGCGCAGCGCGAGCGTGAACGCCTCCAGCGTGTTCTCGGGCGCGTATGCGCGCGCACCGCGGTGGGCAAACGTGAGTGGTGGTTTCATCGTGGCGGGCACACGGGTTGGCATCAGGTGCCTCTCGACAGGGGGCGCGTTTCATCAGGAACTGCGTCATGATGGCCCGTCCCGGCGATCACATCCCATGGAGCCCGAGCGAGGAGTGACATGGCGACCCTGATCCGAGCAACCTGCCGCGACTGCGGTGACGTCGAGTTGGGGACGAGCGACCTGGTGGTCAGGCTGTGCGAGCAGACCGAGGCGGGCACCTACGTGTTCCGCTGCCCGGTGTGCACCACGCCCGTCGTCCGGCCGGCCGACCGCCCGACCCTCGAGCTGCTGGTGTCGTCCGGCTGCCGGCTCGAGGTGTGGCGCGCGCCCGCCGAGCTCACCGAGGACCGGCCTCCCGGCGCCCCGTTCAGCTGCGACGACCTGATCGACTTCCACGAGCTGCTGTGCGGCGACGACTGGTTCGACGAGCTGCTCACGTCACGCAGGCGCGACCGGTAGCGTCGCCGCCGTGACGCTGCTCTGGGCCGTGCCGGTGGCCGCGGCCGCAGCCGCCACCCTGCTGGTGGCCGCCCGGGGCCGGGCGATCGAGGACGAGGCCGCGGCGCTGGCCCGCGCCGTGCGCCGCCTGCGCGAGGTGCGGGCCCCCCTGGCCGCCCTCCGCTCCGCCGCCGGCGAGACCGGCGAGGTGGTCGCCGGGTTCCGCGACCGGCACCCGCTCGACGCCGACGGCGGGTGACCCCGCCCCTGCAGCGCGGCCGGGTCGGGCCTCTACACTCGTCGCCATGTTCAACGTCGGCGGTGGCGAGCTGCTGGTGATCCTGCTCATCGCCCTGATCGTGCTCGGCCCCCAGCGGCTGCCCGACGCCGCCCGCACGGTCGGCCGGGTCATGGGCGACCTGCGCCGCATCTCGTCCGGCTTCCAGCAGGAGCTGAAGGACGCCTTCGACGACAGCGACAGCCGCCCGGCCCCGGGCCGGCCCCGCAAGGAGTCGGTGCCCCTGGCTGCGTCGGTGGCCGCGGTCGACGAGGGTACCGACACGACTCCCGGCGGCGGCGGCGAGCGCCAGGACGCGGGAGCGGACGAGGGCGACGAGGCGAGCACCGTGGCGCCGGCCGTGGCGGCCGCCATCGACGAGATCGTGACGCCCCTCCCCGGCGGCGACGACCTCGGCGACGAGCGTGCGGCCTCCTAGCGGGCGACCGGGCGACGCCAGCGCTGCGAGGCCGGCGTGAGCGCCCAGCCGTCGCCGGCCGAGACCGGCATGACGCTGGTCGAGCACCTGACCGAGCTGCGGCGCCGCATCGTCATCTGCGTCATCGCCGTGGCCGTCGGCATGGTGCTGGGCTTCATCCTCTACCCGTGGGTGTTCGACTTCCTGCTGCACCCGTACAAGGAGATCGCCACGGCCGAGAACAGCATCGCGCCGGGCAAGCTCGTGCAGTTCGACCCGCTCGAGGGCTTCTCGATCCGGATGAAGACGTCCGCCTACACGGGGATCGCCTTCGCGATGCCTGTCATCCTCTGGCAGGTCTGGCAGTTCGTCACCCCCGGCCTGTATCCCCACGAGCGGCGCTACGCGGTGCCCTTCGTCGTCTCCGCGCTGCTGCTGTTCTCGCTCGGTGCGGCCCTGGCGTACTACACGCTGCCGCGGGCCCTCGACTTCCTGGTCGACATCGGTGGCGACGACCTCGTCACGGCCTTCGCCCCCGGCAAGTACTTCCAGCTCATCACCTACATGATGCTGGCGTTCGGCATCGGCTTCGAGTTCCCGATCGTGCTGATCTTCCTGCAGATGGCCGGCATCGTCGAGCCGGCCACCCTGCGCAAGGGCCGCCGCTTCGCCATCGTGGGCATCTGCGTGCTGGTCGCCGTGATCACCCCGTCGGGCGACCCGATCAGCATGCTGATGCTGTCGGGCCCGATGGTCCTCTTCTACGAGTCCGCCATCGTCATCGGCAGCATCATCACCAAGCGCCAGGCGGCGCGGGCCGCCGCGTGACGGCCGCCGCCGAGCCGTACCCGTTCGCCCTCGACGACTTCCAGCGCCGCGCCATCGAGGCCCTCGACGCCGGCGAATCGGTCATCGTGGCGGCGCCGACCGGGTCGGGCAAGACGGTGGTCGCCGAGCACGCCGTGGCCCGGGCCCTCGCCGTGGGAGCCAAGGCCTTCTACACGACGCCGATCAAGGCGCTGTCCAACCAGAAGTACGCCGACCTCGCCCGGCGGCACGGCGCGCAGAACGTCGGCCTGCTCACCGGCGACAACAGCATCAACGGCGACGCTCCGGTGGTGGTGATGACCACCGAGGTGCTGCGCAACATGATCTACGCCGGGTCGGGCGCGCTGGCGGGGCTGCGCTTCGTGGTGCTCGACGAGGTGCACTACCTGCAGGACGCCTACCGGGGGCCGGTGTGGGAGGAGGTGATCATCCACCTGCCCGAGACGGTGGCGCTCGTGTGCCTGTCGGCCACCGTGTCGAACGCCGAGGAGGTCGCCGACTGGCTCACCGCGGTGCGCGGGCCCACCCGCCTGGTGCTCGAGGAGCGACGGCCCGTCGAGCTGCGCAACCTGTACCTCGTCGGCGACCGCCAGAGCGAGCAGCCCCACCTGCTGCCCACACTGGTCGACGGCCACCCCAACCCCGAGGCGGCCCGGCTCGACAACGAGTTCGCGACGGGTCGCGGGCCCCGCCGGGCCAACCGGCGGCCCCGGCGGCGGTTCTTCACCCCCCGGCGTCCGGAGGTGATCGAGATGCTGGAGGAGCGCGACATGCTGCCCGCGCTCTACTTCATCTTCAGCCGCATGGCGTGCGAGGACGCCGTGAGCGCCTGCCTCGACGCCGGCCTGCGGCTGACCACGCCCGACGAGCGCGTGCGCATCCGGGCGATCGTCGACGAGCACACCGCGGCGCTGACCGACGACGACCTCGACGTGCTCGGCTACGACCGGTGGGCAGCCGCGCTCGAGATGGGACTGGCCGCCCACCACGCGGGCATGGTGCCGCCGTTCAAGGAGGCGGTCGAAGCGTGCTTCGTCGAGGGGCTGGTCAAGGCCGTGTTCGCCACCGAGACGCTGGCGCTGGGGGTCAACATGCCGGCCCGGTCGGTGGTCATCGAGCGGCTCACCAAGTTCACGGGCGAGGCCCGGGCGTTCCTCACGCCGGGGGAGTACACCCAGCTCACCGGTCGGGCGGGCCGCCGCGGCATCGACGACTTGGGCTACGCCATCGTGCTCTGGTCGCCCTTCGTGCCCTTCGACCAGGTGGCGTCGCTGGCGTCGAGCCGCACCTACGGTCTGCGCTCCGCCTTCCGGCCCACCTACAACATGGCCGCCAACCTGGTGCGCCGCTACGAGCCGGCCGACGCCCACCACCTGCTCAACCTGTCGTTCGGGCAGTTCCAGGCCGACCAGGCCGTCGTGCGGTTCGAGGCACGCATCGAGCGCCAGCAGGAGCGCCTGGCCCGGCTCGACGACGAGGCCCGCTGCGAGCTCGGCGACGTGGGGGAGTACCGCGACCTCGTACGGGCCGAGCGGGCGGCCGCCGCGGCCGACCGGGCGCCGCGGGGTGCCGTCGAGCTGGCCCTCGCCCGGCTGACGCCCGGCGACGTGATCGATGTGGCCGGCCGGCGCCTGGCGGTGCTGTCGTTCGCGCAGCGGCGGGGTGGGGGCCGGCTCAAGGCCATCGACGCCAAGGGCGACCAGGTCACGCTCGGCGTCGACGACCTGGCCGAGGTGCCCGAGCGGCTCGACCGGTTGGACGTGCCCCGGCCCTACGTTCCCGGCGACCGGGCCTTCCAGCGCCGGGTCGCCGACGAGCTGCGCGCCGCCACGCCGGCTGGGGACGGGCCGGCGGGGGAGGAGGGGGCGGCGCGGGGGCGACCGTCGCCGGTGGCGGAGCATCCCGTGCACGCCTGCCCCGACCGCGACCGCCACGTGCGGGCCCACGCCCAGGCCGAGCGCGCCCGGCGCGAGCTCACCGACATGCGCCGCGAGGTGCGGTCGCGCACCGAGTCGCTGGCCCGCCGCTTCGATCGGGTGCTGCGGCTGCTCGAGACCTGGGGCTACCTCGACGGCTGGGCGCTCACCGATCGGGGCGAGGTGCTGGCCCGCACCTACCACGAGGCCGACCTGCTGGTCGCCGAGGCGATGACCACCGGGCTGCTGGACGGCCTCGACCCGGCGTCGCTGGCCGGGCTGGTGTCGTGCTTCACCTACGAGCACCGGGGGCCGGGCACGCCGGCCCCGCCGTGGTTCCCGTCGCGCCAGGTCCGGGCCCGCTGGGGCGAGCTCGAGCGCCTGGCCGGCGAGCTGCGCGCCGACGAGGAGGCGGCCGGCCTGCCGCTCACCCGGCCGCCCGACCCGGGCTTCGTGGCGCTGGCGCACGCCTGGGCAGCCGGTGAGCCGCTCGGCGAGGTGCTCGACGACGAGGACCTGTCGGGCGGCGACTTCGTCCGCAACGTCAAGACGCTGATCGACCTCGTGCGCCAGGTCGGCGACGTCGCCCCCGACCCGGCGACCGCCCGCACCGCCCGCCAGGCGGCCGAGGCGCTGCACCGCGGGGTGGTGTCGGTGTCGTCGACGCTCGACGAGGTGGCCGGCGAGGCCACGCCCGGGCACGCCCGGGTGCCGCGGGACGTGCCGTGACCATCCGCAAGGGCGAGGCGTGGGGCGAGACCGGAGGGCTGCCGGCGGGCGGGGTCGTGGTCGGCTCCGACGCCGAGGCCCGCGCCGTGGTGACCGCCGCCCGCCGGGCCGGCGATCCCGTCCCGCCCCTCGGGCTGGTGGGCGGCGACCTGTGTCGCACGCTCGGGGGGCGTGGCGACGAGCAGCGCATCCGATCGGGCGCCGGCGCCCGCCTGCCGGTCGACCTCGCCACGGTGCTGATCGACGGCCGCCAGCACTGGTTCGTCGCCCACCTCGTCGCCCGGCGCTCGTGGTGGCAAGGCCGGATCGTGGCGGCGATGAACGCCGAGTTCGTGGGTCCGTGGGACGTGGCGCCCCGCGCCCACCCCAACGACGGGCTGCTCGACGTGCTGGACGTCTCGCCCGCCATGCCGCCGCTCGACCGTCTCCGGGCCCGGGGCCGCCTGCCGTCGGGCAGCCACGTGCCCCACCCGGCCATCGCCGTCGCCCGCCGCCCGGCGCTGCAGCTCGCCTTCGACCGCCCGACACCGGTGTGGCTGGACGGCGAGGCGGTCGGCGAGGGCCGCAACCTGTCGCTGCGGGTCGAGCCCGACGCGCTGATCTGCGTGGTGTGAGCCGCGGGGCCGGCGCGTTAGCGTCGTCGCCCGTGCGTGCCTGGATCCTGGACGAGTCGCCCGGCAGCTACCGCGAGGGCGAGGTCGCCGACCCCCCGGTGGGCGACGACGACGTCCGGGTCCGCCCGGTGGCATCGGCGCTCAACCACATGGATCTCTGGGTCACGCGGGGCATGCCCCGCCCGCCGCTGCCGCACGTGCCGGGGTGCGACGTGGCCGGGGTGGTCGAATCGGTCGGGGCCGCGGTCCGCCACGTCCGGCCCGGCGACGAGGTGGTGGTGAACCCGGCGGTCTCGCCGCTCGACGCAGTGGTCACCCACGGCATCGACTCGCCGCTGGGGGGCGGCCTGGAGATCGTGGGCGAGCACCGCTGGGGCGGCCACGCCGACCTGGTGGTGGTGCCCGGCCGCAACGTGGTGGCCCGCCCCGCCGGCCGGTCGTGGGAGGAGTGCGCCGCCTACCCGCTCGCCACGCTGACCGCCTGGCGCATGCTCCGCCGCGCCCGCGTGGCCGCCGGCGAGTCGGTGCTGGTCGTCGGCGTCGGCGGCGGCGTGAGCGCCGCGGCCCTGGCGCTCGCCCTGCGGCTCGGGGCGACCGTGTATGCCACCTCGCGCGACGAGGCCAAGCGCCGCCGGGCGGTCGCCGCCGGGGCGGCCGACGCCTTCGACTCGGCCGGCGACTGGCCGGTGACGGTCGACGTCGTGGTCGAGAGCGTCGGACCCGCCACCTGGGACCGGTCGGTCAGGGCGCTGCGCCCGGGCGGGCGGCTGGTGGTGTGCGGCGGCACCTCGGGGCCGACGGTCGAGTTGAACCTGCCCCGGCTGTTCTTCAAGCAGATCGAGGTCATCGGGTCGACCATGGGCTCGTACCCCGAGTTCGACCAGGTCACGCGGCTGGTCGACCAGGGCCTGCCTGTGCAGGTCGACGAGGTGTTCGACCGGGCCGACTACCCGGCCGCGCTCGAGCGGCTGCGCCGGGGCGAGCAGCTCGGCAAGGTCGTGCTGCGCCACCCGTCCTGAGCTCCAGGCACCCGACGCGGGCGGGGCTACGATCCGGCAGCGAACGGCTGGGCGACGGCGAGGTGCGGGGTGGACGAGCAGGCTGACGAACCGGGGCGGGCGGCCGCCGGGCCGGGACCGGCCGACGCCGTCCCGCCGACGTCGGGCGCTGCCGTGCCCCCGGTGCCGCCGACACCGCCGGCCCCCATCGAGGCGCCAGCATCGCTCCTCCCACCGCCACCGCCGGCTCCACCGCCACAGCTGCCTCCGGCGCCGCCGTCGCGCACCAGCCGCCGAGCGCTGATGGCCGCCGTGGCGGTCGTCGCGGTGGCCGCGGCGGCCGTGGCCGTCGCAGTCGTGCGGTCCGAGGCCGGGGAGCCCGACGCCGCCGAGGCCCTCGCCCGGGCGCGGGACGCGATGGCCGAGGCCAGCAGCTTCCGGCTCACGTCGACCAGCGAAGACCGGTCGGTGGTCGGCGAGCTGGACGGGCCCGGCGCCGAGCAGGTCTTCAGGATGGTCACCGAGGCCGAGGTTGCGGGCGACGACCTGCGGGCTGTCGTGGACAGCGGCGACTGGGCCGACGAGGTCGTGTGGGTGGAGGGAGCGATGTACGAGCGCTCGGGGCCCGACGTCGACGCCCTGGCCGACGAGCCGTGGACCGTGGTGCCGCCCGAGATGCTCGGCGCCGCGCTGCCGACCGACGGGAACCTGGCCGACCTGCTGCTGGCCGTCGCGGGCCTCGACATGAACGGCGACGGCGACGGCGACCCGGACGCGGCCGGAGACCCCGAGATGGCAGAGGCCTTCATGGTGCCCGTAGTGGCCGGGTACTACCTCTGGGGCGAGGCCTGGGCGCCGGCCGAGCCGCTGTCGGGCGGGCTGGGCCTACCCCTGCCGGCGGGGTTCGTCGACACGTTCGGCCGCTTCGACGATGCCGAGGTGGTCGCCCACGACGGCGCGGGCACGACGATCGCCGCAACGCGGCGCCTGCCGGACGAGGTCGCCGCCGCGATCGCGGCTGCGATCGACGTGGCGGTACCCGAAGGGTCGGTGGAGGTTGACCTCGGCCGCGATCACCTGCCCACCGCGCTGCGGCTCACCGTCGAGGGATCGTCCGCCAGCTACACCGAGACGGTCTCGTTGGCCGACTGGGGCGCCGACATCGCCGTCGAGGCCCCCGACGGCGAGATCGACGAGACGCCCTGGATCGACGAGGAGGCGGTGGCCGAGGTGCGGGGCACGCTGGCCGCGCTCGCGCCCACCGAGCTGCCCGACGGGCTCGAGCTCGTGGGGATCGACGCGATCGCCGCCGACGAGGCTGCCGAGTGGGGCGAGCCCTGCGGTCAGCTCGACCTGTGGTACGAGCCCCCGCTCACCACCGAGGCCGAGGCCGACGCCTGGTACGCCAGCCCCGACTACCTCAGCGTCTTCCTGGTACCGGCGGCGTGCGCCGTGCAGGCCGACCCCACGCCCTTCGAGCCGGGCACGTACGGCGACGTCCCCAGCCGCACGGTGTACGGCGTCGTCGAGGTGCGGATCGACGACACGGTCGTGCGGATCGACACCACCTACACGGCGGACCTGCCGGCCATCGTGGCGTCGATAGAGCCGTTCGACCTCGATGCCGAGCTGGCGCGCGTCGCCGCGCTGGCCAAGGACACCTGGTACCGCGGGGGGATCGAGACCGCGACCGCGTCGCTGACCTGACCGGCCGGGGGCCGGTGACGGTCGCCAGTAGCGTGGCGGCCCATGGAGCCGACCTCGCTCAGCGCCGCCAAGGACCGGATCGCCGCGGAGATCGACCGCCGGGCCGGGCTGCTCGTCGACGTGTCGCACCAGATCCACGCCCGGCCCGAGCTGCGCTACGAAGAGCGCTTCGCCCACGACCTGCTGGCCGGGGTGCTCGAAGGCGAGGGGCTGAGCGTGACCCGCTCGGCGCGGGGCGTCGAGACGGCCTTCGAGGCGGCTGCGGGCTCGTCCGGGCCCACCGTGGCGGTGATGTGCGAGTACGACGCGCTGCCGGGCATCGGGCACGCGTGCGGGCACAACGTCATCGCCGCCGCCGGGTTGGGGGCCGGGCTGGCCGCCGCGGCGCTGGCCGACGAGCTGGGCGGCCGGGTGGTGGTGGTCGGCAGCCCAGCAGAGGAGGGCGGCGGCGGCAAGGTGCGGCTGATCGACGGCGGCACGTTCGAGGGCGTCGACGCCGCACTGATGGTGCACCCGGCCGACGCCGACCTGCTGGCGATGGACGTCGTCGCGCTGCACGAGGCCCACGTGACCTACACCGGCGAGGCCGCCCACGCGGCGGCTGCGCCGCACAAGGGGCGCAACGCCCTCGACGCGGCGGTGCTCGGCTACGTCAACGTGGCCGCGCTGCGCCAGCACATCGACCCGGGCGAGCGGGTGCACGGCATCATCACCCACGGCGGCGACCGGCCCAACGTCGTGCCCCACCACACCCGCGCCGAGTGGATCGTCCGCTCGACGACGCTCGCCGGGCTGGGCCTGCTCGAGCAGCGCGTCCTCGGCTGCCTCCGGGCCGGGGCCGACGCCGCCGGCTGCGAGATGCACGTCGACTGGGTCGAGCCGGCGTACGCCGACATGATCGACAGCGCCGTCCTCGGCGAGCGCTACCGGTCGAACGCCGAGGCGCTCGGCCGGGCCGTGCGGGCGCCCTCGCCCGCGGCCCGGGTGGTGGGCAGCACCGACATGGGCAACGTCAGCTACGAGGTGCCCGCCATCCACCCGATGATCCAGGTCTCGCCTCCGGGGGTGCCCATCCACACGCCCGCCTTCGCCGGGTTCGCGGGTGGGCCCGAGGGCGACCGGGCGGTCGTCGACGGCGCCAAGGCCCTGGCGTGGACGGTCGCCGACCTGTGGCTCGACGAGGGGCTCGTCGAGCGGGCGCGGGCCGAGTGGCGCGACGCCCTCGCCGCCCGCGACGGCGGGGCGCCGTGAGGCGGGAGGCGCCGCGACCTGGTCGCCACGAGCATCCGCAGCCCGCCGGCGGCGCCGTCGTACGATCTGGCCCCCTATGACGGTCTACGTCAGCGAGGACTTCACCCCCGCCGAGACCGACGTGCTGCGGCGGTACTTCACCAACCTCGACGGCCCGGTGTTCGCGCTGGTCAACCTGCCCGAGGTGGTCAAGGGCGCCCTGTTCGCGCGCTACTCCCGCTCGCCCAAGAGCCTGCGGCGGCTGTTCCTCGACGAGTTCGTGGGCGACCTCGACATCGCCGGCGACGCCACCGTCGACGCCACCGTCGGCCTCCAGCGCGCGGAAGAGCTCTACGACCGGGTCTTCTTCGAGTACGGCGACGACTCGGTGGCCCAGCTCGGCGGGGTCCACCTCGCGTGCGAGCAGGCGTCGAACCTGCTCACCAAGGTGCTCGAGTGGGGCCGGCTGATGTCGTACCTCGAGCAGAGCACCCGCTACATCGCCTACGACGCCCGCCTCGGTGGCCGCTACCGCTACTACCGCGACCCCGAGGTGCTGGGCAGCCCGCTCGGCCTGCGCTACGTCGGCGACCTCGACCGCATGTTCGACACCTACGCCGAGCTGGGCGCGGTCATGCTCGAGTACTTCCGTGAGCGGTTCCCCAAGCAGCCGGGCGACAGCGACTTCGTGCACCGCCAGGCGCTCAAGGCCAAGGCGCTCGACGCCGTGCGGGGCGCGCTGCCCGCCGCCGCACTGTCGAACGTGGGCATCTACGGCACCGGCCAGGCCTACGAGGCCCTCCTGCTGCGCATGCGCGCCCACCCCCTGCCCGAGGCCCGCAGCTACGCCGACCTGATGCTCACCGAGCTGCGCAAGGTCATCCCCAGCTTCCTGTCGCGGGTCGACCTCACCGACCGGGGCGTGGCGGCCAGCACCTACCTGGCCACCACGCGCACGGCCATGGGCGAGATCGCGGCGCGGCTGTTCCCGCCGCGCGAGGCCGATGCCGGCGACGGTCCCAGCGTCGAGCTGGTCGAGTTCGACCCCGACGCCGAGGTGCGGCTGGTCAGCGCCATGCTCTACCCGTACACCGACCGCGCCGACGCCGAGATCGAGGCGCGGGTGCGTGCCATGACGGTCGACGAGCGGCTGGCGGTCGTACGGGCGTACGTCGGCGACCGCACCAACCGCCGCCACCGCCCGGGGCGGGCGTTCGAGCGGCCCAGCTACCGGTTCGACGTGCTGGCCGACTACGGGGCGTTCCGCGACCTCCAGCGCCATCGCATGCTCACGATCGAGTGGCAGCCCCTTTCGCCCCGGCACGGCTACACGCGGCCGGAGGCGGTCGACGACGCGGGGTGCGGGCCGACGTTCGACGAGGTCATGGCCCGGTCGACCGCCCTGCACGATGCGCTGGCCGCCCGGTTCCCCGCCCAGGCGCCCTACGCCGTGGCGCTGGCGTTCCGGGTGCGCTTCGCCATGCAGATGAACGCCCGCGAGGCCATGCACCTGATCGAGCTGCGCAGCGCACCACAGGGGCATCCGGCGTACCGGGCGGTGGCCCAGCAGATGCACAGGCTGATCGCCGAGAAGGCGGGGCACCAGGCCGTGGCCGAGGCGATGCGCTTCGCCGACCACTCGCCCGAGCCCCAGCTCGAGCGCCTGGCTGGCGAGCGCCGGGCCGAGCAGCGGCGCCTCTCCCGCTGACCTGCACCGGCCCCGCGAAGGTGTGTTCTGTGTCACACCACGCATCGCCGCCGACCTCGCTACCCTGACCCGCCTCGCGGCCCCCGGTTGAGAGCGCCACGGTTCTGATCCAGGCGAGCCGCGTGTCTATGATCCGGCCGCGCATGGCCGACCCCGTGAAGGGACCCGATGGCTGACGAAGAGACCCCCGACGAAGACTTCGAGGAAGAGAGCCTCGAGGAGGACTTCACCGACGAGCCCGACGATCTCGACGACGACCTGGCCGGCGACGACGACGAGACGTTCGACGACATCGAGGAAGAGACCGTCGACGAGCCCGCGCCCGCGCCCAAGGCGACCGCCACCAAGACCCGCAAGGCGAGCGACGACGAGGACGAGGAGGAGGACGAGGAGGACCTCGACCCCGACGACGTCGAGGCCGACCTCGACGCCATCCTCAAGGACCGCATCGCGGCCCAACCCGACGACGAAGAGGACGAGGAGAGCGAGGTCCCCGAGCCCGACGACCGGGGCGACGGCGCGGGGCGCATACAACCCAAGAAGGCCGACGAGTTCGTGTGCCAGTCGTGCTTCCTCGTGAAGCACCGCCGCCAGCTCGCCGACGACGACCTGATGCTGTGCGTGGACTGCGTCTGAGAGGACTGTGACGATGCGCGAAGACGACGACAGGAAAGCCCTCGATCAGGTGGTCAGCCAGGTCGCCGACCTGATCGTCTACGCGCCCATCGGCCTGTTCTTCGAGGGGCCGTCGCTGCTGCCGAAGCTGGCCGAGCAGGGCCGCGTGCACGCCCGCAACGCCCGGCTGTTCGGCCAGTTCGCGGTCCGCCACGGCGAGGCCGAGGTCAAGCGGCGCGTCGGCGACCTCGAGGCCCAGGCCGGCGACCTGCTGCGCCGCCTCGGGCTGGTCACCGAGCCCGAACAGGCACCGCCGCCGGCGCCGGCGCCACCCCCGGCCCCGGTGGCACCCGACGACGCCCTGTCCGGCAACGGGCACGCGCCGCCGGCCCCCGCGGTCGGCGACCTGGCCATCACCGACTACGACAGCCTGTCGGCGTCGCAGGTGGTCACCCGGCTCGAGGGCCTGACCACCGACGAGCTCGAGGCCGTCCGGGCCTACGAGGCCGCCAACCGCGGGCGCAAGACCATCCTCAACAAGGTCGCCCAGCTCCAGGGGTGAGCGCCATCCCCGCTCCCGGCGAGTCGGCCCGCACGGCCACCACCGACGACCTGGCCGACCTGGCGGCGCTGGTCGCCGCCGCGGCCGCCGAGAAGCGGTCGCAGAAGGGCGGCGAGCTGTGGTTCCGGCGCGAGCGACGCCAGGCCGACCCGCAGGCCGGGCTGGCGGCCGCGCTGGCCGCGCCCGATCACGAGGTGGCCGCCGGCACCTTCGACGGCACCCTGGTCGGCTACGGCGTGGCGCGGGTCGAGCGCCTGGGCGACGGCGGCCTGCTCGGCGTGGTCGACGACCTGTACGTCGACCCGGAGGCGCGGGCCGTCGGCGTGGGCGAGGCGCTCATGGACCACCTCCTCGCCTGGTGCCGCGCCCGGGGCTGCTTCGGCGTCGACAGCCTGGCGCTGCCCGGCGACCGCCACACCAAGAACTTCTTCGAGTCCTTCGGCCTGGTCGCCCGGGCCATCGTCGTCCACCGTCCGTTGGACTGACGGGGTGGCCCCGGTGGCCCCGCCGCGGCCGCAGCTCGCCGTGAGCGCGGTGGCGGTCGATGCCGGCCGCCTGCTGCTGGTGCGGCGCCGGCCGGGGCGCAGCGGCGCAGGTCGCTGGGCCGTGCCCGGCGGCCGGGTCGAGCCGGGTGAGCCCGTGCGCGCCGCGGTGGTGCGCGAGCTGCGCGAGGAGACCGGGCTGCGCGCCCGGTGCGGCGATCTGGTGGGGTGGGCCGAGCGGATCGGCGAGCGCGATCACCACGTCATCCTGTGCTTCCACGTCGACCTGGTCGACCCGGCGACCGCGGCCGTCGCCGGCGACGACGCGGCCGCCCTGTCGTGGGTGCCGCTGGCCCGGGTCGCGAACCACGACCTGGTCGACGGCCTGGCCGGCTTCCTCGCCGGCCACGGCGTCATCCCGCCGGTCAGCGACCCTTCCACTGGGGCGGGCGCTTCTCGATGAAGGCGGTGAGCCCCTCGCTGAAGTCCTCGCTGCCCATGGCCTTGGCCATGCCCTCGATCGACATCCGCCAGCCCACCTCGTCGGGCGCGGTGGTGGCCTCGAGCACGATCTTGCGGGTCTCGCGCACGGCCACCGGGGCGTTGGCGCAGATCTGCTCGGCCAGCGCGACCGCCACGTCCAGCGCCTGACCGGGCTCGCACAGCCGGTTGACCAGCCCGTGGTGGTGGGCGACCTCGGCCGAGATCGGATCGCCGGTGAGCGCCATCTCCATCGCGATGTTGAACGGGATCTTGCGGGGGAGGCGGAACAGGCCGCCGGCCGCGGCCACCAGCGACCGCTTCACCTCGGGGATGCCGAACGTCGCCGTGGACGAGGCCACGACCAGGTCGCACGACAGGACGATCTCGGTGCCACCGGCGAGAGCGGGACCGTCGACGGCGGCGATGATCGGCTTGCTGCGCTCACGCTGGGTGATACCGCCGAAGCCGCCGCGCTCGGTCTGCAGCGCGGCGGCGTTGCCCGAGTTGATCTCCTTGAGGTCGGCCCCGGCGCAGAACACGGGGGGCTCGCCCGTCAGGATGCCGACCCAGATGCTGTCGTCGGCCTCGATCTTGTCGATGGCCGCCTCGATGCCCTGCGCGACGGCCCCGTTGACGGCGTTGCGGGCGTCGGGACGGTTGATCTTGACGACCGCGAAGGGTCCCCGTTGCTCGAAGTCGACAGCCATGGGGTCACCCTAGTCATCGCACTCATCGTGCAAGGAATCTCCGACCATCACCCACCGTGGCGAGCCGCGAGGTCAAAGTGGGAGGAAACCTTCGCTATGGTGGCCGGGTCGAAACCCGTGTGGACCGGTGGAGCTCGGGCCTCCGGCGGGTAGTCGACAAGGGGATCGCGAGAGACGAGATGAGCGACAGCACCGGGCACCTCCAATGCCCGTTCTGCGGGGCCTACGAGGTCGACCGCCTGTTCATCGGGTCACTGCGAGTCGACGCCTGCACCTGCCAGGGATGCGGCGCCCGGTGGGACGAGGACGCCTCGACCGGGCGCTACCGCGGGCGCGGTAGCGTCGAGTCGGTCATGGCACCGCGCGATCGCTAGCTGCCGCTGCCGCTCTCGGCGGTTGCGCCGCCGACCGTGGCGCCGTCGGCGTCGGGCTCGTCGGCAGGCTTGGGCTCGTCCGCAGCCGCGGGCTTGTCGGACACCTCGGGCTGGTCGGAAGCCTGGGCCTCGTCGGCCTGGGCCTCATCATCAGGCTTGGCCTCGTCATCATCAGGCTTGGCCTCGTCAGGCTGGGCCTCGTCGACCGGCTGGGCCTCGTCGACCGGCTGGGCCTCGTCAGCAGTCTTGGCCTCATCAGCCGGCTCGGCCTCATCAGCCTTGGTCTCATCAGCCGGCTCAGCCTCGACCGGCTTGGTCTCATCAGCCGGCTCAGCCTCGACCGGCTTGGCCTCATCAGCCTTGGTCTCGTCACCAGGCTTGGCGTCGTCAGCAGGCTTGGCGTCGTCAGCAGCCTTGGCCTCGTCA
>DASTFE010000348.1:0-23999 GCA_035708905.1 Acidimicrobiales bacterium | reverse complement strand
ACGTTCACGAGCCGGTACATCGACACCGGTGAGCTGCGCCTGCACGCGGTCATCGGAGGCGACGGCCCGCCGCTGCTGCTGGTGCACGGCTGGCCCGAGACCTGGTACGCCTGGCGCCTGCTGATGCCGGCGCTGGCCCGGCGCTTCGAGGTCGTCGCCGTCGACCAGCGCGGCATGGGGCTGTCCGACAAGCCCCGGGACGGGTACGACACCGGCACCCTCGCCGGCGACCTGGTGGCGCTGATGGGCGCGCTCGGCCACGAGCGGTTCGCCGTGGTCGGCCACGACACCGGGTTCGCGATCGGCTACGCGCTGGCCGCGGATCACCCGGACCGGGTCGCCCGCGTGGCCCTCGCGGAGATCCCCGGATCCCCGGGAACGGTTGCCGCACCGCCTCTGTTCCTCCCCGGGCCGCTCAACGACCGGCTCTGGCACCTCGGCTTCAACCGGATCGACAAGCTGAACGAACAGCTCGTCGCAGGACGGGAGGACATCTTCTACCGCTGGGAGTTCGACGCGGCCGCCAAGAAGCTTCCCGACGACGTGATCGACTACTACGTCCGCATGCTCTCCAACCCGGACTCCCTACGCGGCAGCTTCGGGTGGTACCGGGCGCTCGATACGACCATCGCACAGGACGAGCGGCGCAAGACCCGGCGGCTGACCATGCCCGTCCTGGCGATCGGCGGAGAGGAAAGCTTCGGTGAACACGTCGGCGACGCGGTGAAGGTCGTCGCGGAGGACGTGGAGAGCCTGAGCATCCCCGACACCGGCCACTTCGTTGCGGAGGAGGCTCCCGACGAGATACTCGCGGCGTTGACCGCGTTCCTGGCCCCGTACCGCGGCGGATCGTCCGCAGCACACGACCCTGGGCCGCACGCCGCTGCGTCGCGCCGCTGAGTCACCTGCCACCCGAATCTCCATACTTCGGGTATGTCCAACGACCATGCGCTCATCGATGCTCACGCCGGCGACGACCTGTCTCCGCTCGCCGGATCGTGGGAGGTCGATCCGACTCATTCGACGCTCGAGTTCGTCGCCCGCTATGCGGTGTTCACTCTCGTGCGGGGCCGCTTCACGTCGTTCTCCGGCACCGTCGTGATCGATCCGCCGCATTCCGAGGCGACGCAGGTCGCCGTCGACATCGACGCCTCGTCGGTCGACACGGCGATGGCGGTGCGCGACGCCCACCTGCTTGGCGAGGAGTTCTTCGACGTCGAGCGCCATCCCAAGATCTCCTTCCGCTCCCGGGGGGCGACGGTGCTGGCCGCGGGTCGCTACACGGTGCGCGGGGAGTTGACGATCCGCGGCATCACCCAACCGGTTCGGCTCGACGTCGATGTGTTCGGCCGTGCGCCAGACATGGTGGGCAATACCCGGCTCGGCTTGAAAGCGACGGCCAAGGTGCGACGCACGGTGTGGGGCATCACGTGGAATGCGCCGGTCCCGGGAGGCGGCGTCACCTTGGCCGACGAGGTCGATCTCGAGCTCGATGTGTCGCTGGTGCCGGCCGGCACCGCGGCCCGGTCCTCGTGAGGCCGGTCCGATCGCCTCGACGCGCAGTCGACGCCGAGACCGGTGCATCGACCAGGGACTCCTACGGGCGCCACCGCTCAGCAGGGGTGCAACCCTGAAGTCATCCCCCACGTCCCGCTCGTAATTGCCCTCCACAACGGGAGATTCGTCATGAGCAGCACGGTCGAGTCCGGCATCGAGATCCGTCCCTTCCACGTCGACGTGCGGGAAGAGGAGCTCACCGACCTTCGCCGGCGGATCGCGGCCACCCGCTGGCCCGAGAAGGAGACCGTCGCAGATCAGTCGCAGGGCGTGCCGCTCGCGATGACTCAGGAGCTCGCGCACTACTGGGCAACAGAGTACGACTGGCGCAAGTGCGAAAAGAGGCTGAACGCCCTGCCGCAGTTCATGACCGAGATCGATGGGCTCGACATTCACTTCATCCATGTTCGCTCACAGCATGAAGATGCGTTGCCGCTCATCGTAAATCATGGGTGGCCAGGCTCGATCATCGAGCAGCTGAAGATCATCGATCCACTGACCGATCCCACCGCACACGGCGCGAGGGCATCCGACGCGTTCCATGTGGTGATCCCGTCGATGCCGGGCTACGGGTTCTCCGGCAAGCCGACGAGCACGGGCTGGGGCCCCGAGCGCATGGGCCGAGCCTGGGCAGAACTGATGACGCGCCTCGGCTACACCCGCTACGTCGCCCAAGGCGGCGACTGGGGTGCGTTCGTCGTCGACCAGATGGGCTTGCAGGCACCCGCAGGATTGCTCGCCATCCACACCAACATGCCTGCCACCGTGCCCGCTGACGTCGACAAGGCCTCCCAGGCCGGCGACCCGCCGCCATCCGGCCTCTCCGCCGAGGAACGACGCGCCTACGAGCAGCTGATCAGAACGTTCACGCAAGTCGATTACGCCAAGTTCATGGCCTCGCGCCCACAAACGTTGTACGGCATCGCGGATTCGCCCGTCGGCCTGGCCGCCTGGCTTCTCGACCACAACGATGCTGACGGCCAGCCCGCCGCCGCGGTCGTGGCGGCTGTGAACCGGACGACGAGCGCCACCGGCGAACTGACGCGTGACGAGATCCTCGACAACATAACGCTCTATTGGCTGACGAACACAGGCGTTTCAGCGTCTCGTCTCTACTGGGAATACAAGGGTGGCTTCTTCAACGCCAAGGGCGTCTCCATTCCGGTCGCCGTGAGCGTCTTTCCCGGCGAGCAATATCAAGCGCCGCGGAGTTGGGCAGAGCAGGCGTATCCCAACCTCATCTATTACAACGAGGTCGACAGGGGCGGCCACTTCGCCGCATGGGAGCAGCCCGAGCTCTTCACCGCGGAGCTGCACGCCGCGTTCCGGTCGCTTCGGTAGATGAGCGTGTTCGAGCGTCTGCACATGCCGTCGCTCGGCGGGGCGACCGGGTGGCTCGGCGCCGCGCCGCTCGGCCCTGCCGAGCTGCGGGGCCAGGTCGTGCTCGTGAACTTCTGGACGCTGACCTGCATCAACTGGCTGCGCCAGGAGCCGTACGTGCGTGCCTGGTCGCAGGCCTACCGAGACGCCGGGTTGGTCGTGATCGGCGTCCACACCCCGGAGTTCTCGTTCGAGCACGACATCGACCACGTGCGGCGGGCGACGAGGGAGCGAGGGATCGGCTACCCGGTCGCGGTGGACAACGACTACGCGATCTGGGACGCCTTCGCCAACCACTACTGGCCGGCGCTGTACTTCGTCGACGCGGACGGCATCATCCGCGACCAGCATTTCGGCGAGGGACGCTACGAGCAGTCCGAGCGCGTCATCCAGCGGCTGCTCGGTGTCGAGAGCGCCCTCGTCTCCGTCGAAGGGCTCGGCGTGGAGGCCGAGGCCGACTGGGACAACCTGCGGACCCCCGAGACGTATCTCGGCTACGGGCGCAGCGAGCGCCTCGCGTCACCGGGCGGCGTCGCGTTCGACGAGCGCCGTGCCTACGAGCCCCCCGAGCACCTGCCCTTCGGCCACTGGGCGCTCGCCGGCGAGTGGACGATCGGATCCGAGAACGTCCTGCTCGACCAGGCCGGCGGCAGCATCGCCTACCGCTTCCACGCCCGCGACGTGCACCTCGTGCTCTCTCCCGGAACGCGAGACCCGATCCCCTTCCGGGTGCTCCTCGACGGCGAGGCGCCGGGCCCGTCACATGGCGTGGACGTCGACGAGGACGGGAACGGCCTGCTCCGCGACGGCCGCCTCTACCAGCTCGTGCGCCACCACGACGCCGTGCGCGAGCGGTCCGTGGAGATCACGTTCCTCGAGCCCGGCGCCGAGGCGTACGTGTTCACCTTCGGCTAGCCAGAGACGGTGACAGACCTGATCAACCATCACCCCATCCCCGGCGGCGTCCCCGAGGCGTAGGGCTCGAGTGCCACGACCGCCACTGTGCGGTACAGGACCTACAGAAGCGGAGGCGACAATTCGCACAGCCAAGTCCCAGTGGCCACAGAAGCCGCCTCGCGCAGCAGCCAGGGGACTACGGTGAGCGGTCTGGCTCCCCAGTCGTCCCCTGAGACCCCGCCCCCGCCCCAGAAGACGGAATCAGGCTGGCGCGTGGACCCGGCACCCGACGGACGCGGGATGCCCGCCCAGCCCAAGCCGCCCATGATCCCCCGCGGGAGGCTGTTCATCTGGTTCGTACTTGGGCTCCTGGCGCTGAACCTCGTCATCTCGTTCGCGACCGCACGACCGGAGGACCGGCAGCGCGTGCCCTACCAGCCGTTCTTCGTCGACCAGGTGGAGGCCGGCAACGTCGAGGAGATCAGCTCTCGGGCGGACTCCATCGAGGGCGAGCTGAAGAGCGAGGCGACCTTCAACCCGCCCGGCGACGCCGAGCCGGTCGCGGTCACCAAGTTCGAGACCGAGGTCCCCGCGTTCATCGATCCGGCCGCGCTCACCAGTCTGCTCGCCGAGGAGAATGTGGTCATCAACGCCGAGGCGCCCGACGAGGGCCGGTCGCTGTGGGTCACGCTCGTGCTCGGCTTTCTGCCGACGATCCTCCTGGTCGGGTTCTTCATCTGGATGTTCCGTCGCCAGACGAGAGCGGGTGGGGGCGGGATCCTCGGAGGCTTCGGGCGTTCCACAGCGCGGCGGGTCAGGTCCGGTGAGCAGGAGCGAGTCAGCTTCGACGACGTCGCCGGGATCGACGAGGCGGAGGACGAGCTCGTCGAGGTCGTCGATTTCCTCAAGAACCCTGAGCGCTACACGAAACTCGGCGCACGGGTCCCTCGCGGGGTGATGCTGTTCGGGCCGCCGGGCACCGGCAAGACGCTGCTCGCCCGCGCGGTGGCGGGCGAGGCCGAGGCTGCCTTCTTCTCGTTGTCGGCCTCGGAGTTCGTCGAGGCGATCGTAGGTGTGGGCGCGTCGCGAGTGCGCGATCTGTTCAAGCAGGCCAAGGAGGCGGCACCGGCGATCGACTTCAGCGACGAGCTGGACGCGATCGGCCGCTCCCGCTCGGGCAACGTGAGCGGGATCAGCGGCGGTCACGACGAGCGCGAGCAGACGTTGAACCAGATCCTCACCGAGATGGACGGCTTCGAGCCCGGTACGAACGTGATCGTGCTCGGCGCGACGAACCGCCCCGAGGTCCTCGACCAGGCGCTCCTACGCCCTGGGCGCTTCGACCGCCGTATCGCGGTCCAGCCCCCCGACCGCAAGGGCCGCGTGGAGATCCTGGGGATCCACACCCGCTCGGTGCCATGCGCGCCCGACGTGGACCTCGACCGCATCGCGGCCTCGACGCCGGGCGCGACCGGCGCCGACCTCGCGCTGATCGTCAACGAGGCGGCGCTGTTCGCCGCCCGCCGTGATCACGCGGCGGTGGAGCAACGCGACTTCACCGACGCGATCGAGAAGATCGTCCTCGGTGCCGAGCGCCAGGTGGTGATGACCGACGCGGATCGCGAGCGCACCGCCTACCACGAGTCGGGGCACGCGCTGGTGGGCATGCTCACCCCGGGCGCCGATCCGGTGCGCAAGGTCTCGATCATCCCCCGTGGCCAGGCGCTCGGCGTCACGCTTGCCACTCCGGAGAGCGACCGGTACAGCTACCGCCGCGACGAGCTGCTCGCGAAGATCAAGGTGGCCCTCGGCGGACGCGCCGCCGAGAAGGTCGTGTTCGGCGACCTGACCACCGGCGCCGAGTCGGACATCCAGAACCTGACGCAGATCGCCCGCAGCATGGTTGGCCGCTGGGGGATGAGCGATGCCATCGGCGCGATCGCGGTCACCGACGGCCGCGAGGACCGCTTCCTGCTGCCCGGCGTGTCACCGGCCTCGGCCCCGACCCAGCAGCTGGTCGACGAGGAGGTCCGCCGAATCGTCGACGACGCCGAGGACGAGGTGACCGAGCTCCTCGAGCGCGAGCGCGGGCGGCTCGACGCGCTGGCGCGCGCACTGCTGGAGCGCGAGACGCTCGACCAACCGGAGGCCTATGAGCGTGCAGGGGTCGAGCTGCCCCACCTCGGTGCCGAGGACGCCAACGCCCACTCCCGACCCGCAGCCCCGGCGGACGGGGACTCCGGGCGCAGGCGAGGAACCCCGACAGGACCTGGTGGCGCACGACATCGACCTGACGGCTGACCCCACCATCATCGTCCGCGAGGGCTGTCTCCCTGCGTAGTCGCCGTGCCCCCGGCAGGACTCGAACCTGCGGCCTACCGCTTAGGAGGCGGTCGCTCTATCCACCTGAGCTACAGGGGCGCCCTCGCGACGGTAGCCGGGCTGCCGTCCCGGCCGGTCAGCCGGGCTCGGCCAGGCTGACGACGTCGAGCTGGACGTGGTCGATGCCCCAGTCCTCGAGGCAGCCTCGGAACTGGCGGCGGTTGGTCTGGTCCAGCGTCGGCGACAGCACGGCCCGGTAGCGGCCGTCGCCGAGCGCCTCGACCTCGCCGACCACGTCGGAGGTGACCTCGAGGCGGCACATCTGCAGCTTGGTCTCCACGAGCTCGTCGAGGCCCTGGGTCGGCTCGCTGCCCTTCTCCTGGGCGTCGAGCACGACCTCGATCGTCGAGCCCGGCGACACGGGTTGGTGGGTGGACAGCGTCGCCTCCCGCAGGCCGAGCACGGCCAGGGCGCCCAGCAGCACCCCCACGGCCGCCAGCACGAGGTTGGCCGGGTTGATCCTCACCGACGCACCGCGGAGCGCAGCAGCTTGCGGATCTGGCGGTCGTCGGCGCCCGGCACGTCCTGCGCCAGTGCCGTGACGTCGTCGACGAGCAGGCCGCCCCGGGGGTAGCTGATCCGCCCCAGCCGCCGGGCCAGCCGGTCCTCGCCGACCGGCGTCGTGGTCCTCGACGCCAGCCGGTCGATCAGCCAGGCGGCGGCCGAGACCACCACACCGCCGCCGACCAGGAACGTGACGAACACGTTCATCTGCGAGGGCGACTCCTTGAGCCAGGCGAACCGGTCGCGCTGCGGTGGCCGGTTCACCCGCAGGATCTCGCGGAGCATGGGATCGAGCACCTCACGGCTGGTCTTCTCCAGCCGGGCGAGACGGCGCAGGACGAGCCCGGTGGCCAGGCCCACCTCCGCGATCAGGACCACCAGCCCGAAGAACAGCGCCCGGTTCCACTCCCACCGGTTGAGCGACACGATCGTGTACGCGGCGGACGCCACGAGCGTGCTGATGCCGGCGAGCCAGGCGATGATCCTCACGGTGCCGTCTCCTCGTCGCCGACGCTGCTGCTGCCGACCTTGCGCTCGGTCACCCGGCCGGTCTCGCCGTCGACCTCGACGATCGTGCCCTCCGGCAGCTCCTGCATCGCCATGTGGTAGCCCACCACGGTGGCAACGCCCGCCTCGCGGGCCAGGATCGCCAGGTGCGACAGCACCGAACCGGTCTCGGCCACGATGCCGGCCAGGCGGGGCAGCAGCGGGCCGAGGCCCGGCGCGAGCGTGGACGTGACCAGCACCGACCCGGCAGGCGGGTCGTCGGCGTCGTAGGTCACCGGGCCCGACGCCACACCGCCACCGGCACCGGTGCCGCCGCCCATCTCCTCGCCCCAGCCGACCCGTATCGGCCGGCCCCGGTCGGAGATCCGGAACGACGTCGGCAGCGGCGCGCCGAACTCGTGGCGGTGGGCGGCGACCAGCGCGGGCGCGACCTCGGCCCGCTTGGTGGCGACCGCCTCGACGTGATCGAGGCTCATGTGGCGGATCAGCCCGGGCTCGGGGAGCTGGCTGGCCGCGGCGAGGCGGACGCCGAGCGCCCAGGCGGCCCGCCCCGACAGCTCGTGCATCCAGCGGATGCGCAGCCGCAGGGCCTCGCGGAGGATGCCGGCGTCGCTGGAGCTCTGGCCGTCGGGGCCGAGGTTGATGGCGGACGTCGTGTGGGGCAGCTGGGGCCGCGGGGCCACGCGCGGCGGCACCAGCGCCAGCACGACGGGGCTGCGGCCCAGGATCTCGTCGTCGCTGAGCCCGTCGTCCCGCCCCTGGGCGAGCACCCGCAGCGCGACGGATGCGCCCGTGAGCCGGTTGCCTCGGGTGTCGGTGAGCAACCCCATCAGGATCTCGTGTGCGTGCAGGGCCCGCAGGATCGTGCGGCTGCGATGCAGCAACCCGAGGAGCTGCCGGCTGCTCAGCTCGGGCAGCGCGGGCACCGCCTCGAGGTCGTGGTCGACGCGGTCGAGCAGGTGCTCGGCCAGCCGGGGAAGCGCGGCCCGCAGCCGGCCGACCCGCCACGACCCCCGCAGCCGGCGCAGCGCCCGCACCGGGTTGAGCCAGCTGCCGCGACGGTGCCCCGGCGGCACCTCGCCGGCGAGCTTCAGGTCGATCGCGACGTGACCGTCGATGGCGACCACCACCTCGCTGGCTTCGATCTCGCGGCGCGTCGCCGCACCGGCGAGCGCGACGGCTTCGGCCACCGCCTCACGCAGGGGCGGCACCCACAGGTCGCACTCGAGCTCGGTGAGCGGCTCCGGGAAGGTCTCGGCCACCGGCCCCGGCCCGTAGACGGGCCCCTGGGGCACGCCCCGCACCTCGGTGGTGACGGGACGGGCCTGGAGCAGCCACAGAACACCCTCGTCGTCGACCGCCCACTCGACGTCCTGTGGGCCGCCGAACGACTGGGCCACGTCGGCGGACAACCCGGCCAGCTCGCGCAGCTCGCTGCGCCCGAGCGTCGGACCGTCACCGGCGGTGAACTCCACGACCGCGCCCCGCGGGTCGAGCAGGTAGCGCGAGCCGGCGACCTCCCCGCTGACCAGCGGGCCCGGGGTGCCCTCGACGGCCGAGACGACCAGGCGGTCGCTGCGCCCGGTCACGGGCTCGACACCGAACAGCACCCCGCCGCTGGCCGGCTCGAGCAGCGGCTGGACGAGCACGGCCACGGGCGCCTGCTCGGCCCCGGCCCGAGCCCGGGAGTCGAGCACCTCGCGCACCGCGGCGGCGAAGGCGTCGGGCCCGTCGATGCCGACGACCGAGGCGAACTGCCCGGCCATCGACGACTCTGCGGCGTCCTCGACGACCGACGAGCTGCGGGCGACCAGCCGGCCCTCGTCGCCCCCCGCCCGCCGGAACGCCTCGCGCACCGCCGCGTGGCCCTCGACGGCGGCACCGGCGTCGACCGCGTCCGAGAACGCCGTCGTCAGCACGACGCCCGGCAGCGTGCGCAGCCCGGCGGCGCGGGCACGCGCCAGCGCAGCCGCCTTGCCCCCGCTGAGGTCCGGATCGAGCGCCGCAGGGTCGTCGAGGTCGACGACGAGCGGCACGTCCCCGGTGGCGTGCTCGGCCGCCTCGCCCGTGACCGGGTCCGAGGTGGGTCGCGGACCACCGACATCGGTGTCACGGGCGGATGTCATCTCTCAGGACCTCGTCCTCACGGGTCCAGTGTGCCCAACACGGCCGCCTGCCAACGCAACCCCCACCATGACGACGCCCCGAGGGGACGGCAGCGGCGACGCGCGACGGACGGCGCACGCGTCGCGGCACACTCTCGGTCATGCACGGCACTGGGGAGACCATCCACCACGGGAGCCGCGACCCGGAGGCTCGGGTGTCGACGCTCGAGCTGTTCTTCGACCTCGTCTTCGTCTTCGGGTTCACCCAGATCACGGGCGCCGTGGTGCACGAGCCCACGGCTGTGGGGCTGGCGCGGGGTGTGCTGGTGTTCGCCGTGCTGTGGTGGGCGTGGGGCGCCTACGCCTGGCTGACCAACACCGTCCGGACGGGCGAGACCGCCCCCCGGCTCGTGGTGCTGTCGGCCATGGCGGCGATGCTGGTCACCGCGCTGGCGGTGCCGACGGCGTGGGACGACGGCGGCGTCGCCTTCGCGCTCGGCTACCTCGTGGTCATGCTGTTGCACACGGCGCTGTTCGCGCTCGCGGGCGAGAACCCCGAGACGACCCGGCGGGCGATCCTGCGCCTCGCCCCCACCAACCTGGCGGCCGCCGTGCTGCTGATCGTGGCGGGCACGACCGACGGCACGAGCCAGACGGCGCTGTGGGTCGCCGCCATCGCCGTCAACTACGCCGGCCCGTACCTCACCGGCGTCGCCGGGTTCGCGGTCTCGCCCTCGCACTTCGCGGAGCGCCACGGCCTGATCGTGATCGTCGCCCTCGGCGAGTCGGTCGTGGCCATCGGGGCGGGCGGCGACATCACGGTCGACTGGTCGCTGGCCGGCACCGCCCTCGCGGTGATGGCGCTCGTCGCCGGGCTGTGGTGGGACTACTTCACCGACGACGCCGAGGCCACCGAGCGCGCGCTCGCCGGGGCCAGCGGCCACGACCGGTCGCGCCTGGCCCGCGACGTGTACAGCTACCTGCACGTGCCGCTCGTGCTGGGCATCGTGTTCGCCGCCGTCGGCATCCACGAGGTGCTGGTGCACAGCGACGACCCCCTCGACCCGGTGTTCGCCGGCAGCTTCGCCGGCGGCGTGGCGCTGTTCTTCGCCGGGCTCGCCGGCATCCGGGCGCGGCGCGGCGAGCACCCCGGATGGCTGTGCCTGGCGGCCGTCGCCGTCGCGCTGGCGATGATCCCGGTCGGCAGCGAGATCGAGGCCGTCGCGACCGTCGGCGTGCTGGCCGCGGTGTCCCTGGGCGTCGCCATCGCTTCGGCGCAGTCACGCGAAGTGGTTGAATCTGACGTGTGACACTCGCCACCGACGACGCTGCCGCGCACGTGACGCGCCTCTGGGACGACGACATCCTGCCGGTGCTGCACGACTACATCCGCATCCCCAACGTGTCGGTGGCCTACGACGCCGGGTGGGCCGAAGCCGGGCACATGGCCGAGGCCACCGAGCTGCTGCGCCAGTGGTGCCAGCGCCACGCCGACGACGGGCTCGAGGGTGCGACGGTCGAGGTGCACGAGATCGAGGGCCGCACGCCGGTGCTGCTGGTCGACGTCCCGCCGGCCGGGGGCGGCGACGCCGACGACACCGTCCTGCTCTACGGCCACCTCGACAAGCAGCCCCCGTTCACCGGGTGGCGCGACGGCCTCGGCCCCTGGGAGCCGGTCGTCGACGGCGACCGGCTGTACGGCCGGGGCAGCGCGGACGACGGCTACTCGACGTTCTCGGCCGTCACGGCGCTCGAGGCCGTGCGGGCGGCGGGAGGGTCGCACAGCCGGTGCGTCATCCTGATCGAGGCCAGCGAGGAGTCGGGCAGCCCCGACCTGCCCGCCCACCTCGAGGCGCTCGGCGACCGCCTGGGCACGCCCTCGCTGGTGGTCGCGCTCGACTCGTGGTGCGGCGACTACGACCGGCTGTGGATCACGACCTCGCTGCGGGGCCTGCTCGACGTGACCCTGCGGGTCGAGGTGCTGACCGAGGGGGTGCACTCGGGGTCGGCCGGCGGGGTCGTGCCGTCGAGCTTCCGCGTCCTGCGGTCGCTGGTCAGCCGCATCGAGGACGAGCGGACCGGCGAGCTGCTGCTGCGCGAGCTGCACGCCGACATCCCCGACCACCGCCTGCGCCAGATCGCCGCCACGGCACCCGAGCTCGGCGACTTCGCCGACCGCTACCCGTTCGCCGGCGATACCCGGCCCGAGCGGCCGACCACCGAGCAGGTGCTGATCGCCCGCACGTGGCAGCCGGCGCTCGAGGTCGTGGGCATCGAGGGTGCACCGCCGCCGGCCGAGGCGGGCAACGTGCTGCGCCCGTCGACGGCCGTGAAGCTGTCGATCCGCGTGCCGCCGACGGCCGACCCGGTGGCCGCCGCCGACGCCGTCGAGCGCCGCCTCACCGCCGACCCGCCGTACGGCGCCACCGTGACCGTGAAGCGGGGCTCGGCCGAGCCGGGGTGGCACGCCCCGCCCGAGGTGCCGTGGCTGGGTCGGGCCATCGAGGCGGCGTCGCTGACCGCCTTCGGCCAGGAGCCGAGGTCGCTGGGCGAGGGCGGCACCATCCCCTTCATGGGGATGCTCGGCCGCCAGTTCCCCGACGCCCAGTACGTCATCACCGGCGTGCTGGGACCCGAGTCGAACGCGCACGGGCCCAACGAGTTCCTGCACCTGCCGACGGCCCGCAAGGTGACGACGGCGGTGGCGCACATCCTCGACGCGCACGCCTGCCGCACCCGCTGACCGATCGGCGCACCCGGCGGGTCGGTCCGCCGATCGGTCGCAGCCGGTGAGTAGCCTCGGCGACGCACGTGGAAGGCCCCGAGCGTCGGACCGGAGCTAGCCGATCCGCTGCTCGGGGCCAACCGTGTTAGCGGCCGACTGCCCTGGCTCTGTCGCCGACGGCGCCCGCCGGCTCCTTGTGCCTGACGCCCGGGGCGAACCCCGGGACGACCCGGAGCGCTGTCAGCGGGCTGTGACCCGCATCAGACCCTCCGCAGGCAATCTGCCTCTCCCCCAGACTGCGCTTCCCTCGGACTCTCACTCGGAACCTAGGCCCCTCGCTCGTGCCTTCGGCTCGTGCCGCCGTGGTGGATGTGGTGATCTTGCGACCCGGAAAAGCCCAGGTCAAGCGCTATTTCGCAATCCCCAGACCTATCCCCAGACTTTCTCGGTTCATCCCCAGGAAGCCGCAGGTTTCACACAGTGTGGTCACAGGTCACCCACAGGAGAGGCGCCGCCCCGGACGCCCCGGCGGCGCGCGACGCGCGAGTCGCAGCCGGCGAACGCACTACGTTTGCGCCATGGCCGGACAGGGTCACGGAACCAGGGCGGTGGTCGCGGCGCTGCTCGCGAACGCCGGCATCGCGGTCGCCAAGTTCGTCGGCTTCCTCGTGACGGGCTCGGGCTCGATGCTGGCCGAGAGCGTCCACTCGGTGGCCGACTCGGGCAACCAGGGGCTGCTGCTGCTCGGCGGCCACCGCGCCAAGCGGGCACCGACCGCCGACCACCCCTTCGGCTACGGGCGCGAGCGCTACTTCTGGGCCTTCGTCGTCGCCATCATCCTGTTCAGCCTGGGCGGGATGTTCGCCATCTACGAGGGCGTCGAGAAAATCCGCCACCCCCACGAGCTCGAGTCGGTCACGGTCGCCATCGTCATCCTGGCGGTCGCGATCGTCCTCGAGGCGTTCTCGTTCCGCACCGCGATCGTCGAGTCCCGCAAGGTCAAGGACCCGCAGGTGGGCTGGTGGACGTTCATCCGCCGGTCGAAGAACCCCGAGCTGCCGGTCGTGCTGCTCGAGGACCTGGGGGCGCAGGTCGGCCTGATCCTCGCCCTCGTCGCCGTGACCGTCGCCGAGATCACCGGCGAGCCCCGCTGGGACGGCGCCGGCACGCTGGCCATCGGCGTGCTGCTGGTGGTGATCGCGGTGATCCTGGCCATCGAGATGAAGGGCCTGCTGATCGGCGAGTCGGCGTCGCCCACCGACCAGCAGAAGATCGTCGCCGCCATCGAGGTCGAGCCGACCGTCACGCGGCTGATCCACATGCGCACCCAGCACCTGGGCCCCGACGAGCTGCTGGTGGGCGCCAAGATCGAGCTGATCGCCGACCTGTCGGTCGCCGAGGCGGCCGAGGCCGTCAACCGCATCGAGGCGAGCGTGCGGCGGGCGGTGCCTATCGCCCGGGTGATGTACCTCGAGCCCGACATCTTCGGCACGCTGGTGCCGAGCGACGAGCCCGGGCCGGCCCACCTGGGCGCGGACGACAGCGGCGCGTCCGGCGATGCTGCGGGCAGCGGCGACACCGTCCCGGCCGCGGACCCCGGCTGACATGGCGGACGCGCCGGGGCACAGCGCCCGGGAGGTTGGCAGGGCCCAGCTCGAGCGCCTCGGCCGCGTGATCCGCGAGCAGCGGAAGCTGGCCGAGATGTCGCTGCGCGACCTGGCGGCGCGCACGAACGTGTCGAACCCCTACCTCTCGCAGATCGAGCGCGGCCTGCACGAGCCGTCGGTGCGGGTGCTCAAGGCGATCGCCGGTGCCCTCAACATGTCGGCGGAGGCGCTGATGGTGCAGGCCGGGATGCTGGACGAGCGGGCGGGTGCCGAGCCGGCCCGCTCGGTGGTCGACGCGGTGCGGGCCGACCCGCTGCTCACCGACGAGCAGAAGGCCGCCCTGCTGACCGTGTACCGCAGCTACATCGAGGCGGGCGAGGCGGGCGGCTCGACCCGCGGCGCGGCCGGGCGCTAGGCGCGGCGCACCGCCCGGCCGAGGGGAGGACCGGGCGGTGCGTGCGGCGGGAGGTACGCCGGGCTCGGGGTTCAGGCGGCCGCGGCGGCCTTGGTCGCCTTGCTGGCCTTGGTGGCGGGCTTGGCCGCCCGGGCCGGGGTCGCCTTGGCGCCCACGAGCGGCGCGACCGTGGCGGTGACGGCCTTGACCAGGTCGTACTGGGCGGCGAGGAGGGAGGTGAGGAACTCGTACTGCGAGTCGATCACCTCGCCCGGCTGGGGCAGGTTCTCGGGGTAGGTGACGGCCGGAAGCCGCTCGCTGGCGAAGTCGACGCCCTTCTGCAGGTACCCGACCACGGGCTCCTGCAGATCGCGGACCGCGTCGACGACCTTGGCCTCGGCCTCGGTGACTGCGGTGAGGATCTCTGTCATGCGCTAAGTATACCTAGCGATCGCTTGATGCGCCATGTGTCATCGGGCACGTCGACGAAACCCGACCGATCCGGTCGCATTTGCTTGACCCGATCACTAGGCTCGCTGCTGGGTGCTCGACCTGCTGCGCGAGATTCCCCATGACCCGAGCCACCCGGGAGGAGACGACATGGCAATCAGACTTGGTGACGACGCGCCGAACTTCACGGCGGAGACCACCGAAGGCGAGATCGACTTCTACGACTGGAAGGGCGACTCCTGGGCCGTCCTCTTCTCCCATCCAGCCGACTTCACCCCGGTGTGCACCACCGAGCTCGGCCGGGTCGCGGCCCTCAAGCCCGAGTTCGACAAGCGCAACGTGAAGGTGATCGGCCTGTCGGTCGACGGCCTGTCCGACCACGACAGGTGGGCCCAGGACATCGAGGACGTCACCGGCTCGCGGCTCAACTTCCCCCTCATCGGCGATCCCGACAAGAAGGTCGCCGACCTGTACGACATGATCCACCCGGCGGCCAGCGACACGGCCACGGTGCGCTCGGTGTTCGTGATCGGTCCCGACAACAAGGTGAAGCTCACCCTCACCTACCCCGCCTCGACCGGGCGCAACTTCGACGAGTTGCTCCGCGTCATCGACTCGCTGCAGCTCACCGCCCAGCACAAGGTGGCCACGCCCGTCGACTGGCAGAAGGGCGAGGACGTCATCATCGTGCCGGCCGTCTCCGACGACGAGGCCCGCGAGCGGTTCCCCGAGGGTTGGGACGCCAAGAAGCCCTACCTGCGGGTGGTCAAGCAGCCGGGCTGACCGGTCCGCTCTCCGACGCCCGCGCCCGCCGGCCGCCGACCCCGGACGGCGGGCGCGGCCGCGCCCGAGCAGCCGTTATCTTGCTGGCGTGCGCGTATCGACTAAGGGGTCAATAGGAGTGCCGGCAATCGCCGCCGGCACCGTGCGCGCCACCAAGGTCTACGGCGAGGAGGACACCGCCGTCGTCGCGCTCGACGACGTCACGGTCGGGTTCCCCGCCGGTCGGTTCACCGCCATCATGGGCCCGTCGGGCTCGGGCAAGTCGACGCTGCTGCACTGCATCGCCGGGCTCGACAGCCTCACGTCGGGCCAGGCCTTCATCGGCGACGTCGAGCTCGGCGCCCTGTCGGAGCGCCGGCTCACCCGGCTGCGCCGCGACCGCATCGGGTTCGTGTTCCAGGCGTTCAACCTCGTGCCGACCCTCACGGCCCTCGAGAACATGACGCTGCCCATCTCGCTCGCCGGGCGCAACCCCGACGCCCGCTGGCTCGACCAGGTCGTCGACACGGTGGGCCTGCGCGCCCGCCTGGGCCACCGGCCCGCCGAGCTGTCGGGCGGCCAGCAGCAGCGGGTGGCGGTGGCCCGGGCGCTCGCCAGCCGACCGGCCATCATCTTCGCCGACGAGCCCACCGGCAACCTCGACAGCCGGGCCAGCGACGAGATCCTCACCTTCATGCGCCGGGCGGTCGACGAGCTCGACCAGACGATCGTGATGGTCACCCACGATCCCGGTGCCGCCTCGTACGCCGACCACGTCCTGTTCCTCGCCGACGGCCGCATCGTCGGCGAGATGCCGGCCCCCAGCCCCGAGGCCGTGCACGAGCGCGTGCTGCGGCTCGACCGCCGCGACCGCCGGTAGCGGGGCGGCCGTGCTCACGCTCGCGCTGCGCGACCTGCGAGCCCACGCCGGGCGCTACGTGCTCACCTTCCTGGCCGTCGTCATCGGCGTCGGGTTCGTCGCCGGCGTCATCACCCTCACCGACACCATCTCCCGCACGTTCGACGACCTGTTCGCCACCCTCCACGGCGGCACCGACGTGGCGGTGCGGGGCGAGGGCCGGTTCGAGCTGAGCCCCGAGATGGGCGGCGGCATCCAGCGCCCGCGCATCGCCGCGGCGCTGGCCGACCAGGTGGCCGCCGTCGACGGCGTCGCCGCGGCAGAGGGCTACGTCCAGGGCTACGCCCGTCCCATCGGCCCCGACGGGACCCCCTACGGCAACCCCACGTTCGGCGCGCCGACCATCGGCACCAACTGGGGCCGGGTCGACCAGCTCAACCCGTTCGTCCTGGTCGACGGCCGGGCGCCCGAGGGGCCCGACGAGATCGTGCTGGACAAGCACACGGCCGACCAGACCGGCTACAGGGTGGGCGACCTCGCCACGTTCCAGACGGCCCACGGGACGCACACGGCCACGCTGGTGGGGATCGCCCGGTTCGGCCGGGCCGACAGCCCCGCCGGCTCGGCCATCACCCTGCTCGACGACGCCACCGCCCAGGCGCTGCTCGCCGTGCCCGGGCAGGTCGACACCGTCGCCATCCTCGCCGAGGAGGGCGTCGACCCCGCCGCGCTGCGCGACGCCGTGCGGGCCGAGCTGGACGGCGAGGAGGTCGACGTGGTCACCGGGTCCGAGCTCGTGGCCGAGACGCAGGGCGCCGCCCAGGAGACCTTCGACGGCATCCGCATCTTCCTGCTGGTGTTCGCCCTCATCTCGGTGCTGGTCGGCACGTTCGTCATCTACACGAGCTTCTCGTTCATCGTGGCCCAGCGGCTGCGGCAGCTCGCGCTGCTGCGGGCGGTCGGCGCCAGCCGGGCACAGGTGCTCACTTCGGTGGTCGTCGAGTCGCTGATCGTCGGCGTGGTGGCCTCGCTGGTCGGCTACGCCGCCGGGGTGGCGCTGGCCGGCGTGCTGGCCGGGGCGTTCGTCCCCGGGGCGACGGCGGTGGTGCTCCCCCGCTCGTTCGCCGTCGCCCTGGGGGTCGGCACGGTGGTCACCACCGCCTCGGCGTGCGTGCCCGCGGCCCGGGCCTCGCGCGTCCCGCCGGTGGCGGCCATGCGCGACGTGGCCATCGACACCAGCCACCACGCCCTCGGGCGCCTGGTGCTCGGCGGCCTGGCCGCGGTCGCCGGCATCGCCGCGCTCGCCGCCGGCATCGCGGGCACCGAGGTGGGCGACCTGTCGCGGCTGCAGGTGTCGGGGATCGGCATGCTCTGCGGGTTCCTGGCCTTGGTCGTGCTCGGCCCCGTGGTCGTCCGGCCCGCCGCGCTGACGGTCGGCCGGCCCCTGCCGGCCGTGCGCGGCATCGTGGGCCGACTCGCCCAGCAGAACGCCGCCCGCAACCCCCGGCGCACGGCCTCGACCGCCGCGGCGCTCATGATCGGGCTCGGGATCGTGTCGCTGTTCCTGGTGGTGAACGCGTCGCTGCGGGCGTCGCTCGACGACACCGTCGACAACCGCTTCAGCGGCGACGTCGTCGTCGACAGCGGCACGGGCGTGACCGGCAGCGGTCTGCCCGGGTTCGTGGCCGACGAGGTGAACCGCCTCACCGAGGTCGACGCGGCCAGCGGCGTCCGCTTCGGGTTCGCCGAGGTCGACGGCGCCGCCGCGGCGGTCGGCGGACTCGACCCCGGCACGGCGTTCGACCTGTTCGACGTGGCGGTGACCGCCGGCGACGTGGCCGACCTCGACGAGATGGCGCTCGCCGTGTTCGAGGACACGGCCAGGCGCCGGGGGTGGCGGGTCGGCGACGAGGTGCCGGTCGTGTTCGCCGACTCGGGCCGGCAGCGGCTGCGCGTCGCCGCGCTGCTCGACAGCCGGGACCTGACCGGCACCTACGTGATGGGCACCGACGCCTTCGACCGCCACATGCCGGGCACGGGCGACACCCAGATCTGGATCCGCCTGGCGCCGGGCACGACCGTGGACGACGCCCGCGCCGCGCTCGAGCCGGTGCTCGCCGCGTTCCCCTCGGCCGAGATCCAGGACCTCGACCAGTTCAAGGACGCGGTCAAGGGCCAGTACGACATCATCCTCGTGCTGGTCAACGCCCTGCTCACGCTGACCATCCTGATCGCCATGATCGGCATCGTGAACGCCCTCGTCCTCTCGGTGGTCGAGCGCACCCGCGAGATCGCGCTCACCCGCGCGGTGGGCGCCAGCCGGGCGCAGGTCCGCTCGACGATCCGCTGGGAGGCCCTGCTGATCGCGTCGTTCGGCCTGGTGGCCGCCTTGGCCGTGGGCGTGCTGTTCGGGTGGGTGCTGGTGCGCGCCCTGGCCGACGACGGCTTCCAGGTGTTCGCCCTGCCCGCCGCCCAGCTCCTCGCCTTCGCGGCGGTCACCGGCGTGCTGACCCTGGTAGCGGCCGTGCTCCCGGCCGCCTGGGCCGGCCGTCGCCGGATCCTGGCGGCCGTCGTCGACCGGTGAGGCGGGGCACACTGGCGGCGTGCCCTACGACCCGGCCGCCCTGCCGCCCGATGTGGAGGCGTTCATGAGCGAGCGCCACCTGGCCACGCTGACGACCCTGCGCCCCGACGGCACCCCGCACGTGGTGCCCGTGGGGTTCACGTGGGATCCGCAGGCCGGCCTGGTGCGCATCATCACCTTCGCCCCGTCGCGCAAGGTGCGGAACCTCGACGCCGGCGACGGAACCTCGCCGCGGGCCGTGGTGTGCCAGGTCGACGGCGGCCGGTGGCTGACGCTCGAGGGCCCCGCCACCGTGACCGACGAGCCGGATCGGGTGGCCGAGGCCGTGCGGCGCTACGCCGAGCGCTACCGCCGGCCGGGCGAGCGGCCCGACCGGGTGGCGATCGAGATCACGGTCGACCGGGTGATGGGGCGGGCGTGATGGCCGGTTACTCCGGCACCCCGCTGGCCCGGAAGCTGGGCGTCCGCGCCGGCGACCGGCTGGCCGTGCTCGGCGCGCCCGACGGGTTCGCCGTGGACGGCCTGCCGCCCGGGGTCGAGGTCAGACGGCAGGTGCGCGGGCGGTTCGACGTCATCGTGTCGTTCCACTCCCGCCGCGCCGACCTGGTGCGTCGGTTCCCGGTGCTGCTGGGCGCGCTCGGCGTCGACGGCGGCCTGTGGGTGGCGTGGCCCAAGCGCACCTCGGGCGAGGCGGCCGACCTGACCGAGGACGTCGTGCGCGCGGTGGCGCTGCCCACGGGCATGGTCGACAACAAGGTCTGCGCGATCGACGAGACCTGGTCGGGGCTGCGAGTGGTGCTGCGCCGCGAGCTGCGACCCGGCCGCACCTCGGCCGCCGGTTGACGAGCGGCCCGGGTCAGTCGGTCGCCGGGCGCATGGCCGACGGGTCGAAGAAAGCCCGCAGCGAGGTGATCCTGCCGGCGTCGTCGAAGGTCATGAGGTCGATCACGTCGACGACGAGGGTCTGGCCACCGACCGAGGCCCGCGCCTGGAGGGTGAACGCGGCCTCCGCGCCGACCACGACGCGCAGCCCGTGCGGGCGCAGCTCGATGGCGTCGGGCATCACGTGGACCTCGTCCCAGAAGGCGCCGATGTCCTCTCGACCCTCGCGCCGCGGCGTGCCCACCGGGTCCTCGAGCCAGGCGTCGTCGGCGAAGCAGTCGAGGTAGCCGGCCCGGTCGCCGGCCGTGAACGCCGCCAGGTAGGCGTCGATCGTGGCGTTGATGCTGCTCTGGTCGGCCATCGCCGGACCCTAGCTGACTGCAGTGTCAGCCTGCCGTTGGTCACGCCGGGTTCGGCGCCCGCGGCCGGTCCGCGGCCCGCCGCCCCGGAAGATGATGCGCGGACCCCGGTCCCAGGTGACGTAGGCCCAAGCCCAGTTGAGCAACACCGACAGGCGGTTCCGCAGGCCGGCGACGTAGAGCAGGTGGAGGCCCAGCCAGGCGAACCAGGCGAGCGTGCCCCGCAGCCGGATGCGGCCGGGCAGCTCGGCCACCGCCGCGCGGCGGCCGATGGTCGCCATGGTGCCCTTGTCGCGGTACCGGAACGGCTGGGTGGGCCGGCCCTCGAGCAGGCGCCCGATCTGGCGGGCCACGTGCCCCCCGGTCTGCATGGCGACGGGCGCCACCTGCGGCAGCGGGCCGCCGCCACGGTGGTCGCGCGGGGCGGCGACGTCGCCGACCGCCCACACACCCTCGCGGCCGGCGACGCGCAGGTCGTCGCCCACCTCGACCCGGCCGGCCCGGGTGACGGGCAGTCCCAGCGCGGCGGCGAGCGGGTGGGCGCGCACGCCCGCGGCCCAGATCACCGTGCGGGTGGGCAGCACCTCGCCGGAGGCGAAGCGGACGTGGTCGGGCGTGACCTCGGCGACCGGCTCGTCGAGGCGCACCTCGACCTGGCGGGCCCGCAGGGTGTCGAGGGCCGCCTGCTGGGACGAGGCGTGAAACGGCGCCAGCAGCGCGTCGCGGGCCTCGACCAGCACGACGCGGGCACGGCCGACGCCGAGCGACGGGTAGTCGCGCCGGAACACCACGCTGAACAGCTCGGCCAGCGCGCCGGCGGTCTCGACGCCGGTGGGGCCCCCGCCCACCACGACGAAGTTGAGCTCGCCCCGGTCGACGAGGGTGGGATCGGCGTCGGCCGCCTCGAACCGCTCGAGCACGTGGTTGCGCAGCGTCACGGCGTCGTGGAGCGTGTAGAGGGGGATGGCGTGCTCCTCGGCACCGGGCACGCCGAACCAGGTGGCGACCGCGCCCATGGCGACCACGAGGTGGTCGAAGGGCAGGTCGCGCTGGTCGGCCAGCAGCACCCGCCGTCGCGCCCAGTCGACGCCGGTGACGTCGCCCCGCTGCACCCGCAGGTTGCGCTGGCGGTGGAACAGGCCACGCACGGGGTGGGCGACGTCGGCGGCGTTCAGCCCCGCGGTGGCCACCTGGTAGAGCAGCGGCTGGAAGGTCGTGAAGTTCTGCCGGTCGACCAGGGTGACCTCGACCGATAGCGTGTCGAGGCCCCGGGCGACGGCGAGACCGCCGAACCCGGCGCCGACGATGACGACGTGCGGCCGGACACCCATGGTGGAACCTCCCGGGCAATGCTCATGAAGTTCGTGAACACTTTCACGAACACGCTAGACCCGGCGAGCCTTCCCGCCGGGGCCGATTTCCTCCTCCTCCGGTCGGCTCGCCCGCCGGCGCGGTCAGCTCGCCACGCCGCCGGCCGCCCGACGCCCGTCGCCGGGGGGTCCGTCGCCGTGGAGGGCGACGACCTCGGCACCGGCGCCGAAGGTGCGCCGGTAGGCCACCGGCGTGGTGCCGACGAACCGGCGGAAGTGCACCCGCAGGGCCGTGGCGGTGCCGAAGCCGCACTGCTCGGCGACCCGCTCGATCGCCAGGTCGCTGGTCTCGAGCAGGCGCTGGGCGTGCAGCACCCGCTGCCGGAGGACCCACTGCATCGGCGTCGTGCCCGTGGCCGCCCGGAACCGCCGGGCGAAGCTGCGGGGGCTCAGCAGGGCGCGGGCCGCCAGGTCGTCGACGGTCATCGGCTGGTCGAGGTGGGCGATCGCCCAGTCGAGCGTGCGGGCGATGGGATCGTCCACGCACAGGGGCGGCACCGGCGCGTCGACGAACTGGGCCTGGCCGCCGTCGCGCTGGGGCGGCACGACCATGCGGCGGGCGACCTTGTTGGCCACCTCGGCGCCGTGGTCGAGCCGCACGATGTGCAGGCACAGGTCGATGCCCGCCGCTGTGCCCGCCGAGGTGTACAGCCCGTCGCCGGCGTCGACGAAGAGCACGTCGCGGTCGACCTCGACCGCCGGGTAGCGGGCGGCGAACTCGCCGGCGTACATCCAGTGGGTGGTGGCACGCCGCCCGTCGAGCAGGCCCGCCTGCGCCAGCAGGAAGGCGCCGGTGCACACGCTCACGAGGCGACCCCCGCGGGCGTGGACGGCCCGCAGGGCGTCGAGCAGCTCGGGGGGTGCCAGTCCGGCCCGCTCGGGCCACACCGGCAGGATGACGGTCTCGGCGTCGGCCAGGTCGTCGAGGGTGTACGGCGTGGTGATCGACCAGTCGCCCTCGTTGACCGGGATGGTCGTGCCGAAGGCCCCGACCACCCTGAACCGGTACCAGGGGTCGGCGTACTCCGACCGGTCGAGGCCGAACACCTCGTGCGCCACCCCGAGCTCGAACGCCGCCACACGTGAGCCGACGACGGCCGCCACCAGGTGGCCCTGTGCACGTCCGGACCGGGCGTGCCGCTGTCCCGATGTCATGCCGACAGTTTGGCAGGATTCTTGCGCGCATGTGCAGCGCTGCCACTCGCCATCCCGACCCGTCAGGTCGACAATCGACACATGCTCTCCGTCCACTGCCCCCGGCACGGCAGCCAGGTGCTGCTGAGCGAGCGCCACATCCTCGCCATCGAGCCCAGCGGCGACGTCCTGCGGGTCCGGTGGGAGTGCTGGTGCGGCCACCGCGGCTCGCACCGGACGGGCCGCCCTCGCCGCCACGCGCCGGCCGCTCGCGTCGCCTGACCTCACCCCTCGGGGGCGAGCTCCGGCTCGACGGTGGATCGGGTGGTGGGCGGCGCGGTCGTCGCCGTGGTGGGCACCGTCGACGAGGTGGTGGTGGTGTCGCCGCGCTCCGCCGGCGCCGTGGCGCCCGGCCGGACGTCCTCCGCGCCGGGCGCGGTCGTCGTCGGTCCGGACGGATCGGTGGTGGTACCGGTGCCGTCCTCGTCGGCGTCATCTTCGCCGCCGTCGCCGCCCCCGGTGCCGCGGTCGTCGTCACTCGCCGTGCCGCCGCCTCCCGGGAGGAGCGCGCCGACGGACGTCCTGCCGCCACTCGCCTCGCCGGACAGCGGCTGCCCGCCGGCCAGCTCGATCAGGCTGACCGCGCCGACGGACAGCGCCAGCACGGCAGCGACGCCGCCGGCGAGGCCCAGGTGGCGCCGGCTCAGGCGCCGCCACCAGCCCGGACCGGCCGGCGGGACCTCCAGCTCGACCGGCCCGCCGGCGCCGAGGCCCGCACCGGCGTCGCTGCCGTCGGCAGCATGGCGGCCTGCACCGCCGACGCCTCGGGTCGCCGTGAGGCGCGGCACCTGCTGGAGGCGGGCGGTCGTGCGCCTGATGCCCCGGCCGTAGACGGCGGTGCCCACGGTGGCCACCACGCTCACCACCGCGGCGCCGACGATGGTGCCCGCCACCCCGAACAGCGAGGCCACGAACGCGGCGGATACCGACGCCAGGCCGCTCGTCGCCACCTGGGTGCCCGACACGCCGAGGCGGCGCTCGTCGGGCTCGGGGGCGGGGTCGTCCGGGGTGGTCGATGTGGTCTGCGGCGGCGGCGTGGGCATGGGGCGGGCGGGCGGCGGATGCATGTCGTCCCATGACTAGAGGCAGCGGGCCGGGGAACCAACGTGGCGTGGGTCACCGCCGGCGCCACCGGGCCACACGCGACGAACGGGACCCGGCGGGCCCCGTTCGCGAAGAAGAGCCAGGGGGGCGGGGGGGGCGGGCGGACAGGCACCCCGCCCCCAGCTGGCCTGTGCCAGACAACTACCCGCGGGCCCCTGATTACAAACCAGGATGTCGAAAAGTTCGCGGCGCTACTCCTGACCTGGGCAAACAGAATCTCGCCCGCGGAGTTGATATGTCAATCAGCTGTCAAGGCGCCCGTCATGTTCGGGTGGATGTCGCACACGAGCTCGTACTCCCCCGGCTCGAGCGTCACCGTCAGCGCCTGCTGCGACACGCCGCGCCGCAGCGGCGTCCGGTTGGGCTCGGGCGCGCCC
>DASTFE010000347.1:0-6561 GCA_035708905.1 Acidimicrobiales bacterium | reverse complement strand
TGCTGGTGCTCATCGACGCCTTCGTCGGGTCGCGGTGGCGTGACCTGTACGCCACCGCGCTGGCGGCCGGCTACCGCTTCCTGTCCTTCGGCGACGCCATGTGGGTCGAGCGCGACGGCGGCGAGGCGTCGCGGTGACCCTGTCGTTCGCGGTCGGGGCCGCCAGCGGCGCGGCGCGCACCGGCACCGTCACCACGGCGCGGGGGACGTTCGCCACGCCGTGCTTCATGCCCGTCGGCACCCGGGGGGCCGTCCGCACGTTGTCGTCGGCCGACCTCGACGACCTCGGCGCCGAGGTGGTGCTGGGCAACACCTACCACCTGATGCTCCGCCCCGGCGCCGACGTGGTGGCGTCGCTCGGGGGCATCCACGGCTTCGCCGCCTGGCGGGGCCACGTGCTCACCGACTCGGGCGGGTACCAGGTCTTCTCGCTCAAGCCGAAGGTCGACGACGAGGGTGCCACCTTCCGGTCGACCTACGACGGCGACCTGCACCACCTCAGCCCCGAGGAGGCGGTGGACGTGCAGGTCGCGCTGGGCAGCGACATCCAGATGGTGCTCGACGTGTGCCCGCCCCTGCCCTCGCCGCCGGAGGTGATCCGGTCGGCCGTCGACCGCACGGCGCTGTGGGCGGGCCGGGCCCGCAAGGCGTTCCTGGCCCACGACCGCCCCGACCTCAACCAGTTCGGCATCGTGCAGGGCGGCACCGACCTCGCCATGCGGGTCGAGAGCGCCGAGCGCACGGTCGCCGTCGGGTTCGAGGGCTACGCGGTGGGCGGCCTGTCCGTGGGCGAGGACCGCTCGGACATGCTGCCCGCGCTCGAGGCGGCCGTCGGCGTGCTGCCCGCCGATCGGCCCCGCTACCTCATGGGCCTCGGCGACCCGCTGGGCATCGTCGACGCCGTCGCCCGGGGCATCGACATGTTCGACTGCGTGCTGCCGACCCGGCTGGCCCGCCACGGCACGCTGCTCACCTCCGAGGGGCGGGTCAACCTGCGCAACCGGCGCTTCGCCGCCGACGGGGGACCCCTCGACCCCGACTGCGGCTGCCCGGTGTGCGCCCGCTGGTCGCGGGGGTACCTGCGCCACCTGCTGTCGGTCGCCGAGCCGACGGCGCCCCGGTTGCTGACCATCCACAACGTGGCCTGGACGTTCCACCTGGTCGACCGCATCAGGGACGCGATCGCGGCCGGCTCGCTGGCCGAGCTGAGGGACGAGCTCGCCGAGCGCTGGTCGCCGGGAGGCGGCGCCGGGCCGGCCGCCGATGACGAGCCGGGCGACGGCGGGCGCTAGCCTCGACCAGCCGCCTATGGAGCCGTTGATCGTCCTCGCCGTCACGTTCGTTCTGCTGTGGCTGCTGTTCATCCTTCCGCAGCAGCGACGGGTCCGGGCCCACCAGGCGCTCGTCGACTCGGTGCAGGCGGGCGACCAGGTCATCCTGTCCGCAGGCATCTTCGGGCGCATCGTCGAGATCGGGCCCGAGGAGATGACGCTCGAGGTGGCGCCCGGCGTCGTGCTGCGGGTCGCCCGCCAAGCGGTGCTGCGCCGCCTCGAGGACGCGACCGATCTCGACGCCGCCGAGCCCACGGGTGGCCTCGCCGAGCCGCCGGGTGACGCCGTCGAGCCCACCGGCGACGTCGTTGCGCCGGCCGACGAGGCCGGTGAGCAGGCCGACGGCACCGCCCGCCCTGACGGCACCGCCCGCCCCGGTGGCAGTGCCGGCCCCGGCGGCACCCAGCCCGGTGGCACGGCCGGACCGGGCGGCACCCGCCCCGGTGGCACGGCCGGCCCCGGAGATGCCGCCCGCCCCGGTGGCACCGAGCCGAACCCCGAGAGCTGATGCGACGCAAGATCCTCCTCCCGCTCGTGTTCATCCTGGTCGTGTCGCTGGGCGGCCTCGCGCTCACCCTGGCCCGCGGCGACAGCCCCGAGCTGGGCCTCGACCTGCAGGGCGGCGTGTCGGTCGTGCTCGCCCCGACCGGCGACGCCAGCGGCGAGCAGCTCGACCAGGCGCTCAGCATCATCCGCGAGCGGGTCGACGCGCTGGGCGTGGCCGAGCCCGACATCACCCGCCAGGGCGACGCGATCGTCGTCCAGCTGCCCGGCGCGAAGAACCGGGACCGGGCGCTCGAACTGGTGGGACAGACGGCCGAGCTGCGCTTCCGCCCGGTGCTGCAGCAGTCCCAGGTGCCGCCCGACGTGCTCGCCGAGGCCGTGGCGGAGGCGCAGGAGGCGACCGGCGAGGGCGACGGCACCAGCACGACGACCACGACGACCACCACCGCGCCCGACGGCGGCGCCACCGACGAGGGCGCCGCCCCGCTGGTCGAAGGCGAGAGCGCGGCGGCGGTGCAGCAGGAGCCGACCACCACCACGACGGCCGCCCCCGCCGACGAGGGCGACGCCGGCACCGGGGACGAGCCGGCCGAGGACCAGCCCGCTGGGGACCAGCCGGCCGAGGACCAACCCGTCGGGGAGGAACCCGCCGAGGGCGAGCTCCAGCTCACGCCGCGTGCCCAGGACGAGGCCGACGCCACGGTCACGGTGGCCGGCGCCGATGGCGAGACCGTCTACGTGCTGGGGCCGACGCTGGCGACCGGCCGCATCGTCCGCACCGCGTCGGCCGAGTTCCCGCAGAACGAGTGGGTGGTGGCCCTCGAGATGCGGGGCGGCGAGGACGGCATCGACCGGTTCAACGAGATCGCGGCCCAGTGCTACCTCGCCAGCGACCCCGAGGTGTGCCCGACCGGCCAGCTCGCCATCGTGCTCGACTCGGTGGTGCAGTCGGCGCCGACGATCAACAGCCCCTCCTTCGCCGCCGACCAGATCTCGATCAGCGGCGGGCCCTTCACCGAGTCCGAGGCCAAGGACCTGGCGCTCGTGCTGCGCTACGGCGCGCTGCCCGTCGAGCTCGAGCGGCAGACGGTCGAGACGGTCTCGGCGTCGCTCGGCGAGGACACGCTGCGGGCCGGCGTCATCGCCGGGTTCGCCGGCCTGGCCATCGTCGCCCTCTACATGATCCTCTACTACCGCGCGCTCGGCATCGTGGTGGTCGTCGGCTTCGGGGTGTGGGCGGCGCTGATGTACACGGTGGTGAGCTGGCTGGGCGAGACCCAGGGCCTGGCCCTCACGCTGGCAGGGGTGACCGGCATGATCATGTCGATCGGCGTGACGGTGGACTCGTACGTCGTGTTCTTCGAACGGCTCAAGGACGAGGTGCGCGCCGGGCGCACGTTGCGCAGCTCGACCGACCGGGCCTTCCGGCGGGCGTTCCGCACGATCCTGGCCGCCAACATCACCTCGTTCATCGGGGCCGGGGTGCTGTGGTGGCTCACCGTGGGCTCGGTGCGCGGCTTCGCCCTCTTCCTCGGGCTGTCGACCGTCCTCGGCTTGGTGGTCACCTGGTTCTACACCCGCCCGGTGGTCACCTGGCTGTCGAGCAGCCGCCTGTTCACCGAGATGCCGTTCCTGGGCGTGGCCCGGGGCCTGGCGGCCCGCCGGCCCGAGCCCGAGATCGGCGCCGCCGTCAGCGGGGGGTCGGGGCGATGAGCAGCCACGACGGGAACGGCGCCGGCACCGCCACGCCCAGCGACGCGGCGCCGACCGCGAAGCGCTCGCTGTGGATGCGGCTCTACCACGGCGAGACCAACTTCGACTTCGTCGGGCGCCGCCGCCTCTGGTTCGCCATCTCGGGCGCCCTGGTGCTGGTCGGCGTGCTGGCGTTCGTCGTCCGCGGCGGGTTCAACCTCGGCATCGACTTCGAGGGCGGCGTCGTGTGGCAGGTGCCGGCCGGTGAGGCGACGGTGCCCGAGGTGCGCGACGAGCTGGCGCCGTTCGGGCTCGCCGGGTCGACGATCACCGAGCTGTCGAGCGACGAGGGCCGCTCGATCAGGGTCGAGGCCGAGCCCATCGACGCCGCCACCACCGACGAGGTCACCGACACGCTCGCCGAGCTGACCGGCGCGTCGTTCGACGACGTCGACCTGTCCGAGGTCGGCCCCTCGTGGGGCCGCGAGATCAGCGACAAGGCGGTGCGGGCGCTCGTGGTGTTCCTGGTGCTCGTCACCATCTACATCACGCTGCGGTTCGAGTGGAAGATGGCGCTGCCCACGCTCGTCGCCCTGTTCCACGACATCCTCATCACGGCCGGGTTCTACGCCGTGACGCAGATCGAGGTCACGCCCGCCACCGTGATCGCCCTGCTGACGATCCTCGGCTACTCGATCTACGACGGGGTCGTCGTGTTCGACAAGGTCGACGAGAACACCCGGCTGGTGTCCTCGACCGGGGGCCTCACCTACGGCGGCATGGTCAACGTGTCGCTGAACCAGGCCCTGATGCGGTCGCTCAACACCAACATCACCGCCCTGCTGCCGGTGCTCACGCTGCTGGTGGTCGGCTCGTGGGTCATGGGCGCCGTCGTCATCGAGGAGTTCGCCATCGCGCTGCTCGTCGGTCAGGCGTCCGGCGCCTACTCGTCGCTCTTCATCGCCTCGCCCATGCTCGCCTGGCTCAAGGAGCGCGAGCCCCGCTACCGCGACATCAGGCGGCGCATCGACGCCCGGGGCGGCGACGCCGAGGCGGTGGCGGCCACGATCGCCACCGGCCGACCCTCGGGCCGCGCCGCCGCCACCACCGCCCGTCCCGCGGCCGCGCGCCCCGCCGCCGCGACGGTGCCGGCGGGTGGCGAGCGGCCGGCCGCGCCGGCCGCGTCGCCGGGTCGGGCGATCCCGCCGCGGCCCCGCAAGAAGACCAGGCCGCGCCGCCGCTGACCGTCGCGACCGGCCGCTAACGTCGCCCGCCATGACGCGCGATCCCTCGTGGCTGGCCGCTCACCTGCGTGACGTGCCCGACTTCCCCCAGCCGGGCATCGTCTTCAAGGACCTGACGCCCCTGCTCGCCGACGTCGACGCCTTCCGGTTCGCCGTCGACGCGGTGGCCGACCACGCCGCGGGCCTGACGGTCGACAAGGTGGTGGGCATCGAGGCCCGCGGGTTCATCTTCGCCGCGGCCGTCGCCTACCGGCTGGGCGCCGGGTTCGTGCCGGTGCGCAAGCCCGGCAAGCTGCCGTGGAGCACGGTCACCGAGACCTACGCCCTCGAGTACGGCACCGACTCGCTCGACATCCACGACGATGCGCTGCGGCCGGGCGACGCCGCCTACGTGGTCGACGACGTGCTCGCCACCGGTGGCACGGCGGCGGCCACGTGCCGGCTGATCGAGCGCCTCGAGGGGCGGATCGCCGGGCTGGCCTTCGTGGTCGAGTTGGGCTTCCTCGACGGTCGGGCCAAACTGGCTGACCACGACGTCATCAGCCTGATCACCGTGTAGGTGGTGCCAGGCGGGAACACGACGGGCCCGCACGTCGTTCGAGATGTCAGGAGAGGAGGTGAAGCAACGTGCCGACCGTTGACCGGGTCCTCCCGTGGCGCCGCAACCACCGGCCGCCGGCCGACGAGGTCGCGCCCCTGCTCACCGCCTTCCGCCGCCGGCACCCCAAGGCGCCCACGGCGCTCATCACGCGGGCCTACCTCCGCTCGGCCGACGCCCACCGGGGCCAGTCGCGCAACTCGGGCGAGCCCTACGTGCAGCACCCCCTGGCCGTCGCCCGCATCGTCGCCGACTTCGGCCTCGACGACGTCACCGTCGCCGCCGCCCTGCTGCACGACACCGTCGAGGACACCGGCACCACCCTCGACGACATCGAGCGGGCGTTCGGCGCCGACGTGGCCGCCATCGTCGACGGCGTCACCAAGCTCGAGCGGGTCCAGTTCGACTCGCGCGAGGCCCAGCAGGCGGCCACCATGCGCAAGATGCTGGTGGCCATGGCTCGCGACCTGCGGGTCCTGATCATCAAGCTGGCCGACCGGCTGCACAACATGCGCACCATCGCCGCCATGCCGGCCTGGAAGCAGGACCGCATCGCCCGCGAGACGCTCGACATCTACGCCCCGCTGGCCCACCGGCTCGGCATGCAGGACGTGAAGACCCAGCTCGAAGACCTGGCCTTCGCCGCCCTGCACCCCAAGCGCTACGCCGAGATCGACCACATGGTCTCGGTGCGCACGCCCGAGCGCGACATCTACCTCACGCAGGTGCTCGAGGAGGTGCGCCAGCGGCTGGCCGAGCTGCGCATCACCGCCGACGTCACCGGCCGCCCCAAGCACCTGTACTCGATCTACGAGAAGATGGTGGTCAAGGGCCGCGAGTTCGACGACATCTTCGACCTGGTGGGCATGCGGGTCATCGTCGAGTCGGTCAAGGACTGCTACGCGGCGCTGGGGTCGATCCACGCCACGTGGAAGCCGGTGCAGGGCCGGTTCAAGGACTACGTCGCCATGCCCAAGTTCAACCTGTACCAGTCGCTGCACACCACGGTGATCGGGCCGCAGGGCAAGGCGGTCGAGGTGCAGATCCGCACCTGGGAGATGCACGCCCGGGCCGAGCAGGGCGTGGCCGCCCACTGGGCCTACAAGGACAGCGACTCCAACGCCGCCGACATGCCGTGGCTCAACCGCATCGTCGACTGGCAGTCCGAGACCAGCGACCCCGACGAGTTCATG
>DASTFE010000346.1:0-6156 GCA_035708905.1 Acidimicrobiales bacterium | reverse complement strand
CCTTCAGTCGCCGTCGCGCAGGTCGAGCCGGTACACGTTGGTGTCGCGGCGCTCGAAGCCAGCCCGCTGGTACAGGCGGTTGGCCTCCTGGCGCGACGGGCGCGAGGTCAGGTCGACGGTGCGGCATCCCTGCTCGCGGGCGCGGTCGACCATGGCGTCGGTGAGCGCCCGGCCGACGCCCTGGCCCCGGCCGGCCTCGTCGACGACCACGTCCTCGATCCATGCCCGCATGCCGGTGGGGATGCGGAACGTGACCAGCGTCGCCATGCCGACGACCGTGCCGCCGTCGTCGATGGCGATGAACAGGTCGGTCGCCGGCGACGACACCACCTCGCCCAGCTCGACGGTGGTCGGCAGGGGGCTCGACCGCGAGAGCTGGGGCACCAGGCGGTCGACGGCGTCGACGATGGCGGGGGTGAGCGTGGTGGCGATCTCGACCTTCACGCGCCCGACCGTACCCGCGACCCGGCCGGCCCCCCGGCCGCGGCCCGGCCCCCGCTGGCTCGGCCCCTCAGGACCCCGGAGCGTCAGGCCTCGGGCACCGGCTGCGGGGGCGGCGGCCCCACGTAGCGGGCCGACGGCCGGATGATGCGGTTGTCGGCCGCCTGCTCGAGGATGTTGGCGCACCAGCCGATCACCCGGCTGGACGCGAACGTCGGGCTGAACAGGGCGGGCGGCAGGCCGACGTCCTCCATGACCACGCCGGCGTAGAACTCGACGTTGGCGTACAGGTTGCGGCCGGGCTTGAGCTCGGCGAGCACGTCGACGACGGTCTGCTCGACCTGGGTGGCGAAGGCGACCTTGGCCGCCTCGATGCGCTCGGCGACGCCCCGCAGGAACTCGGAGCGGGGATCGGTCGTCTTGTAGACCCGGTGCCCGAACCCCATGATCTTGTCGCCCCGGTTGACGGCATCGACCAGGTAGGGACGGGCGTTGTCGGGCGTGCCGATGGCGTCGAGCAGGTCGAGCGCCCGCGACGGCGCACCGCCGTGCAGCGGGCCCGACAGGGCGGCGATGCCGCCGGCCACGGCGCCGGCCAGGTCGGCGCCCGTCGACGTGATGACCCGGGACGTGAACGTCGACGCGTTGAAGCCGTGGTCGATGGTGAGCATCTGGTACTGCTCGACCGCCCGGGCCTTGTCGGGGTCGGGGCGCTCGCCCGTGAGCATCCACAGGTAGTTCTCGCCGTAGCCCAGCTCGGGGTCGGGCTCGACCGGCTCGAGCCGCTGCCCGTAGCGGTGCAGCCCCATGATGAGCGTCGGCACCGCCGCGCACACCTGCAGGGCGTTGTGGCGCAGCTCGGCCGCCGGCACGTCGAGCCACGGCCGGAAGCCCTGGCTGTGACCGAGCAGCGACACCGCCGTGCGGAGCTGGTCCATGATCGGGCCGCCGGCGGCGGCGATGGCGGGCAGCAGCTTGCGCACGGAGGCGGGCACGTCCCGCAGCGCCCGCACCTCGTCGGCGAACGCCCGGCTCTCGTCGGGCGAGGGCAGGTGCCCCTCGAACAGCAGGAACCAGACGTCCTCGAGCGAGCGCCGGTCGGCCAGCTCGACCGCCGAGTACTCGCGGTAGTGGTAGAAGCCCTCGAGTCCCCGCACGTCGCCGACCTCGGTCTCGGCCACGATCACCCCCTCGAGGCCGGGGGGCGCCTCGATCTGGCCGGGGTGGACCACGGGCTGGATCTGCGCCAGCCGCATCAGGTCGCGCAGCGACACGATGCCCACCAGCGCCTCGCCGTCGACGACCGGGATGTGGCGGTACCCCCGCTCGGACAGCGTGACCAGCGCCTCCTGCACCGACTCGCCGGGCTGGACGCAGTCGGGGTCGGGGGTCATCAGCTGGGACACGGGCACGCCGGCCGCCGCCGGGCCCGACGCCGCCAGGCGAACCATGTCGCGCTCGGTGAGGATGCCGATCGGCCGGTCGCCGTCGACCACGACGACCGACCCCACGGCCCGCTCGTTCATGCGGGCGGCCGCGTCGGCGACCGACTCGTCGGGCAGCGCCGTCACCACCGGCGAGCTCATGACGTCGGCGACCGTGCGGACGGTGTGGGCAGGAGGCACACCTGCAGGGTAGAGCCCCACCCCAGGTCCCGGCACCGGTGTTGACCGCCGGTCCCCGTACGATGGGCGCGGTGGATCACGTCCGCTGGCGCAACCGCCCCTCGCTCGACCACCCGGTCCTGGTGGCGGCGTTCGAGGGCTGGAACGACGCGGGCGACGCCGCCAGCGGCGCCGTCCGCTACCTGATCGACCGCTACGACGGCGAGGTCGTCGCCGAGATCGACGCCGAGGAGTTCTTCGACTTCACGACGACCCGGCCGCAGGCCGAGATCGACGACGACGGCGTCCGGCGCATCGTGTGGCCCACCACCAAGGTCTACGCCGCCACCCTGCCGGGCGACGCCGGCGACGCCCTGCTGCTGATCGGCACCGAGCCCCAGCTGCGGTGGCGCACGTTCTGCGAGCAGATCACCGGCCTGGCCCGCGAGCTCGGCTGCCGCCTGGTGGTGGTGCTCGGGGCGCTGGTGGCCGAGGTGCCCCACAGCCGGCCGGTGCCGGTCGTCGGCACGGTCAGCGACCCCGACCTGCAGTCCGAGCTGGGGCTGCAGCCCTCCACCTACCAGGGCCCGACCGGGGTGGTCGGCGTGCTGTCGGCCGCCTGCCGCGAGGCCGGCCTGCCCGCGGCGTCGCTATGGGCGGCCGTGCCCACCTACGTGCCGACCGCGCCCTCGCCCAAGGCCGTGCTGGCGCTGCTCGAGCGCACCGCCGAGGTGCTGGGCACCTGGGTCCCCACCACCGAGCTCGAGATCGCCTCGGCCGCCTACGAGCGCCAGGTCACCGAGCTGGTCGAGGAGGACGACGAGACGTCCGAGTACGTCAGCCAGCTCGAGGAGCGCCACGACGCCGGCGGCGACGACAGCGGGGTCGCCCGCTCGCTGGTCGAGGAGGTCGAGCGCTTCCTGCGCGACCGCCGCGACTGACCGCCGCCCCGCTCAGCCGGCGTGGCGGGGCCAGGGCCGGACCTGCTCCCAGATGCGGGCCAGGCGCAGCGGGATCTCGTCGTGGTGACGGCGGGCCATGACCTGCAGCCCGACTGGCAGGCCGGCGGCCGTGCGCCCCGCCGGCACCGACACGGCCGGGTTCCAGCACAGGTTGGCCAGCATGGTGAACGGCGTCGCCGACGCGCCGAGGGGGTGGGCCGGCCCACCGTCGATCACGTCGGGCGGCGGCCCCTCGGCCGGGAACGCCGGCACGGCCGTCGTGGGCGTGATCAGCAGGTCGACCTCGTCGAACAGCCGGGCGGCGTCGGCCACGAGCTGCTCGCGCCGCCGGGCCGCCCGCGCCACCTTGGGCACCGGGTGGTGCTCGGTCTGCTGCAGCACCGACCGGGTGTAGCGGGTGAGGTCGTCGGCCACGCCGGGCCACATCCCGTCCTCGAGCTCGAGCCACAGGTCGAGGGCACCCGCGCTCAACCAGGTGCGGACGGGATCGGTCAGCTCGAGCGGCTCGTTGTCCAGCACCAGCCCGGCGGCCTCGGCGAGCGCGCGGGCGGCCGCCTCGGCGGTCGACCGCACCTCGGGGTCGCACCGGGCGAAGCCCATGTCGGGCGACCACCGGGCCCGGAGGCCGTCGACGGGCAGCGAGTCGACGGCGGCCTCGTAGGTGACGAGTGGCCGCGGCAGCGAGAACCGGTCGCGCTCGTCGGGGCCGGCGGTCACGTCGAGATGGCGGGCGCTGTCGGCCACCGAGGTGGTCAGCAGGCCCGGAACCGCGGTCTCGGAGCCGGGCGCCCCCGGGTGCGGGATGCGCCCGTAGCTGGGCTTGAACCCGACCAGCCCGCAGAACGAGGCGGGGATGCGGGTCGAGCCGCCCCCGTCGCTGGCCGTGGCCGCGGGCACCATGCCCGCCGCCACCGCCGCCGCGCTGCCACCGCTGGACCCGCCCGGCGTCAGCGTCGGGTCCCAGGGGTTGCGGGCGATGCCCGAGACCTTGGACTTGGTGAAGTTCAACGTGCCGAACTCGGGTGCGGCCGTCTTGCCCACGGGCACGGCGCCGGCCGCCCGCAGCCGCGCCACGTGCACCGAGTCGGCCGCCGCCGGCCCCCGCCCCGCGTAGACGAGCGATCCCTTCGTGGTGGGCATGCCCGCGCAGTCCTCGAGGTCCTTGACGCCGATGGGCACGCCCGCGAACGGGCCGGGATCCTCGCCCCGCGCCACCGCGGCGTCGACCGCCTCGGCCGCGGCCCGGGCCACCCCCTCGTCGACGTGGACGAACGCGCCGAGGCGCTCGTCACCCGCGGCGATGGCCGCCAGGGCCTCGTCGAGCACCTCGACGGCGCGTCGCTCGCCCCGCCGCACGGCCTCCGCTGTCTCGATCGCCGTCTCGTGCACCGCATGCCTCCCCAGATGCCGGATGCTACGCGGCCTCGTCGACGCGACCGTCGTCGCGCCACTCGGCCAGGGCGTTGATGACCACAGCGGTGACCGGCACGGCGAGCACCGCGCCGAACAGCCCGAACAGGGTGCTGCCACCGACGATCGCCGCCAGCACGACGAGCGGGTGCAGCTGCAGGTTCTTGCCGAACACGATCGGTGCCAGCAGGTCGTTGTCGAACTGCTGGATCAGCACGGCCACGATCAGCACGATGACCGCCGGGCCGAACCCGGCGGTGACCAGCGTGACGAGCACGGCGACCGCACCGGCCAGGACCGCGCCCACGAAGGGCAGGAAGGCGGCGAAGAACGTGATGACCGCCACGGGAACCGCCAGTGCGCCGCCGACGAGCCACACGGTCAGCCCGATCGCGGTGCCCTCGATCACGCCCAGGGTCGCCGAGCCCTTGAGGTAGCCGCCCAGCGTCCGCCACGAGCGGGCCGCCACGCGGGTCGTGAGGTGCTGGCGATCGTCGGGCACGAACCCGAGCAGCCAGCGGCTGAAACGGTCGCCGTCCTTGAGCAGGAAGAACGTGGTGATCAGCGCCAGCACGACGCCGGTGACGATTTCGAAGGCCACGAGCGTGCCGCTCACGATGGTGCCGCTCTGCGACTCGAGCGTGTCGCTGACGCGGGTGCGGGCCTCCTCGCGGAAGTCGTCGATGTCCTGGCGCGACACGTCGAAGGGGCTGTCGTCGACCAGCCAGTCCTCGACGTCGTCGACGGCCTGCTCGAGCGTGGGACCCAGGTCTTCGAACTCGTCGACGATCAGGGGCACGAGGATCACCAGGATGCCGGCCATCAGCGCCAGGAACCCGAGCAGGGTCGTGGCCGCCACGAGCGCCCGGGGCATCCCTCGGCTGCGGAGCCGGCTGGCGACCGGATCGAGGGCGCGGCCGAGCAGCGTCGCCACCGCGGCGGCGAGCAGCAGCACCCACAGGGCCGTGAGCAGCTTCAGCAGCGCCCAGCCGACGATCCCGATGCCGATGAGGCGCCAGGCGTAGGCGCCGGCGCGATAGACGAGCGGGTGGACCACGCGGGCGTCGTCGTCGCGCCCCGGCGATGGCGGTACCGGTTCCGGAAGTGACACTCGTGGCTCCGTTCGTGGCGGTCGTTGCTCAGATCGTGGGCACCTGGCCGACGATCAGGTCGGCGTAACGCTCGGCGCCGGCGGCCGTGAGGTGGAAGCCGTCGTCGCGGGTCAGCCCCGGCTCGCTGGTGACGAGCGAGCGCCAGTCGACGAGGACGGCGTTGGGATGCCGCCCCGCGGCCGCGGCGAGCGCCTCGTTGACCTCAGCTTCCCAGCGGCGCGGCACGGAAACGTTCACCAGCAGCACGGTGCGGTCGGGGCCGGCGGCGGCGACCACGGCGTCGATCTGCGCGGGCGTGAAGGGGCCGTTGTTGCCGAGGTGCAGCAGCAGCACCTGCCCGAGCGCGCCGCGGGCGGCCAGCCCGGCGACCAGGCCGGCCGCGTCGGCCATCTGCCGACCGATCTCGGCGTCGACGGTGAGCGCCGGCCCCATGCGGCCGGCCAGGACGGGGGCGGCACCCACCAGGACCGAGTCGCCGACCGCGGTGGTGGGCACGTACCCCGTCGCCGCAGGCGGCTCGGCCGGGGCCGGCTCGGTAGGAGCGGGATCGGCCGGCGCCGGCGCCGGGGAACCGGCCGGCGCGGGCGCAGGACCGTCACCCGGCGCCGGGTCGTCGGGGCCGGGACC
>DASTFE010000345.1:0-3365 GCA_035708905.1 Acidimicrobiales bacterium | reverse complement strand
GTTGAGGTCGTTGAGCCGCTCGCAGGCGTCGAGGTACTCGGCTACCAGCCGCTGCACGACGTCCGCGGTGCGCTCGACGCGGTTCATCTGGCCGACGACCTGCCCGACGGGGTTGAAGTTCACGTCCTTGGCCGCCTCGGGATAGCGGTGCCCACGTTGCACGGCGTCGAGGGCCACCATCATCTGCAGCGGCATGGGCAGGGCGCCCGGCGAGTCGTCGCTCTCCCACGCCTCGGTCCAGTCGTTGCGCAGCATGCGGCACGGCTTGCCGGTGAACGAGCGCGACCGCACGGTGTCGTGGCTGGAGGCCTCGACGTAGGTCGCCATCTGGGCGGGGGGCACGTCGGCCTCCTCGACCGTCAGCCACAGCGAGCCGGTCCACGCGCCCTGCGCGCCCATGGCCAGGGCCGACGCCACCTGGCGGCCGTTGCCGATGCCGCCGGCGGCCAGCACCGGTAGCGGCGCGACCGCGTCGATCACCTGGGGCCACAGCACCATCGAGGCGATCTCGCCGCAGTGGCCGCCGCCCTCGGTGCCCTGGCACACGACGAAGTCGAGCCCGGCGTCCTTGTGACGCAGGGCGTGCTTGACCGAGCCGCACAGCGCGCCGACGAGCCGGCCGCTGTCCTGGATCAGCGATACCACGTCGGCCGGCGGCGTGCCCAGGGCGTTGGCGACGAGGCGGGCCTTGTCGTGCCGCAGGATGACGTCGACCTGGGGGGCGGCGGTGGTGGCCGTCCACCCCAGCAGCTCGTGGTGCTTCTCGCCCTCCGGCAGCTCGGGCACCCCGTGGTCGGCCAGGATCTTGCTGCCGAAGTCGCGGTGCTGCTGGGGGACGTGGCGGGCGAGCTCGGCCTCGAGCTCCTCGGGGGACATGTCGTCGAAGTCCATGCCCTCGTACTTCGAGGGGATGACGATGTCGACGCCGTAGGGCCGGTCGCCGACGTGCTCGTCGAGCCACGCCAGCTCGACCTCGAGGTCTTCGGGGCTGAAGCCGACGGCACCGAGCACGCCGAGACCGCCGGCCTTGGACACGGCGGCGACGACGTCGCGGCAGTGGCTGAAGGCGAAGATCGGGAACTCGATGCCGAGCTGGTCGCAGATCTCGGTGCGCATGGCGGTGTCTCCGTGTGGTCGGTGCGAGTGGGCGGGTGGTCGGTCTGGTCGGTCAGGTCGGTGGTGCGTCGGGGAACACGACGGCGGCGGTGGCGGCGGCCCGCCGGTCGACGCGGGCGGCGCTGGCGGCACGGTCGCCGTCGTCGAGCAGCATCTCCTCGAGGAACACCGCCAGCAGCTGACCCGTGACCACCGAGGTCACGGCCGCCCGGTCGGGTGTCACCGCCGCGCCCGAGGTCGCCGGCGGCGCGGGGCCGCCGGTGGCGCGCGCCGCCGCCTCGGCCCCCAACTCGGGGAACAGGGCGGCCAGCCAACGGTCGACCGCCTGCTCCAGGGCGCCGGACAGCCGGCGGGCCTCGGCCAGCGCCACCGCGTCGTCGCGCAGGCTCTCGCCGATCAGCAGGCGCCACAGCCGCAGCTCGCCCAGCGCCTGGGTGGCGAGCTGGCCGAAGAAGGCCGCCAGCCGCGGCCGCGGCGCGAGGCCGGCGTCGACGGGCAGGGTGAGCTCGCGCAGGCCGGCGTCGTAGTGGCGCTCGCCCACGATGGCACCCAGCAGGTCGGACTTGGACCCGAAGTAGTGGTAGAGCGTGGCGATGCTGAGCCCGCAGGCACCGGCGAGCTGGCGCATGGTCATGCCCTCGACGCCGTGGGTCGCCATCAGCTCGGTGGCGGCGGCCAGGATCTGCGACCGCTTGGCGCGCCCCGCCGGCGCGCCGGCCGTGGCGCCGCCGGTCAGCTCCTGCATGCCCGCGACTCTAGCCCGATCAATCGCTTGATCGGGCAGGCGCCACCGTTCCTTCCCGCCCCGGGAGCCGACGCGCACCCATCGGACGTGTCTCACCCGTACGGTGTGGCCCGCTCGGCCGTGCAGGGCGGTGCCCCGGCGGCCGCCCGCGCCCGGCACAGGTAGCGTGCCCGACGATGCTGTTCCCGCAGCGGTTCCACGCCGGGCTGGCCGACGGCTCGGTGACGCTCGCGTTCCGCCGGTGGCGCCGTCCCTCGGTGAAGGCCGGCGGGCGCCAGCGCACCCCCGTGGGCGAGCTGGCCATCGACGCGGTCGACGAGGTCGCCCTCGACGAGATCGGCGACGGCGACGCCCGCCGGGCGGGCTACGCCGACCGGGACGAGCTGCTGCGCGAGCTCGCCCGCCGGCCCGACGGCACGCTCTACCGCATCGCCTTTCACCTGGCCGGGCCCGACCCCCGCTTGGCGCTACGCGACCAGGCCCATCTGTCGGACGACGACTGGGCGGCGATCGAGTCCCGCCTGGCCCGCCTCGACCGGGCGAGCCGGCACGGGCCGTGGACTGCGACCGTGCTGCGCCTCATCGCCGACCGGCCGGCGGTCCGGGCCGGCGACCTGGCGGCCTCGCTCGGGCGCGACAAGCTGCCGTTCAAGACCGACGTTCGCAAGCTCAAGGAGATCGGGCTCACCGAGAGCCTCGAGGTCGGCTACCGGCTCTCGCCGCGGGGCCAGGCCGTGCTCGAGCGGCTCGACGGTGCCGGCGGGAGGCCCGGGCCGGCACGCTCGGCCGCGCCGTCAGCGCCGACGGGCGTCAGCGGCCGAACAGGGCGAGCCACTCGGCCTCGGTCTTCGGCTTGAAGACGAAGTTGAGGCGGCGGGTCTCGCCCATCGTGGCCGAGGGCTCGGCCGAGTAGAGGTGGCCGGGGAAGAGCACGGCGTCGTCGGGCACCTTCGCCAGCTTCTGGGTGAGGCTCTCGTAGAGCTGGGCGGCGTCGCCCCCGGGCAGGTCGGTGCGCCCGCAGCCCTCGAGGAACAGGGTGTCGCCCGACACCAGGTGGCGCCCGTCGACCAGGAAGCACTGGCTGCCGGGGGTGTGCCCCGGGGTGTGGATCAGGTCGATGTGCACGTCGCCCACGGTCACGACGTCGCCGCTGTCGTGCTGCACCAGGTCGCCCTCGCTCGCCCCCGTGACGCGCTGCACCCAGGGCGCCTCGTCGCGCTGGACGTGCACGGGCACCGGGTTGAGCGTGAGCAGCTCGCGCACCCCGCTGATCTGGTAGCCCATCATGTCGCCGCCCACGTGGTCGGGGTGGTAGTGGGTGGCGAGCGCGCCCGTGACCTTCATGCCGTCCGCGGCGGCCACGTCGAGCACGCCGCGCACGTCGTAGGCGGCATCGACCACCACCGCCTCGCCCGTCGTCCGATCGCCGATGAGGTACACGAAGTTCACCATCTGCCGGGCCAGCGGGTCGGTGCGGGCGACGTCGCGCCCGGCCAGCAGCTGG
>DASTFE010000344.1:0-2096 GCA_035708905.1 Acidimicrobiales bacterium | reverse complement strand
CTCGTCGAGGACTACATCAACCAGGTGGCGGCGCAGCGCTCGTAGGGCGCCCCACCACTGCTGATCAGGAGCAGCGCCGAGATGGCAGACGACCGCACGCTCGCCTACGCCGAGGCCCTCTTCGGGGTCGCGCGCGCCGAGGGCACCCTCGGGGAGGTCGAGGACGAGCTGTTCCGCTTCTCGCAGACCCTGCAGGGGTCAGACGAGCTGCGCGACGCGCTCACCGACCCGGGCATCCCGGCGAGCCGCCGCCAGCAGATCGTCGAGGACCTGCTCGGCGGCCGGGCCAGCGGCACCACCGTGGCGCTGGTCTCGATGGTGGTCGGCACCGGCCGGGCCCGGCAGCTGCCGGAGATCATCCGGCGGTTGGTCGAGATGAGCGCGGCCGAGGCCAACAAGGAGGTCGCCGAGGTTCGCTCGGCGGTCGCCCTCACCGACGACCAGCGCCAGCGCCTTGCCAAGGCGCTGGGCGAGGCCACCGGCAAGCAGGTCGAGGTCAAGGTCGTGGTCGACCCGTCGGTGCTGGGTGGCATCGTCGCCCAGGTGGGCGACACCGTCATCGACGGGTCGGTCCGCACCCGGCTCGACCAGCTCAAGCACGCTTTGTAGACGACGAGACGACGAGGACACCCACGATGGCAGAGCTGACCATCAACACCGCCGACATCGCCTCGGCGCTCCGCAAGAACCTCGAGGACTGGAAGCCCGGCGTCGAGACCGCGCAGGTCGGCCGGGTGACCGAGGTGGGCGACGGCATCGCCACGGTCGGCGGGCTGCCCGACGCGGCCGTCAACGAGCTGCTCGAGTTCGAGAGCGGCGTCGTCGGCCTGGCGCTGAACCTCGACGAGGATTCGATCGGCGCCGTGGTGCTCGGCGACGCCGCCGCGGTGTCGGAGGGCGAGCCCGTCAAGGCCACGGGGCGCATCCTGTCGGTGCCGGTCGGCGACGGCCTGCTCGGCCGCGTGGTCGACGCGCTCGGCAACCCGGTCGACGGCAAGGGCCCCCTCGTCGGCGTGCACGACCGGCGCATGGAGATCCAGGCGCCCGGCATCATGGGCCGCAAGCCGGTGCACGAGCCGCTGCAGACCGGCATCAAGGCCATCGACGCCATGACCCCGGTCGGCCGGGGCCAGCGCGAGCTGATCATCGGCGACCGCAAGACGGGCAAGACCACGGTCGCCGTCGACACGATCCTCAACCAGCGCGGGCTGGGCGTGAAGTGCATCTACGTGGCGATCGGCCAGAAGGAGTCGACGGTGGCCAACACCGTCGCCACCTTCGAGGAGTTCGGCGCCATGGACTACACGGTGGTGGTGGTGGCCGGCGCCTCGGACCCGTCGCCGTTCAAGTACCTGGCCCCCTACGCCGGCTGCGCCATGGGCCAGCACTGGATGGAGAGCGGCGAGCACGCCCTCGCCGTCTACGACGACCTGTCCAAGCAGGCCGAGGCCTACCGGCAGATCTCGCTGCTGCTGCGCCGCCCGCCGGGCCGCGAGGCCTATCCGGGCGACGTCTTCTACCTGCACAGCCGCCTGCTCGAGCGGGCCGCCAAGCTGTCCGACGAGAACGGCGCCGGCTCGCTGACGGCCCTGCCGGTCATCGAGACCAAGGCCGGCGACATCTCGGCCTACATCCCGACCAACGTGATCTCGATCACCGACGGCCAGATCTACCTGCAGGACGACCTGTTCAAGTCGGGCGTCCGCCCCGCCTTCGACACCGGCCAGTCGGTGTCGCGGGTGGGTGGCGCCGCCCAGATCAAGGCCATGAAGAAGGCGGTGGGCACGCTCAAGGGCGACCTGTCGCAGTTCCGCGAGCTCGAGTCGTTCGCGGCCTTCGGGTCCGAGCTCGACAAGGTGTCCCAGGCCCAGCTCGACCGCGGCTACCGCCTCGTCGAGCTGCTCAAGCAGCCGCTCAACAGCCCGATGCCGGTCGAGGAGCAGGTCGTGTCGCTCTACGCGGCCACCAACGGCTACCTCGATCCCGTGCCCGTCGACGAGGTGCGGCGGTTCGAGGCCGAGCTGCTCGAGTGGTTCCGCACCCGCCACGGCGACCTGCTCGACGGCATCCGCAGCAGCGGCGACATCGCCGACGTG
>DASTFE010000343.1:0-5983 GCA_035708905.1 Acidimicrobiales bacterium | reverse complement strand
GCTGCCCAGGTGCGGCGCGACACCGACGCGGCGGTCGCGGCCCTCGCGGCGTTCGTCACCGACTCACCCGACGGAGCGGCGTACCGATCCGGTCTCGACGGACTCGGCGCCCTGGACGAGCTGCGCCGCGACATCGATTCTCATGCCGGCCGCCGCAGCCTGGACAACGCCGACACCGCCCAGAACATCTTCGACCGGTACGCAAGGATCGTCGGCGGGATTGCTGGATGATCAGCAGGCCTGCACCGCGAAGAAGAGCTGGCGCACGGCCGTCTCCGACGTCCGGCTGGCGTGGCGCACCTACATCGACACCGGAGAGCTTCCGACGACCCTTGAACCTGCGGTCTACGCACAGGCCTCAGTGCAGCTTCTGAGCGGTTGAGCACGCGTGTCGGTCCATGGTCACCGGTGGCGCGGCACGGAGTGGGGCCCGGCCCGGCCGTGGCGGTCGGCGCGCTCGACGGCGCGTCCGGCAGCGCGTCAGGTCGGAGTCACACGATCGCGCCGCCGGCGGCGAGATCGGCGCGGAGGGCGGCGATGTCGAGGGTGCCGACGTCGGCCGGGCGGTCGGAGTCAGCGGCGTGGGCTGCGGCGGCACCTGCGGCCTCGCCGGTGGCCATGGCCGCCGGGATCTCCTTGGTCGCCTGGTGGACGTAGCGGGTGGTGGAGATGCACCGGCCGGCCACCACCAGGTTCGCCGCCGTGTCCGTCGTCATCGACCGAAGCGGGACGTCGAAGACCACGTCTCGGCGGGTCCAGTGACCGGTGCGGGCGACGGTGTCGGGGAATCGCGTGCCGGCGTCGTCCCTGCCGAGGACGTGGTCGCCGACCAGCCGCCGGCTCTCGGTGATCCCCAGGGTGCGGGCGTGGTCGTCGAGCCAGGCGTCGGCGAAGCCCGGCACCTCGCGCCGCAAGCGCTCGAGCTCGGCCCGGGCGGCGTCGCGGCACGCCAGTGTCGCGGCGGTCACCGCGTCCGGGTCGCAGGGGTCGACCCGATCGGGGTGCGGCCCCCACGGCACCAGGTAGCGGCCCGCCGCCGTGGTGCGGAAGGCGAAGGCGTCGGGGTCGCCGGTCACGCCCCCCACCCGGAACCACAGGTACGGCGGGATGGCCACCGACTCGTGGGGCGCACCGGCCGCCACCATGACGTCACCGTCGCCGGTCGCGTCGACCACCATCCGGGGCACGATCGCCTCCCGGCCCCGCTTGGACTCCACGAGGACGGCGACGAGGCGGTCGCCGTCCCGCAGCACCGTGGCGAACCAGGTGTGCAGCCGCAGCCGGGCGCCGGAAGCCCTCAGCAGGTCGTAGGCCACGTCGACGAACGCCTCGGGGTCGAAGGCGACCGAGTACCGCACCGACTCGGGCGCGCCCCAGACCAGTCCCCACCGCCGCCACCGGTCGACGAGGTCGACGTCCTCCCGGTTCCAGTGCTCGGCCGGCGGGAACACGGCCTGGCCAGCGGCCGAGAGCCGGTCGACCACGTCCTGGCAGAGTCCTGCGACCACCTGCGTCCCTGCGCCGTCGTCCAGGGTCAGCAGCAGGTTGATCAGCCCGAACGTCGCCAGTCCACCAACCGCCCCGCTGCCCTCCACGAGCCAGGTGTCCGCGCCCCGGCGTGCCGCCGCGACCGCCGCCGCCACGCCCGCCGACCCGCCACCCACGACGAGCACGTCGGGCCGGCCGATGACGGGGACGTCGCGGGCTGGCTCGCGGACCGCGTCCACCGTTCCATCACCCACTCGTCGCGAGCGGCGCCCGCACCGTCTGGGGCGTCCCGGGGACACCGTGCACGAACACCACGGTCACGAGAACGGGACGCTACCCGAGGCGCCCCGCCGTGTGTCCGGATCTCCCGGAGCCGGAGTGGCGGTCGACCTCGTACCCCGGCCTGCGTCGATTGCGGTAGGGCTCCACCGGGTACGCGGCCGACGTGTCGCTCGTGTCCGCGGGTCGGGTCTCCGTTGTGGTGCTCGTCGTCGGCATCGTCTCGTGCGGCGACGACCACGCCGTCGAGACGACCGGGCCGTACCGGGTGGGAACGCGCTCGGTGACCTTCGTCGACGAATCGCGGCCCACCCCGGAGTTCGGGGCCTCGCCCGCCGAAGACACGCGGACCGTGGTCACCGACCTCTGGTATCCCGCCGAGGGCGACCCTGACGGCGAGCCGGTTGCCGACAGCCCAGCGGCCGACGGACCGTTTCCCCTCATCGTGTTCAACCACGGTCAGCAAGGCGAGCCGCAGCAGTATGCGCCCTCGTTCGAGCTGTGGGCCCGGGCCGGCTACGTGGTTGCCGCGCCCCGGCACCCCCTGACCGTGCGGGGCGGGCCGGGCGCCAAGTTCGCCAACGACATCGAGGGCGAGGTGGGCGACGTGCCGTTCGTGATCTCGAGCATCGACGAGGAGCTGTCCGACCTCGCCGATGTGGATCACCTTGCCGTCGCCGGGCACTCGTCGGGTGCCGTCGTGGCGTTCGGCAACGCCTTCAACACGTGCTGCCACGACGATCGGATCGACGCTGTGCTGGTGCAGGCGCTGCTGTACGTCCCCCTCGACGGCGAGTACGCCGCCGAGCTGCAGGGCACGCCGGTGATGTTCATGCATGGGGACGCCGACCCCACCCCGCTGGCCGAGTCCCACGCGATCTTCGACGAGGCCGAGCCGCCGAAGTACTTCCTCACCATCCAGCGGGGCGACCATTCCAACGTGTACCGCAGCGACCCGTCCGCGCTGTTGGTGGCCGAGGCCGCACTCGCCTTCTTCGATCTGCACCTCAAGGACCGAGACGAGGCGCTCGACACCCTCGAGGCCGTCCCTGAGGTCGAAGCCGTGCACTAGCGGCGAGCCGGTTGCTCCCACCGAGCCCGCCGTGGTCGTGTGCGTCCGTCAGCGCAGGTGCCAAAGGGCTCACTGCGATCGGGGGCCGGCCGCATCGACGTCGTCGGCGGTGACGGCCTCGATGAGCGTGTTCGAGCGGCTGTCGATGGCGCGGGTCACGATCTGCTGCGCGGCGCCGAAGAGGATCGCGTACATCAGGATCTGCGACCGCGTGTCGACCTGCGTGAAGCCGGGCACCACGCCGGCACGCAGGAACATCAGGCCGACCACGGCGCTGAGCATGCCGAGGGCGGCCTTGAGCCCGGCCTGGGCGACCCGGATGCCGCTGATCGGCACCGAGGTCGGTGGGGCGCGGCGGACCACGAAGGGCACGCTGGTGAGCGACGCGCCGATCAGCCCGAACAGCAGCACGGTCCCCACGTCCCCCGAGCTCGACGGCGACTCGTCGGTGGCCCCGGAAGAGGAGCCACCGCTGCCGGCACCGGCGTCGCCGGTGGTGCCGGCGGCCGCCGGGCGGTCGCGGCTGGGGCAGACGGGGGGCCGCTCGCCGACCGTGGTGGTGGTCTGGGCTGCGCCGGTCAGGTCCGCCGACGGAGCCTCGCTCTCGGCGACTTCCTCGGTCGTGACCGGCGGAGGCGTCCCGGCGGTCGTGGTGGTCGTCTCGTCGGGGTCGGGGAAGCACAGGGGCACGACCTGCGGTTCGCGCCAGCCCAGCAGGGCCAGCAAGGCCACCAGCCCCAGGATCAGCACGGTGCTACCGATGATCGTCCACTCGAACCGGCGCAACCGCTGGTACTCGGCGGCGATGTGCGCGTAGGCCGTCTGGAGCGCGGCGGCGAGCGCGCCGCGGGCCCGGTCGGTCACATCGTCGACTGTTGTCGGGGCGGGCGGCTGGTCAGGGGCCGGTGGCTCGGCGTCGCCGGTCGACTCCCGGTCGCGGCGCGATGAGTTGCCGCCTCCCGCCCGCAGCGGCGGCGCCGCGACCCGCGGGAGCTCGTCGAACCACGACTGCACGGCGCGGCGCTCGGGATCGTCGCGCTCGAGGTAGCCGTCGACGATGCCGAGCAGGCGCGGCGCCAGCGCGAACAGCTGCGTGGACGATGCCAGCTGGACCAGCGCGACCGTGGCGTTGTGGATGTGTCCCCACGCACCCTCGACGCGGATGCCGCGCCACCACGTCCGGGGGGTGCCACGGCGGTCGAGGTACGACTCGGCGATGCGCAGCTGCAACAGCACGTGGCGATACCGGTCGCACCACGGCTCGTCCTGCGTGCAGCCCGGGTCGGGCGCCGGCGGCGCCGAGTGCCGGGAGGCGCCCCACATCCACCGGTCGGCCAGGCGGTCGCGCCATCTCCTCTCGTGACCGCCACGGTCCCCGCCGCCGCCCTGGGGTGGCGGCCACGGCTCCGCGTCCGGCTCGCGGGTGAGGGCGACCTCGTGGGCGACGGAGCGGAGGCTGTCGATCGCCGCCTGGGCCCGGACCTCCCAGCTGCGCCGCCGCAGGCCGGGCCGCAGGGTGGCGGGCCCGGCCTCGCCGCCCGGCGCCGGTCTGTCGTCGCCCACCCGCTCGGAAGGCATCGGCGCCCTCCCTTCGCTCCGTGGCGCGCACGGTACAGCGAGGGGCGGTGTGCGGCAAGGAGCCGCACGCCGGCCAGACGAGGCGAAGGTGGTCGACGCGGGCCCGACGTCGACGCCGGCTCAGCCGCGAGGGAGGACGATCGGCTCGTCGACCGGCGATCCGTCGGACCGGCGGCGGATCAGCGGCACCGGCTGGCCCCCCGGTGGGGTGGCCCCGAAGGGCACCACCGTGAGCGTCTCGGGGGTGGCGTGGACCAGGAGGCAGTGCGCCGAGGCCGCCCACGACTGCGTGCCGACCTCGTCGGTGCGGCGCGGGGGCCGTTCGTCGAGCTTCCCGCCGGCTCCCGAGATGACGTAGTCGAGATCGTCGGCCCGGCCGTGCTGGAAGTTGTGCTCGTGACCGCTCAGCACGAGTCGGGCGCCGCCGCGCCGGTAGAGCGGCACGACCCGCTCGATCTGGGCGTCCATGCTCGCATGGTTCGGCCCGGCGCTCCACGCGGGATGGTGGGAGAACGGCACCCGCCACACCACATCGTCGCTGGCGGACGCGAACGCCTCCTCGAGCCACCGGCGGTGCTTCGGCTCGTCGAACCAGTGCTCCCCGCGCTCGGCGCCCCAGGTCGTGTCGATGCACACGAGCTCGAGCAGGGCGCCGACCTGGAGCTTGTAGAAGAGCCCGGGGTCGAGCGAGGCTCGCCCCGCGCCGGCCCTGGGCCCGAACCGGGTGGCCAGGTAGAGGTTGTCCTCGAGCTGTGCCCGGTCGTCGGCATCCTCGTCGTCGGAGCCGTCGTGGTTGCCGGCGGTCGGGTAGACGGCCAGGTGGTCGACCAGGTAGCGGTACGGCTGGAAGTAGGTCAGCCACCAGTCGTCGTCGTGCGCGCCGCTCTGGTCGGTGGGCCCGCCGGGGCCGTGGTAGATCGTGTCGCCCAGCATGACCACGAAGCGCACGTCGAACGCGTCGGCGAGCCGCTGCATGGTCCGGGCCACGGCCAGCTGCCGGCGCCCGTCCTCGCCTGCCGCCAGGCCGACGCCCGTGTCGCCGACGGCGATGAACGTCACCGGGTCGGGTTCGTCGGCGGCCGCGTGGGTGCGCAGCCGCAGATCGAGCGGGCGCACGGCGGGCTGCAGCGCCTCGGGCGCCCAATCGTGCCGGTCGCCGCCGGCCCAGGGCGCACCGTCGACCACCACGCGGTAGCGGTAGGTGGTCGCCGGCTCGAGCCCCTCGACCCACACGTGGTTGGCGTCGTCCACGGCCTCGCGGGCCACGATCCGGCCGTCACCGTCCAGCACCTCGACGGCGGCCCGCCCCACCGGCTCCGACATGACACCGAACGTCTCGCCGGTACGGCGGGCACGCCAGGACTCGCCGCACGGCTCGAGCAAGAAGCCGCCCCAGGCGACCAGCGCCGAAGTCGCCGTCACGTCTACGAGTTGGACGTACGGCTCGAACGTCGACGGCATGCGGTCCGAGGATACGGCCACTCGGCGTGACCGCGGTCATGGTGGGGCGCGCGCAAAGGGGGTGCCTGGCCCGGCACGGGCTTCCCCACGGCGCCAAGCTGTCCC
>DASTFE010000342.1:0-4598 GCA_035708905.1 Acidimicrobiales bacterium | reverse complement strand
TCGGCTTGACCGTCGTGGTCGTCGTCGGCTTGACCGTCGTGGTCGTCGTCGGCTTGACCGTCGTGGTCGTCGTCGGCTTGACCGTCGTGGTCGTCGTCGGCTTGACCGTCGTGGTGGTCGTCGGCTTCACCGTCGTGGTGGTCGTCGGCTTGTCGGGCTTCTCGCTCGTGGTGGGCTTCTCGGTCTTCGGCTCGTCGCCGTCGGGATGGCCCTCGACGGTCGCCGCACCGAGGTTCGGAGCCGCCATCACCAGCAGGACCGAGCCCACCAGCAGGCCCACCAACCCGAGAAGCGTCCTCCGCCTGAAGCTTCGCGCACCTGTCATGTCGTCCTCCGAGTCGTCGTTGGCCTGGACGGACCGCTCCACCCGGCGGCAGCCGGGCCCGAAGCGCTGGCTACCCACAGTGACCGCCTGCAAACCCGATTCCGCCACGCACCGTGAGACCACGATCGGCGTGCCGCCCGGGCGTGTGGTGGACTCGTGGGCATGGTCGACCTCGTGGTGCGCAACGGGAACCTGGTCGACGGGTCGGGGACGCCCGCCAGACCCGCCGACGTCGTGGTCGACGGCGGGCACGTCGCGGCGGTCGTGCCGGCCGGTACGGCGGGGACCGCCGGCGCCCGGCGGGTCCTCGACGCCGACGGCCGCCTGGTCACCCCGGGGTTCGTCGACGTCCACACCCACTACGACGCCCAGGTGACGTGGGACCCGTGGGTGACACCGAGCTCGTGGCACGGCGTCACCACGGTGGTGATGGGCAACTGCGGGGTCGGGTTCGCGCCCGCCGCCCCCGACCGGCACGACTGGCTGATCGACCTCATGGAGGGTGTCGAGGACATCCCCGGCTCGGCCATGGCCGAGGGCATCCGCTGGGCGTGGACCACCTTCCCCGAGTACCTCGACGCGCTCGAGCGGCAACCCCGCATCCTCGACGTCGGCGCCCAGATAGGCCACGGCCCGTTGCGGGCCTACGTCATGGGCGACCGTGGTGCCGCCAACGAGCCGGCCACCGACGACGACAGGGCCGCCATGGCGGCGCTCGTCGGCGAGGCGCTGCGGGCGGGCGCCCTCGGCTTCTCCACGAGCCGCACGCCGCTGCACCGGTCCAAGCACGGCGAGCTCGTGCCGGGCACCGACGCCGAGTCCGGCGAGCTGCTCGCCATCGCGGACGCCATGGCCGGCGCCGGCCACGGCGTGTTCCAGTTCGCCCCCGACCACGCCCGGGTGCCCGTGGACGAGTGGCCGTGGATGCGCGAGCTGGCCCGCCGCACCGGCCGGACGGTCAGCGTGAACCTGAACCAGCCCGACCAGGAGCCCGACGTGTGGCGCGAGGTGCTGCGCCTGCTCGATCAGGCGGCCGCCGACGGGCTGCCGATCTACGCGCAGGTGGCCGGTCGGTCGATCGGCATCCTCTACTGCCTGCACGGCAGCATCCACCCGCTGCTCTTCCACCCCGCCTACGCCGAGGTGGCCGCCCTCCCCATGGACCAGCGACTCGCCGTGCTCGCCGAGCCCGAGCGCCGCCGCCGCCTGATCGAGGACGTGCCCGACGACGGTGGGCTGTTCGCTCGCGCCGTGCTCGCCAAGCTCGACCGCATGTGGCCGGTCGCGGGCGGGGACATCGACTACGAGCCGGCCGCCGACACGTCGATCGCCGCCCGGGCCGAGGCCCGCGGCGTGCCGCCGATGGCCCTGCTCGTCGACCAGCTCACGTCGGCCGAGGGTCACGGCATGGTGTACGCCCCGTTCTTCAACTACAGCTACGGCGACCTGTCGATGACCTACGAGGCGTCGCGCCACCCGCGCACCCGCATGGGGCTGTCGGATGCCGGCGCCCACTGCGGCGCCATCTGCGACGGCGGCACGCCCACCTTCATGCTGACCCACTGGGCCCGCGACCGGCGCCGGGGCCCGAAGCTGCCGCTGGAGCACGTCGTGCACCGCCAGACCCGCCAGACCGCCGAGCTGTACGGCCTGCGCGACCGCGGGCTCGTCGCGCCCGGGATGCGGGCCGACCTCAACGTCATCGACTTCGACCGCCTGCGCTTCGAGGTGCCCCGCATGGCGTTCGACCTGCCGGCGGGCGGCCGGCGGCTCGTGCAGCGGGCGCGGGGCTACGCGGCCACGTTCGTGGCCGGCGTCCAGACGGTGGAGGACGACGAGCCCACCGGCGAGTTGCCGGGACGCCTCGTGCGCGGCCCGCAGCCCGACCCGACGACCTGATCCGGGCCGGCGGGCGCCGGCGGGCCAGCCGGCCGAACACTTCTTGGACGCAGGTGGTTTCCTGGCAACCAGCCGCGTCCCGAGAGCTCGGCCTAGCGCGCCAGGCGGGCAGCGATGGGCAGCGAATCGAGCCAGCGGATCGCCGCCTCCGGCGCGTCGACCACCGGGCCGGCGGGCGCCGGCGGGCGGCGCACCATCACGACCGGCAGGCCGAGCCTGCGGGCCGCAGCCAGCTTGGCCGCCGTCGCCCCGCCGCCGCTGTTCTTGGTGACGACCGCGTCGATGCGGTGCTCGCGCAGCAGCGCCACCTCGCCGTCGACTGTGAAGGGCCCGCGGGCCAGCAGCGAGGTGGCGCCCGGCAGCGGGGGGTCGGGCGGCTCGATCGAGCGCACCACGACGTGGACCCCGGCGAGACCGGCGAAGGGACCGAGCGACAGGCGGCCGGTCGTCACCAGCACCCGGCGGGCACCGAGCACGACCACGGTCGCGGCGGCGCCGGCGAGGTCGGCGACCTCGTGCCAGTCGTCGCCCGGCTGCGGCCGCCACGCCGGGCGCAGCAGGCGCACGCGGTGCACGCCCCCCTCGTGGGCGGCCGCCGCCGCGTGGTGCGGCATCACGGCCGCGAACGGGTGGGTGGCGTCGACGACGGCCCCGTAGCCGCCCTCGCGCAGCGCGCCCACCAGGCCGTCCACGCCGCCGAAGCCACCGACGCGGACCGGGCACGGCAGCGCGGCCGGCGCCCGGGTGTGCCCGGCGAGCGAGGCCAGCACGGCGATGCCGGGACGCTCGGCCAGCAGCGTCGCCAGCCGGGCCGCCTCGGCGGTGCCGGCCAGCAGCAGCACGCGCAACGACTCCACGCAGCAAGGCTACGTACCCGGGGCCCGGGCCGCCCCGGTCGGCGGGCTCAGCCAGGCACGCGCCGCAGCAGGTGGCGCCGCCGGCAGGTCGACGGGCTCAGCCAGGCGTGCGCCGCAGCAGGTAGGTGTCGAACATCCACCCCTTGCGCTCGCGCGCCTCGGCGCGCACGCGGACGATCCGTTCGGCGACTTCGGCGAGAGGCCCAGACACCAGGATCTCGTCGGCCGTGCCCAGGTAGGCGCCCCAGGAGATCGTCACCCCCTCGGGGTCGACGTCCGCGAACGCGCACCGGCCGTCGAGCATGACGACCACGTCGTCGACACCGGCCGGCCAGCCCTCGGCCAGGCGCCGGCCGGTCGTGATGTGCACCGGGGCCCCCACACGGTGCAGGGCGATGCCGAAGCGCGCGGCCAGCACCTGCACGCTGCTGATGCCGGGGATCACCTCGACGGTGAACGACGTGGCACCTCGCTCGGACACCTGGTCGAGGATCCGCAGCGTGCTGTCGTAGAGCGAGGGGTCGCCCCACACCAGGAACGCACCCCGCTCGCCCTCGGCCAGCTCGTCGCGGATGAAGCGCTCGTAGATCTCGACACGCTGCTCGTGCCACGCGGCCACGTCCGACCGGTAGGACCGCCCCCGCAGGTCGCGCTCGGGGTCGGCGGCCGTGACCGTGCGGTGGGGCCTGGTCATGTACCGGTCGCAGATCTGCTGGCGCAACAGGGCGAGGTCGGCCACGTCGTCGCGCTTGTCGAGGACGAAGACCACGTCGGTCCGGTCGAGCGCCCGCGCCGCCTGGGCGGTGACGAGGTCGGGGTCGCCGGCCCCGATGCCGATGACGAGCACGGTCTTCACGCTGCGAGTCTGGCGCAGGCCACGACGGCGGCGCGACGGCGGCGGGTAATCCGCTCGCACCAGCGCGAGCCGTGCGCCAAGCTGACCTCCGTCCGCCACCCGGCCCGGCGACACCGATCGCTGGTCCGGTCCGAGAGCGAGGAGGTGCCCACGATGATCACGACGTTCACCGTCGACGTCGCCAACGGCTGCCTCGCCCTCGCCGTGCGGGGCCCGAGCGCCCGGCGAACCATCACGCCGGCCGCTCCGTACCTCACGGCCTGAGGCTCGCCCGCCAGGCAACGGCGGCCGTCGGCCCGCCGGGTGCGACCGGCGACAGCCGTCGCGCCCGCCCGCGCCCACGCCGCGACGCCGACGACACCTTCGGCCTGAGTGGCCGGCCCTGGGCCTGCCGCTCGACCCGACAGACCCGCCCCGCTGACGACCACGCCGGCGACCGCCCGGTCGCCACCCCACACGAAAGGACCGTGCCATGTTGCACAACGACCTGCTCGCCAAGACCCTCGTCGAGGACAGGCAGCGCGAGCTGCGCCACCGGGTCAGGCCCCGGCCCAACCGCCAGCCGCCACCACGGCGGCGGTGGACCCGGCCGGGCCGGCGCTGATCCCCCAGCTACCGGGACCCGGGGGGTGGTCGGGCACCACGCCCGACCACCTCTTGC
>DASTFE010000341.1:0-5217 GCA_035708905.1 Acidimicrobiales bacterium | reverse complement strand
GGTGGTGGTCACGAGGTACAGCCTCTCCGATCGGCGGTGGCCGGGTGAAGTCCGGTCAGGAGTAGTTGATGACGCCGCGGATGTTCTTGCCGTCGCGCATGTCCTGGTAGCCCTGGTTGACGTCCTCGAGCTGGTAGGTCTTGGTGATCAGCTCGTCGAGCTTGAACTTGCCCTCGTCGTAGAGGCGGAGCAGGCGGGGGATGTCGCGGCGCGGGTTGGCGTTGCCGAAGATGCAGCCGACCAGCTCCTTGCGCTGCAGGGTGAGGTCGAACAGGTTGAGCTGCACGTCGTTCTGGCTGATGGGGGCGACGGCCGTGACCACGGCGCGGCCGCCCTTGGCGACGAGGCCCATCATGGGGGCGATGAGCGCGCCCTCGGCCACGCCCGTGGTGAGGATGGCCTTGTCGGCGTTGGCGCCCCAGGTGATCTCGCCCACGAGGGCGGTGGCCTCTTCGATGCTGGCCGCGGTGTGGGTGGCGCCGAACGTGGGCGCCTGCTCGCGCTTCCACTCGACGGGGTCGACGCCGACGACGTGGCGGGCGCCGGCCATCGAGGCGCCCTGCAGGGCGTTCATGCCGACGCCGCCGAGGCCGATCACCACGACGGTCTCGCCGGGCTGGACGTCGGCGGCGTTGGTGGCGGCGCCCCAGCCGGTGGTGACGCCGCAGCCGACCAGCGCGGCGCGCTCGAGGGGGATGTCGTCGTCGAGCTTGATGCAGCTCGCCTCGTTCACCACCGTGACCGGCCCGAACGTGCCGAGGCAGCACATCAGGCCGAGGTCGCGGCCGTCCTTGCTGTGGTGCCGGGCCGTCATGTCGGACACCTGCCGGCCGGCGAGCAGGAAGGCGCCGAGGTCGCAGAGGTGCTGCCAGCCGCGGGCGCACGAGGGGCAGCGGCCGCACGAGGGGATGAAGCCGAGGGCGACGTGGTCGCCCTCCTTCAGGTTGGTGACGCCCGGGCCGACCTCGACCACTTCGCCGGCGCCCTCGTGGCCGCCGATGACCGGGAACTGCTCGAGGCCCATCATCGCGGCGATCTCGGGGTCGAGCACCATGTCGCCGGTGAGCAGGTGCTCGTCGGAGTGGCACAGGCCCGATGCGGCGAGCTCGACCTTGACCTCACCCGCCTTGGGGGCGTCGAGCTCGATGTCCTCGACGCTCCACTCGGTGTTGGGCTCCCACAGGATGGCGGCTCGGGTCTGCATCGCTGTCCCCCCGGTTTGGTTGACGACGGCGTCATCCTAGCCCCGGGCCCCCGGACGCCGTCACGCCGGGGCCGCCGGCCGCGACCACGACGTGCAGGCCGCCGGCGGGCGTTGACTCCGCGCACCCTCGGGCGTACACCAGTCGCGGAGCGTGGTAGCGGTGGGCGACCACGCCGCCCGGCGGAACGGAGGCCGGCGATGGCGACCAGGGGCACCAAGGCGACGGCGACCAAGCAGGCAGCGAGGTCGAAGAAGGCGAGCGGGACAAAGGCCCGCCCGTCGAAGCGGACGAACGGGGCGCGGTCCCGACCGTCCACGGCGGCGTCGACGACGACAGCGGCCCCGGGTGCCGCTCGTGGTGCGGCGGCCGCGCAGTTCCAGTACTGCGCCACCCAACCGCGGCCGCAGCGCGCGCTACCGGCCGACGTGGCGGCCGACATCGGCCGGTCGGCAGCCATCCTCCGAGGGGCGGCGAAGTGGGTGAACCACACGGTGATCCACTACGCGTTCTTCTCCCGGGGCAGCGGCTGGTCGGTGCCGAAGGCGCAGGCCGACGTCATCAGGTCGGCGTTCGCGGTCTGGAAGGGCCTCGGCATCGGTCTCGAGTTCACCGAGGTGGCGGATCTCGACGAGGCCGAGGTGCGGATCGGGTACCTGCCCGGCGACGGGTCGTGGTCGTACGTCGGCACCGACGTGCTCGGCATCCCGCTCGACGAGCGGACGATGAGCTTCGGCTGGGATCTCACCGCCAACGACTACGGCCTCACCACGGCGCTCCACGAGATCGGCCACACCCTCGGCCTGCCCCACGAGCACCAGAACCCGTTCTCCGGCATCGTCTGGGACGAGGAGGCGGTCTACCGCGAGCTGGGCGGCCCGCCCAACAACTGGCCCCGCGAGACCACGTTCCACAACGTGCTCCGCAAGCTCGCCGCGACCGACGTCGAGGGCTCGTCGTGGGACCCGGACTCGATCATGGAGTACGCGTTCCCGGGCGGCCTGATCGTCGAGCCGGCCGCGTACAGCAACGGCATCGACCCGCCGGGCACGATCTCGTCGGTCGACGCCGAGTGGGCGAAGCGGTGGTACCCCGGCGACGCGCCGGCCGAGCGGGTGCTCCAACCGCTGAAGTCGGTCGACGTCGACCTCGCCGCCGGCGAGCAGGCCGACTTCGTGCTGCGTCCCCCGTCGACCCGCCGGTACACGATCGGCACCTTCGGCGCGAGCGACACGCTGCTGGCGCTGTTCGAGGACGTGGACGGGACGCCCCGCTACCTCGCCGCCGACGACGACAGCGGCACCGATCGGAACGCCAGCATCGTCTACCGGCTGCGGCGGGACCGCACCTACCACGCCCGCGTGCGGCTGTACTACCCCGGCACGTCGGGCCGGACCGCCGTCATGTACTGGTGACGGCGGTCGTCGATCAGGGCTTGCGACCGACGGCGCGCGGTCATCGGTCCGTCGGGCACCGCGCGGTCAGGTCGGTGGCGCGCCGGCGCTCGGGGCCATGCGGATCTCGGTGACGGCGTAGCCCTCGGTGGCCGTGACGGTCAGCGTCACGCCCGGGAGGCGCACGATGTCGCCCACCGTGGGGATGCGGTCGAGGCGGGCGATCATGAACCCGGCCACGGTGTCCCAGTCGCCCGTGGGCAGCGTGACGCCGGTGCGCTCGGCCAGCTCGTCGGGGCGGAGGCTGCCGGCCAGCAGGTACGACCCGTCGCCCAGCGGGCGGCACCGGCGCCAGCGCCGGTCGGACTCGTCCTCGAACTCGCCGATCAGCTCCTCGATCACGTCCTCGAGGGTGACGATGCCGCTGACGATGCCGTGCTCGTCGGCCACCACCGCCAGGTGCTGGCGGCCGGTGCGCATCTCGACGAGCAGGTCCTCGAGGAGGTGGTCCTCGTGGGTCACCGGCACCGGGCGGGCCAGGTCGCGGGCGGCGGTGGCACGCCGCTCGGCCGCATCGAGCAGCAGCACGTCCTTCGCGTGGACGACGCCGACCACGTGGTCGAGATCGCCCTCGTGGACCAGGATGCGCGAGCGCCCGGAGTCGCGTGCGACCGCCGCGATCTCGGTCGCCGGCCGGTCGCCGGCAACGGCCACGACGTCCCGGCGGGGGGTCATGGCGGCGCCGGCGTCGAGGCCGGACAGCTCGAGGCTGCGGGTCAGCAGGCGGTGCTCGTCGGGGGCGATGGCCCCGTGGCCGGCCGACTCCTCGAGCAGCAGCAGCAGGTCGGCGGGCGAGTGGGCCATGGCCAGCTCGTCCTGGGGTTGCACGCCGAACAGGCGGATCAGGCCGTTGGCCATCACGTTGAGCACCCGGATCACCGGCCGGAACACCAGGGCGAAGGCACGGAACGGCCGGGCCAGCGCCAGCGCGGACGACTCGGGATGCGAGATCGCCCATGACTTGGGCGCGATCTCGCCGACGACCATGTGCAGGAACACGACCAGGGAGAGGGCGACGGCGAAGGAGATGCCGTGCACCACGCCGGCCGGCAGGTCGACGACGCCGTCGAGGACGTCCTCGACCAGGTGGGCGATGGCCGGCTCGGCGACCGCGCCGAGCAGCAGCGAGCAGATCGTGATGCCGAGCTGGGCTCCGGCCAGCATCAGTGACAGCTCGCGGATCCCGGCCAGCGCGTGCCGGGCGCGGCGGTCGCCGTCGGCGGCGAGCTGCTCGACGCGCGAGCGCCGGGCGGCCAGCAGCGCGAACTCGGCGGCGACGAAGAAGCCGTTGCCGGCCAGCAGGACGATCCCGGCGACGAGCGCGACCGGCGTGCTCATGCGCCGGCCCCCGGTGCGCCGGCCTCCGAGCCGGCCGCGGACGGTCTGATCCGCACCCGGCTGACCGCCCAGCCGTCCATGGCCACCACCTCCAGCACGGCGTCGCCCGCCTCGACCCGATCGCCGACCGCCGGGATCCGCTGCCGCCGGGCGAGCACCAGGCCCGCGAGCGTGTCGTAGGCGGCATCGCCGGGCAGCGTCACGCCCGTCACCCGCTCGACCTCGTCGATCCGCCACGCGCCCGGCACGACCCACGACCCGTCGGCGTCGCGCTCGGCGCTCGGGGCGGCGGGGTCGTACTCGTCGGCGATGTCACCGACCAGCTCCTCGACCAGGTCCTCCAGCGTCACCACGCCGGCAGGCGCCCCGTGCTCGTCGATGACCACCGCCATCTCGGTCGTCTCCCGGCGGAGGGCAGCCAGCACGGTGCGGAGCTGCGCCGTCTCGGGCACCGCCAGCGCCGGTCGGGCCAGCGCCGCGACCTGCGTCGTCGCCGCCGCGCCGTCGTCGACGGTGAACAGGTCCTTGGCGTGGACCACGCCCACCACGCCGCCACCCTCGTCGACGACCGGGAAGCGCGAGTGGGCGGTCGCCACCAGGCGCCGCAACTCCTCGCCCGACGCACGGGCCGAGATCGTGGTCACGCGGTTCCAGGGCACCATCGCCGCGGAGGCGTGCAGGCCGCCGAAGTCGATCGCCCGCTCGAGCAGCGCGGCCTGCCGGCGGCTGAGCTTGCCGCGCTCGGCCGACTCCTCGACGATCAGGTCGAGCTCCTCGACGGACACCGCGCCGTGCAGCTCCTCCGCGGGCTCGATGCCCACCGCCCGCAGCAGGCGGTTGGCGGCGCCGTCGACCAGGCGGATAAGTGGCGACGCCAGCCGCAGGTACACCAGCGTCGACCCGGCGACCGCCCGGGCGACCGGCTCGGGGCGGGCGATGGCCAGGTTCTTGGGCGCCAGCTCGCCGAACACCATCTGGGCGGCCGTCGCCAGCACGAACCCGACGGCGAGCGCGACGCCGAACCGGCTGGCCTCCGGCAGGCCGATCGCGCCCATCACCGGCTCCAGCGCCCGGCCGAGGGTCGGCTCGGCGATGAAGCCGACGGCCAGCGAGGTCGCCGTGATGCCGAGCTGGGCGCCCGACAGCATGAAGCTGAGGCGCTTGTGGACCTGGACCGCGTGTCCCGCCTGGCGGTCACCCGTGGTGGCGGCGTCCTCGAGCCG
>DASTFE010000340.1:0-2844 GCA_035708905.1 Acidimicrobiales bacterium | reverse complement strand
AGCGACCGGCGCGCGTCGCCAGCCTGCACCTCGACCACTGTCACGAGACCGGTGCCGTGCGCGGCATCCTCTGCCTGTCGTGCAATCAGGGCCTGGGGAAGTTCCGCGACGATCCCGGGCTGCTCGACGCCGCGGCGCGATACCTGCGCGAAGGCGTAACGCGCGGCGTGACGGCGGAGCGGTAGGGAACCGGTAGCCTCCGCCCCGATGACGCTGCCGACCTTTCGAGCCGACGACGACCCCGGGCCGTCCTTCCTCGACGTGTTGCGGCGCGCCGGGGCCGAGCCCCGCTGGGGCGCGCTGCCGCGTGACGTCTCGCCGCACGAGATCAGCCACGGCACCACCGTGGCCGCCATCCGCTACGCCGACGGCGTGGTGATGGCCGGCGACCGGCGGGCCACCGCGGGCAACTTCATCTCGCACCGCACGATGGAGAAGGTGTTCCCGGCCGACCGGCACTCCGGCGTGGCCATCGCCGGTGCCGCCGGGCCCGCCGTCGAGATGGTCAAGCTGTTCCAGCTCCAGCTCGAGCACTACGAGAAGGTCGAGGGCGGCGAGCTGTCGCTCGAGGGCAAGGCCAACCAGCTCGGCCAGATGGTGCGCAGCCACCTGCCGGCCGCCATGCAGGGCTTCGTGGTGGTGCCCCTGTTCGCCGGCTTCGACGTGCGGCGGGGGGTCGGTCGGCTCTTCGAGTACGACGTCACCGGCGGCCGCTACGAGGAGAGCGACTTCGCGGCCACCGGCTCGGGCAGCATGCACGCCGGCACGGTCATCAAGTTGGGCTTCCGCCCCCAGCTCGACCGCACCGACGCCGTCGAGCTGCTCATCAACGCGCTGTTCCAGGCGGCCGACGAGGACTCCGCCACCGGCGGACCCGATCTGGTGCGGGGCATCTACCCGGTGATCGCCACCATCACGGCCGACGGCTTCCAGCGGCTCGACGACACCGAGATCGCCGAGCACTTCCGGGCGCTGCTCGATCGGCTCTCCGCCACGAGCACCACCACCACGGGCACGAGCCCCACGATCGACGGGGGCGAGTCCCGATGAGCATGCCCTTCTACGTCCCGGCCGAGCAGCTGATGAAGGACAAGGCGGACTTCGCGCGCAAGGGCATCGCCCGCGGTCGCGCGCTGGTCGCCCTGTTCTACGCCGACGGCATCCTCATCTGCGCCGAGAACTCGTCGTCGACGCTGCGCAAGGTCAGCGAGATCTACGACCGCATCGCCTTCGCCGGGGCCGGCAAGTACAACGAGTACGACCGCCTGCGCATCGCCGGGGTGCGCCACGCCGACCTGAAGGGCTACTCGTTCAGCCGCGAGGACGTCGACGCCCAGAGCCTGGCCAACGCGTACGCCCAGATGCTGGGCGACGTGTTCACCCACGAGATCAAGCCGATGGAGGTCGAGATCGTGGTCGCCGAGCTGGGCGGCGACGCGTCCGAGGACCGCCTGTTCCACATCCTCTACGACGGCACGGTGGTCGACGAGCAGGGCTACACGGTGCTGGGGGGCGAGGCCGACTCGATCCTCGAGCGGGTGAAGCGCACCTACGAGCCGGGCCGGTCGCTCGACGCGGCGCTGCGCACGGCGGTGGCGGCCCTGGCCGGCGGCGACCGCCAGCTCACGGCGGTCGAGCTCGAGGTGGCCGTGCTCAGTCGCCGCAACGGCCGCCGTGCCTTCCGCCGCCTCGCCGACGACGAGGTCGCCCGGGCGCTGGCCGCCCAGGGGGGCGAGGCGCCCGGCGGCGGGCCGGCTGAGGCCGGCGGTGCCGAGGCCGCCGACGCCGAGGCCAGCGACGCCGAGGCCACCGACGACGAGACCGGGCAGGACGGCGAGGCCGCCGGTAGCGCCGGGCGCGAGGACAGCTGATAGGTCCGGCACAGCCGGGACGGCCCTGCTAGGTCCAGGTCAGCGTCACCAGGCGGCCCAGCAGCACCGCCGCCGCCAGCAGGATGATGGCGACGACCAGCCACAGCTCGCGCGGGGCGCGGTGGCCGCCGGCCCCGCTGGTGGGGTCGGCGTCGGCGTGCGGCTCGCCGACCACCTCGCGGGCGAGCGCCAGCTGGTCCTCGGCCACCAACACCTGCACCGGGCCCACGGGGTAGGGGCCGTCGACGCCACCCCGCAGCTCCCACACGATGCCCTCGGCCCCGAGATGGGCCGCGAGGACGCGGGCCGAGAAGGGGTCGGCCACGGTCGTGAGCGGCACCATCGGCCCGATCGCCATCAGCACGACCGTACCGGCGCGATGACGCGGCGGCGAGGGCGGTAGCGTGCTGGCGTGGAGCGGCGCATCTTCGGTCTCGAGAACGAGTACGGCGTCACCTGCACGCTGCGTGGGCAGCGCCGCCTCAGCCCCGACGAGGTCGCCCGCTACCTGTTCCGGCGCGTCGTGTCGTGGGGCCGGTCCAGCAACGTCTTCCTGGCCAACGGCGCCCGGCTCTACCTCGACGTGGGCAGCCACCCCGAGTACGCCACGCCCGAGTGCGACTCGATCCTCGACCTGGTCACCCACGACAAGGCCGGCGAGCGCATCCTCGAGCAGCTCCTGGTGTCGGCCGAGGCCCGCCTGCGCGAAGAGGGCATCCGGGGCGTCATCTACCTGTTCAAGAACAACACCGACTCGGCGGGCAACAGCTACGGGTGCCACGAGAACTACCTGACGTCCCGCCGCGACGACTTCGCGCACTACGCCGAGGTCCTCATCCCCTTCTTCGTGTCACGGCAGATCTACGCCGGGGCCGGCAAGGTGCTGCAGACGGCGCGGGGCGCGATGTACTGCATCGCCCAGCGGGCCGAGCACATCTGGGAGGGGGTGTCGTCGGCCACCACCCGCAGCCGG
>DASTFE010000339.1:0-23645 GCA_035708905.1 Acidimicrobiales bacterium | reverse complement strand
TCATGGCACGAGTCTTGTTGACGGGCGGGGCGGGGTTTCTGGGTTCACACCTGTGTCGGGCGCTGCTCGACCGGGGCGACCAGGTCGTGGCGATCGACAACCTGCTCACCGGCTCGGTCGACAACATCGAGCACCTGTTCGCCAAGCCGGGGTTCACGTTCGTCCAGCACGACGTCAGCCAGTACGTGTGGGTGCCCGGCGACGTCGACGCCGTGATGCACTTCGCCAGCCCGGCCTCGCCGGCCGACTTCGAGCGGATCCCCATCCAGATCCTCAAGGTGGGCAGCCTCGGCACGCACAACTGCCTGGGTCTGGCCCTGGCCAAGTCGGCCCGGTTCTTCCTGGCGTCGACGAGCGAGGTCTACGGCGACCCCCAGGTCCATCCCCAGCCCGAGACCTACTGGGGCCACGTCAACCCCATCGGGCCCCGGGGCGTCTACGACGAGGCCAAGCGGTTCGCCGAGGCCATGACGATGGCCTACCACCGTGCGCACGGGCTCGACGTGAGGATCGTTCGGATCTTCAACTCGTACGGGCCTCGGTTGCGGGTCGACGACGGGCGGGCGGTCAGCAACTTCCTGCACCAGGCGCTGCTCGGCAAGCCGATCACCGTCTACGGCGACGGCTCGCAGACCCGCAGCTTCTGCTACGTCGACGACGAGGTGCGGGGGTTCCTGGCGCTGCTCGACGGCGACGTCACGGGGCCGGTCAACATCGGCAACCCGAACGAGTTCACGGTGCGCCAGCTCGCCGAGGTCGTCATCGAGGTCACCGGGTCGTCGTCCGAGATCGTCCACGAGCCCCTGCCGGTCGACGATCCCACCCGGCGCCAGCCCGACATCACCCTCGCCCGCACCCGGCTGGGCTGGGAGCCCCGGGTCGACCTGCGCGAGGGGCTCGAGCGCACGGCCGACTGGTTCCGCCGCTCGCTCGGCTGACCACCCGGCTGTCGGCGGAAACCGACGGTAAGCGCGCCGTTCCGCCGACACCTCGGTGCGGCCGCAGTCGTTCGTCCGCCTCAGGTCAGCTCGCGAGGCGGGACCGCGCACCAGCCGCGCCGCGTCTGCCAGTGGCCACCGTCGCGGATGTGGTCGACCACCGCCCGCTCGAGCGTGGTGCGGCGGGGCAGCGCGTCGACGGGGGCGCCCATCCGGCGGAACACGAACTCGACGATCGAGTCGTCGCCCGGCCACGACCAGCCGTCGTCGAGCTGGAACCGCTGCTGGAACCGGAGGATGTTCGAGTCGTCCGGCAGGTAGGCGCCCAGCTGGGGGTCGAGCAGCCACGACGTGCACACGCCCGAGCCGCTGTCGTCGTCGGGGAAGTGGCGCCCGAAGAAGGTGCGGGCGGCACGGAACGACCAGTCGACCGCCGCCGGGGCGAGCGGTCCCGTTGGCGGTATGTGCACGTCGAGGACCGGGTCGCCGGTGGCGAACGGCGCCCCCGGCAGCGTCCACGTCGCCCGGGCCCGCCGGTACTGGAGGCGGCCCAGCTCGAACAGGGCGCCCCGGGCGTGCAGCACCAGCCAGCCGGGCGCGTGCAGCCCCGGGCCGCCGTGGAGCTGGCGGTGGAGCGGGACGTTGCGGCCCAGGTTGCCCAGGGTCGCCCACGTCACCTCGGCGGGGATGCCGTGGGCCCGGTGCCACCGGATCACGTCGGGCACCGCGGCCAGGTGCAGGTGGACGTGGAACCACTCCCAGCCGGGGCCGAGCGACGGGGGCGGCACGGGCCAGTCTCCCCACGGCCCGCGCCCGTCGGCCGCCGGGCCGGCCGTGGCCGCGTCGTCGCGGCCCTCCGCGAGGCCGGCGGTGAGGCGGTGGTAGGCCCGTTCCAGCACCCACCAGCGGTCGGGGTCGCCGTCCGGCGACGGCAACGCCGCGACGATGGCCCGGACGTCGTCGCCGGGCACGCCCACGCGGGCCAGCACCGCCGCCGCCTCCGCGGCCGGCGGCAGCACCAGCGGCGACGGCGGAGGACCGAGCTCGGCCAGCTCGTCGAGCCACGGCCCGAGCTCGGGTGCGGCCGCGAGCGCCGCCGGCACCGGGCTGCGCTGGCGCGGGTCAGTGATCGCGGGCGACCGCCTCGTCGCGGTGGGCGAGGTACCAGTCGACCGTGCGCCGCAGCCCCTCGGCGAAGGGGACCTCGGCCTTGAAGCCGAAGCTGCTGGCTGCCCGGCTGGGGTCGACACGGCGTCGTGGCTGGCCGTCGGGCTTGGACGTGTCCCACCGGATCTCGCCCCCGAACCCGGTGGCCCGGGCGATGAGGCCCACCAGGTCGCGGATGGGCAGCTCCTCGTCGGTGCCCAGGTTGACCGGTTCGGGACCGTCGTAGCGCTCGGCCGCCAGCACCAGGCCCTCGGCGGCGTCGTCGACGTAGAGGAACTCGCGCGACGCCGAGCCGGTGCCCCACACCTCGATGTGGTCGGCGCCCGACTCGACCGCGTCGACGCACTTCTTGATGAGGGCGGGGATCACGTGGCTGACCCCGGGGTGGAACTTGTCGCCCGGCCCGTACAGGTTGGTGGGCATGAGGTAGACGACGTTCTGCCCGTACTGCGCCCGGTTGGCCTGGGCCTGGACGAGCTGGGCCAGCTTGGCGATGCCGTAGGGGGCGTTGGTCTCCTCGGGGTAGCCCTGCCACAGCGAGCTCTCGCTGAAGGGCACCGGCGTGTGCTTGGGGTACGAGCAGATCGTGCCGGTGACCACCGTCTTCGGCGTGCCGCTGCGCCGCGCCTGGTCGATGACGTAGGTGCCCATGAGCAGATTGTCGAGGTACAGGTCGGCAGGCGCCGCCATGTTGGCGCCGATGCCGCCGACGCGGGCGGCCAGGTGGAACACCATGTCGGGGCGGGTGTCGGCGAACAGCCGGGCGACGTCGTCGGGGTGGCGGAGGTCGTACTCGGCCGAGGTGGGCGTGACCAGCCGCTCGACCCCCCGCTGGTGCAGCCGCTCGCACAGCGCGCGGCCGAGGAACCCTCGACCGCCGGTGACGACCACGGTGCGATCGGACCAGGACTCGGACATGGCCGTCCATGGTACCGGCCGCTCACCGCGCGCTGGAGGTGCGGTCGCCTGCACGCGGCGTGGTGAGGTGTCGCCGAGATCGTGCAGCGTGCGAGGATGCCCGGCCATGCGTGCCGCGGTCGTCATCGAGCAGTGCTGGCACCGCGTGCCCGGGGGCACGGCCAGCGCCGTGCTCGGCCAGCTCGCCGCGGTCGCCGCCACGGGCCGCGTCGACCAGGTCGGCGTGGCCGCGCGCCACCGCCGGCCCCCGCCCGAGCCGTGGCGGCCGCCCGTGCCGGTGCGCCACCTGCCGCTGCCCCGACAGGCGCTGTACCGGTCGTGGCACCGCCTGCGCTGGCCGCCGGTCGAGCGGGCCACGGGGCCCGTCGACGTCGTCCACGCCACGGGCTACGCCGTCCCGCCCCGGTCGGCACCGCTGGTGGCGACGCTGCACGACCTGGCGTGGCGCCGCGATCCGTCGATGTTCACCCGCAACGGCGTTCGCTTCTTCGAGGCCGGTCTGCACCGCGTGATCGACGACGCCGACCTGGTGCTGTGCCCGTCGCAGGCCACCGCGGACGACTGCGCGGCCGCCGGCATCGCCCGCGACCGCCTGCGCCTCGTGCCGTGGGGCATGACCACGGTCGACGTGGGCGACGACGAGGTGGCCGCCGTGCGCGAGCGCTGGGGGCTGGCCGGCCGGTACGTGCTGTCGGTGGGCACGCTCGAGCCGCGCAAGAACCTGCCCCGGCTCGTCGAGGCCTTCTCGCGGCTGCCGCACGGCGACGTCTCGCTGGTGGTGGTGGGCCCCGACGGGTGGGGTGACTCGCTGGCCGGGCCGGCCGAGCGGCTGGGCGACCGGCTGCGACTCACGGGCTTCGTCCCCCGGTCGCAGCTCGCGCCTCTCTACCGTGGTGCCTCGGTGGTGTGCTACCCGAGCCTGTGGGAGGGCTACGGCCTGCCGGTGGCCGAGGCCATGGGCGCCGGCGCCCCCGTGGTCACGTCGGCCGGCACCGCCACCGAGGAGCTGGTGGCCGGCGGCGCCGGCCTGGCGGTCGACCCGCGCGACGTCGACGCCATCGCCGGGGCGATCGCCGCCGTGCTCGACGACGACGAGCTGGCCGACCGTCTCCGGGCCGCGGGCCGCCGGCGGGCGGCCGACACCACGTGGCAGGCCACGGCCGCGGCGACCATCGCCGCCTACGAGGAGGTCACGGGCGGATGAAGGTCGGGTGCAACCTGCTGTGGCTGGTGCCCGGCATGGTCGGCGGCACCGAGACGGCGACGGTGTCGGTGCTGCGCCAGATGGCCGCCGAGCCGCCCGACGGCATCGACGTCAGCCTGTACGGCCTCGAGCCGTTCGGCAGCGCCTACCCCGACGTGGTCGAGGCCTTCCCCACCCGGCTGATCCCGCTCACCGGCCGGTTCCGGCCGTTGCGGGTGGTGGCCGAGAACTCGTGGCTCGCGGGCGTCACCCGCGACGGCCTCGACCTCGTGCACCACATGGGCGGGGTGCTGCCGATGGTGCGGGGCGTGCCCGGGGTGGTCACCGTCCACGACCTCCAGCCGTTCGACATGCCCGAGAACTTCGAGCCCGCCAAGCGCGCCTACCTGCAGCGGTCGATCCCCCGGTCGGTGCGCCGGGCCGCCGGGGTCGTCGTGCCGAGCGAGTTCGTCCGGCGGGGGATCGTCGACCGCTTCGGCGTGGAGCGCGAGCGGGTGCACCTGGCCGGCTGGGGCGTCGACCCGCCCAGCAGCGAGGTCAGCGTCGCCCAGGTCCAGGCCCGCTACGGCCTGCCCCGCCGGTGGTTCGTCTACCCGTCGTTCACCTGGAACCACAAGAACCACGCGCTGCTGCTGCGGGCGTTCGCCGCGGTGGTCGCCCGCGAGCACGACGTCACCCTTGTCCTCACGGGCGGCGAGGGGCCGGCCGAGCACGAGGTCGTCGACGAGATCACCCGCCTCGGCCTGCGCAGCCGGGTCAGGCGCACCGGGCTGATCCCCCGGCGTGACGTCATGGCCATCGTGCGCGGCGCCCTCGCCATGGTGTTCCCGTCCCGCTACGAGGGGTTCGGCCTGCCCGTGCTCGAGGCGATGAGCGTGGGCACGCCCGTGCTGTCGTCCGACGCCGGCGCGCTGCCCGAGGTGGCGGGCGGCGCCGCCGAGGTGCTGCCGGTCCACGACGCGGCGGCCTGGACCGCGGCCATGAACCGCATGCTCGAGGACGGCGCCGAGCGCCTCCGGCTGGCCGAGGCGGGCCGCGCCCGGGCCGCCGGGTACACCTGGGCCCGCACCGCCGCGCAGATCGTCACCGCCTACCGTGCCACCGGAGGCGGAAACGCCGCAGATGATGGAGTCACGTCGTGAACCTGCTCGTCCTGTGCCCGCACTACGCCCCGGACACGGCGCCGACCGGCGAGGTCATGACCAGCATCGGCACCGAGCTGGTCGCCCGCGGCCACCGCCTGCACGTCGTCACCTCGCTGCCCTGGTACCAGCACCACAGCATCGAGCCGGGCTGGGAGGGCCGGGTCGTCCGCCACGAGGACCACGACTGGGGGCGCATCACCCGGGTGCACCCCTTCCCGACCGACAAGCGCAACATCCCGGCGCGGGCCCTCGGGTTCGCGGGGTTCACGGTGCTGTCGAGCGCCATGGGCCTGCGGGGCCGGGCAGGCGAGCGGCCCGACGGGGTGCTGGCGATGTCGCCGCCGCTCACGCTCGGCGGCGCGGGCTGGGTGGCGGCCCGGCGCTGGCGCGTGCCGTTCGTCTTCAACATCCAGGACGTGTTCCCCGACGTGGCCGTCGAGGTGGGCGCCATCAGCAACGCCCAGGTCATCAGGCTGGCGTCGTGGCTCGAGCGCTGGAGCTACCGCCGCTCCGACGCGGTCACCGTGCTGTCCGACGACCTGCGCGACAACCTGGTGGCCAAGATCCGCGGCACGGTGCCCGACGCCTACGACCGCATCCGGGTCATCCCCAACTTCGTCGACACGGCCCGCATCGTCCCCGCCGACCCCGCCGCCGGCACCTACCGGGCCGAGCACGGCCTCGACGGCCGGCGGGTGGTGATGTACGCCGGCAACGTCGGGTTCTCGCAGTCGCTCGACCTGGTGCTGGCGGCCGCACGGGCCGTGGCCGCGCGGGGCGACATGGCCGACGTGGCCTTCGTGATCAACGGGGGAGGGTCGGCTCGCGCCCAGCTCGAGACCGAGGCGGCGGGCCTGCGCAACGTGGTGTTCGTCGACTTCCAGCCCAAGGAGCGCCTGCCCGAGGTGCTGGCCGCGGCCGACATCCACGTCGTGCCCCTGCGCCGGGGCCTCGCCCGGTCCAGCGTGCCGTCCAAGACGTACTCGATCCTGGCCGCCGGCCGCCCCGTGGTGGCGAGCGTCGACGAGGGCACCGAGGTCGCCCGGGTGGTCGAGAAGGCCGGTGCCGGTCTGGCGGTGCCGCCCGACGACCCGGAGGCGTTCACGGCCGCCCTGGTGACGCTGCTGGAGGCGCCGGAGCGGGCCCGGGCCATGGGCCGCGCCGGCCGCGAGTTCGTCGAGGCCTGGGCCTCGCCGGCGGCCGTGGCCGAGCGCTACGAGGCGCTGTTCGCAGAGCTGCGTTCGCGTCTCCGCTGAACCGGCGGATACCCTCTGGAACCTCATGGGTAAGGCCTCGTCGTCCAAGAAGGTGGCGCGCGCGGCGCGTGCCGGCGGTCGCGTCTCGGGCAACCAGCAGCGCAACCTGCTGTTCCCGGGTGTGATCGCTCTCATCGCCGTGCTCGGCATCGGTCTCATCGCCTTCGCTGCCAACGACCGCAAGTCGGAGGCCGACATCCCGCCGGTGGTCCTCGAGGACCACTGGCACGCCGCGTTCGGCGTGTACGTCTGCGACGAGTTCCTGCCCGACGTCCCCGGGTTCGAGAGCGCGGTCGGCATCCACACCCACGACGACGGCGTCATCCACATCCACCCGTCGTCCGACGGCGGCGCCGGCGAGAACGCCCGCCTCGGCGTGTACCTCGACGGCGCCGGCATCGACCTGTCCGACGACTCGCTGTCAATGAACGGCGATACGTGGGAGGAGGGCGAGGACACCTGCGGCGACGAGGACGCCGAGCTGATCGTCGCCCAGTGGAAGGACGTCGAGACCACCGAGGACAAGCCGGCGCTCATCCGCCGCGACTTCGACGACATCCGCTTCCGTGAGGACGGCGAGGGCTACACCGTCGCCTTCGTGCCCGAGGGCACCACCGACATCCCCAAGCCGCCGTCGGCCGACACGCTGACCAGCCTGGGTGCGGCCGACGACCCCACTGCCACCAGCGTGCCGGGCGACGGCGAGAGCGTCCCGCCGGCCGAGGGCGAGGGCGAGCCGGCCGACGACGGCACCCCGCCCGCCGACGAGAGCAGCACCACGCTCGCCGAGGAGTGACGTGCGGGCGGTCGTGCTGGTCGGGGGGTTCGGCACGCGGCTGCGGCCGCTCACGTGCTCGCGCCCCAAGCAGATGCTCCCCATCGTCAACCGGCCGATGATCGAGCACGTCGTCGGGCACCTGGCCGCCCACGGCATCGACGACGTGGTGCTGTCGCTGGGCTTCCGGCCCGACGACTTCACGGCGACCTACCCGGACGCCAACTGCGCCGGCGCCTGCCTGCACTACGCGGTCGAGCCCGAGCCGCTCGACACCGCGGGCGCCATCCGCTTCGCGGCGCTCGACGCCGGCATCCACGAGCGGTTCGTGGTGCTCAACGGCGACGTGCTCACCGACCTCGACATCACCGCGTTCGTGCGGTTCCACGAGCGGTCGGGCGCCGAGGCCACGATCGCGCTGCACAAGGTGTCCGACCCGTCGCGCTACGGGGTGGTGCCCACCGACAGCGACGGCCGGGTGCTCGAGTTCGTCGAGAAGCCGCCGCCCGGGCAGGCACCGACCGACCGCATCAACGCCGGCACGTACGTCTTCGAGCCGTCCGTGCTCGACCGCATCCCCGACGGGCGGCGGGTGTCGGTCGAGCGCGAGGTGTTCCCGGCGATGGTCGCCGACGGCCGCCTCTTCGCCCTCGACGGCGAGACCTACTGGATCGACACCGGCACGCCGCAGGAGTACATCCAGGCCCAGCTCGACCTGGTCGAGGGCCTGCGGGGCGACCCGGTGGCCGGCGTCGACCCCAGCGCCGAGGTGGCCGAGGGCGCCACGGTGCGGCAGTCGATCCTCGGCCCCGGGGTCACCGTCGCCGCCGGCGCCCGGGTCGAGGGCGCGGTGCTGCTCGCGGGGGCGAGCGTCGCGGCGGGCGCGGTGGTCGAGGGCTCGGTGGTGGGGCTGCGCGCCGAGGTCGGCGCCGGGGCCCGGGTGGTCGGGTGCAGCGTGGTGGGCGACTGCGAGACCGTGGCGCCCGGGGTGGCGCTCGACGGCGTGAGGCAGCCCGCCGACTGCCCGTGAGGCTCCTCGTCACGGGGGGCGCCGGCTTCATCGGGTCGACGCTGGTCGACCGGCTGCTGGCCGAGGGCCACGAGGTCGACGTGCTCGACGACCTGAGCAGCGGGTCGCTCGGCAACCTGGCCGAGGCCCGGGCCGACCGCACCCGGCGCCTCACCTTCCACCAGATCGACGTGCGCGACGACCACGTGGTCGACCTGATCGCTCACCGCCGGCCGGACGTCGTGTTCCACCTCGCCGCCCAGGCGGACGTTCCCGTGTCGGTGGCCCGGCCGGCGCACGACGCCGCGGTCAACGTGGTGGGCACGGTCAACGTGCTCGAAGGTGCCCGCGCCGCGGGCTGCCGCAAGGTCGTGACCGCCGCCAGCGGCGGCACGATCTACGGCGAGGTGAAGCCCCGCCAGCTGCCGGTCAAGGAGTCGCAGGCGCCGATGCCGCTGTCGCCCCACGGGGTCTCGTCCCGGGTGGCGCTCGAGTACCTCCGCCTCTACCGCCGCCTCCACGACGTGGAGTTCACGGCTCTCGCCCTCTCCAACGTCTACGGCCCCCGCCAGGACCCGCGCCGCGGCGTCGTCGCCACGTTCGCCTCCCGGCTGCTGGTCGGCGACCCCTGCACCGTGCACGGTGACGGCGAGCAGACCCGCGACTTCCTGTACGTCGACGACTGCGTCGACGCCCTGGTGCGGGCCGTCGAGCGGGGGGACGGCCTGCTCATCAACGTCGGCACCGGGGTCGAGACCTCGATCAGCGACCTGTACGTGGCGATGGCGGCCGTGGCCGGCGTCGTCGATCCGCCGGGCCTGGCCGCGGCCCGCCCCGGCGACGTGCAGCGCTCGGTGCTCGACCGGGGCCGGGCGGCGATGCAGCTCGGCTGGCAGCCGTGGACGTCGCTGCCCGAGGGCACCGCCAGGGTCTTCGACTCGCTCCGCGAGCGGGACGGCTGAAGGCGGCCCGGCGCTCAGGTGTCGGCAGAGAGCGACCGTAGGTGCGCTCTTTCGCCGACACCTCGTGCGGCCGGCGCCCGGTCAGCCGCCGCCGGGCACGAGGATGCCGCGGCCCTGCAGGCGGCCGGCGTCGAGGTCGTCCATCGCCTCGTCGACGGCGTCGAGCGGGTAGGGCCGGGTGTGCAACGTCACGCGCCCGGTCTCGGCGAGCACCATCAGCTCGGCCAGGTCGTTGTAGGTGCCGACCAGGTTGCCGACGATGTTGCGCTCGGTCGAGATGACGTCGATGGCCTCGACCGCGATGGTGCCGCCGTAGCCGATCACGAAGTGGCTGCCGGCGCGTCGGGTCATCTCCCAGGCGTCGGCCTGCGCGCCCCGCTCGCCCACGAAGTCGAGCACGACCTCGGCGCCGGCGCCGCCGGTCATCTCCAGCACCGTGGCCACGTGCGAGCCGTCGGTCAGCACGGTCTCGTCGGCGCCCCAGCCCTGCGCCAGGTCGAGGGCGGCCTCACTGGCGTCGAGCACGACGATCGTGGTGGCCGTCATCGCCCGCAGGCACTGCACGCCGATGTGGCCGAGGCCGCCGGCGCCGAGCACGACGCACGTGGTTCCCGGGTGCAGCAGCGGCACCGCCTTCTTCACCGCGTGGTACGCGGTCAGCCCGGCGTCGGCGAGCGCGGCCACGTCGGCCGGCCGGGTGCCGGGCGCCAGCTTGACCACCGACCGGGCCGTGGTGCGCAGCAGCTCGGCCATGCCGCCGTCGCTGTCGATGCCGGGGAAGGCGCTGCGCTCGCAGTGCACGTCGTCGCCGGCCCGGCACGCGCGGCAGAAGCCGCAGGTGGCCAGGGGGTGGAGGATGACCGTGTCGCCGGGCTGCAGGTGCTCGACGGCCGAGCCGACCTCGCGCACCCAGCCGGCGTTCTCGTGGCCGAGCACGTAGGGCAGGGCCACGCCGCTGCGGTCGGCCCACTGCCCCTCGACGATGTGCAGGTCGGTGCGGCACAGCCCGGCCCCGCCGATATCGACGATCACGTCGTGGGGGCCCTGGATCGTCGGCTCGGGAACCTCCTCGACGACGGGTCGCTCGTCGTAGCGGTGCAGGCGAACGGCCTTCACGGCGACCTCCCGTCGATCGGCCCCGGCGCCGGGCATCCGCAACCGGACGGCCGTCGCGCCGGGTCACCGGCACCGTACATCGGGTGACCCGTCGACGCTTGCCCGTCCGGTGGAGCCGAAGGAGACTCGTCCGCGCCACCCCGCGCCAGGGAGGACGCACCATGGCCACGCGCACGCCAGAAGAGGTCTTCGCCCACCACGGCTCGACGCTCGGGGGAGGCGATCTCGAGGGCATCCTCGAGGACTACAGCGACGACGCCATCCTGATCGTCCAGAGCCAGGTCTACCGCGGCAAGGACGGCGCCCGGCAGGTGTTCACGCAGCTGCTCGACGACGTGCCCGAGGCCGAGTGGGACCTGTCCACCGTGTTCGCCGACGACGTGCTCTACCTCGAGTGGTCGGCGGTCGCCGCAGGTGTCGGCCGGCGGGTCGACGACGGCATCGACACGTTCGTCTTCCGCGACGGCCAGATCCGCGTGCAGACCGTCCGCTACACGGTGCAGCCGATGTAGCGCCGCGCCCGGGTGGCGCAATGTGACCTCCTCCTCTACCAGGTCTTCCGGGCGGTGTGTCACGTTCAGGTTCTCGTCAGAGAGGAGGCGCACATGGAACGGCTGTTCATGATCGTCTACCGGTATCGCGACGACCTCGACGCGGCGGACCTCCGCGAGCTCACCAAGAAGTTCGCCGAGGTCGGCAACGCCCCCGGGGTGATCGCCCACCACACGCGGCTCGACGGGCGGGGCGGGTTCGTCCTGCAGTCCGACCCGGAGGACCACGCCCAGGCGTTCGAGGTGACGCTGACCTACGCCCCGTGGATGGAGTTCGAGGTGGTCCCCGTGGCCACCATCGAAGAGGCCTTCCCGGTCATCCAGAAGGTGTACGGCTGACCCGAGCGGCCGGATCTCCGGCCACGTGAAAAGAGGGCCATGTGGACCCGGGTCGGCCCGTCCCCGGCCGAGCTCGTCGTCGGCACCGCCGCCTGACGGAACTCCCCGGCGCCGAGAGCCCGGCCCTCAGCGGAACAGGTCCTCGGCGGCGGGGCGCACGACCTCGGCGCGCACCTCGCCGCGCCCCAGCCACGACGGCTCGACGCCGCGCACGATGGCGGCGCAGATGTTCCGGGCCTTGCCCATGACCAGCTCGGCCGCGCTGGCCAGCTCGTCGACCACGCACACCTCGGTGACGGCGAGCTCGCGTCCCCGGCTGTCGGTCGTGCCCCGCAGGTCGACCACGGCGTGGATGCCGGCGCAGCCGATGGCGACGTCGGTCAGCCCCCGGCGCCACACGCGGCCGAACGTGTCGCTGATGATGACCGCCACGTCGACCCCCATGCGCCCCCGCAGGCCATCCCGCAGGCGGCGGGCCGAGCGGTCGGGGTCTTCGGGCAGCAGCGCCGCCCACCCCTGCTCGACGTTGGACAGGTCGACGCCGGCGTTGGCGCACACGAAGCCGTGCCGGGTCTCGCTGATGACCAGGTCGCCCCGGCGGCGCAGCACGCGGACGGACTCGCCCTCGACGATCGACTGCTTGCTGCGCGGGTTGTTGGGGTCGATCGGGACGAGCTGGGCCTCGGCCTTGGACACGACCTTCTGCGTGACGACCAGCACGTCGCCGTCGGTCAGGTCGGGCGCCGCCTGCGCCAGCAGGCGCGAGAGATCGTCGCCCGGGCGCACCTCGCCCACACCCTCGACGGGGACGATCTCGAGTCCTCGAGCCACCACCGGTCCCTCTCCCTACTGATCGAGCGCCACGGCGCACAGCGCGGCGGCGGCATCCGGGTCACGCATGATCGTGTCGGTGACGACGCAGCGCAAGCCCGCAGCTCGCACGGCGTCCGCGTGCTCGGCGTCGGCGGTGTCGACGACGAGTGTGCCCGCGAACGGCGCGTACAGCCGGGCCACACCGACCACCGAGTCGTCGTGGCCGAGCTCGCGGAGCAGGCGGTCGGCGGGCCCCTTGAGCGCCCGCCCGCCCACGAGCGGCGAGATGGCCACCACCGCGTCGCGCCGAGCCGTGACCGCCTCGCGGACGCCGGGCACGGCCATCACCGGACCGATCGACACGATGGGGTTGGAGGGGGCGACGACCACGCGGTCGGCGGCGCGGATGGCCTCGACGACCCCGGGCGCCGGCGCGGCCTCGGCCGCGCCCGCCACGCGCACCGCCGCCACCGCCTCCGCGTGCCGGCGAGCGACGAAGTAGTCCTGGAACGACGTCTCCTCGCCCGTCGCGGCCAGCGTGATCATGGTGCGGACGGGATCGTCGGACACTGGCACCACCGCCAGGTCCAGGCCCCAGGCGCGGGCGATCTCGGCGGTCGCGGTCGACAGGGTCGCCCCCTCGGCCAGGCGCTGGCTGCGGTACAGGTGGGTGCCCAGGTCGCGGTCGCCGAGCGAGAACCACGTCTGCCCGCCGTAGCGTCCGAGCGTGGCCATCGCCTGCCAGGTCTCGTCGCGCAGGCCCCAGCCCCGGTCGGCGTCGATGGCTCCGGCGACGGTGTACACGACCGTGTCGAGGTCGGGGCTGATGGCCAGACCGTGCAGCACCATGTCGTCGCCGACGTTGACGATGGCGGTGACCTCGGCGGGGGGCACGGCCCGCACCATGCCGGCGAGCAGGCGGGCGGCGCCGACGCCGCCGCACAGGACGGCTACCGGCATGGAACGGTCACGCGATGCCCTTGAGCTTCCCCTCGAGCAGGGCGACATCCGCGTCGACCATGAGGTTGACCAGGCCCTCGAAGCTGGTCTTCGGCTTCCAGCCGAGCTGCGTCCGGGCCTTGGTGGCGTCGCCCACCAGCAGGTCGACCTCGGCCGGGCGGAAGAACTTCTCGTCCACCACCACGTACTTCTCCCAGTCGAGCCCCACGCGGTCGAAGGCCAGCTCGCAGAACTCGCGCACCGAGTGCGTCTCGCCGGTGGCCACCACGTAGTCGTCGGGCTCGTCCTGCTGGAGCATGAGCCACATCGCCTCGACGTAGTCGCCGGCGTAGCCCCAGTCGCGCTTGGAGTCGAGGTTGCCCATCCGCAACTCCTCGGCCAGCCCCAGCTTGATGCGGGCGGCACCGTGCGAGATCTTGCGCGTCGAGAACTCGAGCCCGCGGCGCGGGCCCTCGTGGTTGAAGAGGATGCCGCTCGTGGCGTGCAGGTCGTAGGACTCGCGGTAGTTCACCGTGATCCAGTGGCCGTACACCTTGGCCACGCCGTAGGGCGAGCGGGGGTAGAAGGGCGTCGACTCGCGCTGGGGCGTCTCGACCACCTTGCCGAACATCTCGCTCGACGACGCCTGGTAGAAGCGGATCTCGGGGTTGACGAGGCGGATGGCGTCGAGCATGCGGGTCACGCCGATGGCGGTGAACTCGCCGGTCAGCACCGGCTGCTGCCACGACGTGGGCACGAACGACTGGGCCGCCAGGTTGTAGACCTCCTGCGGCTGGTACTCCTGCAGGATCTCGAGGATCGACACCTGGTCGAGCAGGTCGCCCTGCACGAAGGTGATGCGGTCCTGGAAGTGGCCGATCCGCTCCCAGTTGACCGTGCTGGTGCGTCGCACCATGCCCAGCACCTCGTAGCCCTTGTCGAGCAGCAGCTCGGCCAGGTGGGACCCGTCCTGGCCGGTGATGCCGGTCACGAGCGCTCTCTTGGTCACGATCAGGTCTCCTCCCACAAGGCCCGCCCGGCGTCGTCCGGGGCGCAGCTCTCCCGGTCAGGGCGCACGGCGGCGGAGCACGCCAGGTTGTCAGCAGCCAAGGCGGGCCCGCCAGTCGGCCAGCACGTCGGCCAGCGTCTCGTCGAGGGGGATCGTCGGCTGCCAGCCGGTGGCGGCCCGCAGCCGGGTGCTGTCGCCGACCAGCACCGGGATGTCGACGGGGCGCTGCAGCGCCGGGTCGGAGACCAGGCGCATCGGCCGGGCCGCCATGGCCAGCAGCGCATCGGCGATGGCCTGGACCGACACGGCGTGACCGCTGCACACGTTGTACACGGCGCCCGGCTCGCCCGTCTCGATCAGCAGCCGGTAGGCGCGGACGACGTCGCGCACGTCGGTGACGTCGCGCTGCGGGGTCGTGTTGCCGATGGGCACCTCGTCGCCGCCGTCGCGCTCGTTGCGGGCGATGCGGGCGGCGAGCGACGGCGCCACGAACCGGTCGCTCTGGCCGGGGCCGAGGTGGTTGAAGGCCCGCACGCGGATGACCGGCATCCGGTGGCCGAGCCAGGCCTGCTGGGCGAGGGCGTCGGCCGCCACCTTGGACGCCGCGTAGGGCGACACGGGGCGGAGCGGCCGGTCCTCGGTGAGCGGCAGCTCGTCGGCGGTGACCCGGCCGTAGACGTCGGCGCTGGTGACGGCGAGCACGCGCTCGGCCCGCGCCTCGCGGCTGGCCTCGAGCACGTTGAGGGTGCCGAGCGCGTTGGCGAGGAACGTCTCGCGGGGCTCGGCCCAGCTGCCGCCCACGTCGGCCGCGCCCGCCAGGTGGTAGACCGCCTCGGGCTTGGCGGCGACGACCGCGTCGGTCAGCGCGTCGGCGTCGGCGATGTCGACGCCATCCGCGGTGCGCTCGAGCTGGACGACGTCGTCACCCTGCTCCTCGAGGTGCCGGACCAGGTGAGCACCGACGAACCCCCCAGCTCCGGTGACCAGTGCTCTCACGGGGCGTCATCGTAGGTGGTCGGGTTGCCGGCCCGTGAACCGGGTCGCGGGTGCTCGCCCGCCACCTGGCGCAGCAGCGCGGCGACGTGGTCGGCCGTGACGTCCCAGTCGTAGCCGGCGGCGACCGTCCTGCCCCGCTCGATCAGGTCCGACCGGTAGGTCGCGTCGTCGACCACCCGGCCGAGGGCGGCGGCCAGCCCGTCGACGTCGCCCACGGCCACGAGGTCGGCGCCGTCGCGGCACACCTCCGGCAGCGAGCCGGCCCGCGTCGTCACCACGGGCACGCCCACGCTCATGGCCTCGACGACGGGCAGGCCGAAGCCCTCGTACACCGAGGGGTAGGCGTAGGCGGCGGCGCCGGCCAGCAGGGCGGCCCGCTGGTGCTCGTCGACCCACCCGAGGCGCACGATGCGCGCCCCGTTGGCCGCCGCGCCCACCGCGGCAGTGAGGTCGTCTGCGCCCCACCCGTCCGGCCCGGCGATGACCAGCCGCAGGTCGCCGTCGCCGCCGGCGAGGCGGTCGAACGCCCGGACCAGGGTCGGCAGGTCCTTGCGGGGCTCGACCGTGCCGACCGCCAGCACGTAGCGGTCGCCCCCCGCCAGCGCCCGGCCGGCCGCGGGGTCGCCCGGCGGCGCCTCGCGGACGCCGAGGTGCACGGCCACCACCCGGGACGGATCGGCCCCGAAGTGCTCGATCACCTCGTGGCGGACGAACTCGGAGTCGGTGTGCACCCACGCGCCACGGCGCAGCGCCCGCCGGATGAGGCCGGGGTACGTGAGGGTGAACCTGCCGGCCAGCTCGGGGAAGTGCAGCGGCGTCAGGTCGTGCACGGTCACCACCTGGGCGGCCCGGGTGGGCGGCACCACGAAGTTCGGGCCCCACACCACGTCGTGGCGGCCGATCCACCGGTCGACGAGCGGGTGGTCGGCCCGCTGCCACAGGGCGTGCAGCGGCCGGGCGGGCATCGGCCGGTCGACCACGTCCACGCCGGGGGGCACGACGTCGCGCAGGCGGCCCCGCCCGCGCCAGGTGACGGCGTAGCCCGTGAGCGCGAGGTCGTCACGCCGGGCCAACCGGGCCACCAGCTCACGCGTCGCAACGCCCACGCCGGTGAGCGGGGTGAGCTGCGAGGTCAGGTCGACGGCGACGCGGAGCACGGTCGGCAAGCTAGTGCCCGCCCGTCAGGCGGCGTCCTGCAGCACATCCCAGATCTCGGGGTCCTCGCCGCCGATCCTCCAGACGAACACGCCGCCCACCTCGTACCGGCGCGCCAGGTCGACCTTGGCGGCCAGGCTGCGGGCGTCCTCGTACCACACGACGTGCGGTGTCCCGGCGTCGTCGGCGTACGTCAGCCACGGCGACGCGCTCTCGTCGTCCCAGCGCTCGTCTGCGTTCCGGGACTCTGCGAGGGCGGCCGCATCGGCCCACGCGACGTCGCTGCCCGGCCCGCCGTCGGGCCAGTCGTAGCCGTAGGTGGGCAGCCCGAGGAAGATCTTGTCGGGCGGCATCTGGTCGATTGCGAACCGCAGCACGTCCTCGACCCAGGGCGCCGGCGCCACCGGACCGGGTCGCGAGCCGGCCCAGGCGTGGTCGTACGCCATGATCCGCACGGCGTCGGCGGCGTCACCCAGCGCCCGCCAGTCCTGGGCCTGGGCGCCGGGCCAGTTGCCGGGCTCGCTGGTCTTGGCGTGAACGGTCACGGTGAGCGAGCGATCGGCATCGTGCAGCGCATCGGCCAGGTCGCGGATGAAGGCGCTGTACGCCTGCCGGTCCGCGCCGTCGAGCGACTCGTAGTCGATGTCGACGCCCGCGACGCCGGGACCGCGCGCGACGTCGACGAGCGCCTCGATGTGCGTCCTGCGGCTGCCCGGATCCGCGAGGATCGCCGAGACGAGCGGCCCGTCCCACTGGCCTCCGCGGAAGTTGGTGACCGAGGGTACGAGCCGCACGTCGCGCCGACCCTGCGGCACGGGTTGCCCTCTCGCCTGGCCGACCGTGGTGAGCCCGCCTGTCTCGGTGGGCTGGTACCAGACGGGGCTGAGCTCGCCCACGGGAGGCGGCGGCCGGTCGAGCGCCGGCTGGCTGCGGGCGTCCCACGGCACCACGTACCCGGCGACGACCAGCGCAGAGGGGGTCGCGCCACCGTCGTCCGCCGAGCAGCCCGCGCCCGCAGCGAGCAGCCCGACGGCGAGGAGCAACCGCACCGGCCTCGTCACGAGGCGAGCTCCACGGGGTCGTCGACCACCGGGAGCGCCACGGTGCCGGTGCGCTCCAGCTTGTTCCACCCGTGGCGGCGCCCCTGCAGCACCGCGTACGCCGCCTTGTACAGCAGGTACGCCCGCAGGGGTTCGTAGATCACGCGGTACAGGGGCACGACCAGCAGGTGGACCGGCCGCTCGCGCATCAGCTTCACCCCCACCACCGCCGTGACGAGCTGCACGCCGAGGAACAGCCCGGCGTACATGAGGATCAGCGGCAAGCCCTGTCCCCGGATCGTCATCACGGCCATGGCGTAGACGAGCGGCAGGAACACCACCGGCACCACGACCGACATGACGGCAGCGGGCAGCGTCAGCATGCCGAGCCACCCGTGGGCGGGGTTCAGGATCATCCCCCGGTGCTTCCACATCACCTGGATGTTGCCGTACAGCCAGCGGAAGCGTTGCCGCATCAGGCCCCCGGGCGTCTCGGGCACCTCGGTGAGGCCGACGGCCTCGTCGTCCTGCACGACCCGGTAGCCGTGCTTCTGCAGCTCGACGGCCATGTCGCAGTCCTCGGTCAGGGTCGAGGACGAGTAGCCGCCGGCCAGCAGCACCGCGTCGCGGCGCCACGCCGCGCACGCCCCGGGGACGACCATGATGCCGTGCAGGAGGTCCTGCGCGCTCCGCTCGACGCCGACCTGGGTGATGAACTCCAGGGCCTGCCAGCGGCTGAGCACGTTGCGCAGGTTGCCGACCTTGATGACACCGCACACCGCGCCCACCCGCTTGTCGGTGTCGACCAGGAAGTGGCGGACGAGGTTGCCGACGGTCTCGGGCGTGAAGATCGTGTCGGCGTCGAGCGTGACCACGACCTCGGCACGGGCACGGCGGAAGCCGCGGTTGAGCGCCGTGGCCTTGCCGGCGTTCCGCTGCCGCAGCAGCCGGATGCGCGGGTCGCGCGCCGCCATGTCGGCCACGATCTCCGCCGTGCGGTCGGTGGAGCCGTCGTCCACGACGATGTACTCGATCACGCGCCGGTAGTGGGAGCGGGCGAGCGAGGCGAGGGTCTTCGCGATCACCTCCTCCTCGTCGAACGCCGCGATGACGATCGAGACCTGCGGTCCCTCGAAGTCGTTCGCCAGGCCGGCGAACCGCCGCCGGTACCTGAGTCGGCGGGTGACGGCCAGCGCCACGTTGACGAGCCCGCCCAGGGCGACCGACACGACGGCGAGGAGGAACAGCCCGTGCAGCGCGCTCTCGGGCCAGATCCACATCGCCCGGAAGCCGTAGTAGACCTGCCGGTCCCAGATGCTCGGTGCGCTGTGGGTGGTGCCGTCGCTCGCTTCCTGGCTCACCTGGGGCAGCGAGTGGAAGGTGTAGCCGTTGTCGCGGCCCCACTGGATGATGCGCTCGAGGTACGCCACCGTCTCGGCCCGGTTGCCGCCGCCGTCGTGCAGCAGCACGGTGATGTTGTCCATCGTCGGGGGCGGCAGCGGGATCGGCTCGGACGGACGGCCGCGGCGGCGGCCGTACTGCCAGTCGGTGGTGTCGAAGTCCTCGATCGAGATCATGTAGCACAGGCGCTGGGCCTCGAGCATGGCGTTGATCCGCTCGTCGCCCAGCGCGCCCGACGTGTCGCCGTAGGGGATCCGGACCAGCGTCGTCTCCACCCCGGTCGTCGCCCGGATGATGCGATCCGTCGTGACGAGCTCCTGGCGGGCGTTCTCCGACGTCAGCCAGGGATGGCTGAACGTGTGGTTCCCCACCGCGTGCCCCTCCGCGACGAGCCGGTCCACCACCTCGGGGTGGCGGACCGACTGCTCGCCGGTGACGAAGAAGGTGGCCGGGACGCCGTGCTCGTGGAGCACGTCGAGGATCTTCGGCGTCCAGACGGGGTCGGGCCCGTCGTCGAAGGTCAGCGAGATGGTCTTGTTGGCCGCGCTGCTGTAGCCGTACCGGTCGATCGCGTAGTCCGAGCCCTCGAGGGCGGCGGCATCGTCACCGGTGATCGGGTGAAGGTCCAGGCCGGTGAGCGGGTCGACCGCGACCGCGCTGCCGTCAGGGGCCCGCTCCACCCGCACCACGCGCACGAGCGGCCCGGTACCGATCAGCGGAGGCTCCGCGGGCACGTCGTCGACCTTCACAGTGGCCGGCATCTCCGTTGCGTCGGCGACGGCAGGAGGCTCGTGGATGCGCTCCCATGACAACAGTCCTCCCACGACGACGACCGTCAACAAGAAGACCAGGAACAGCTTGAGACGCCGCCAGCGGCGGCCCGTCGGGTCGAAGAAGACGTGATGATGAGCCGGGGCGCGCACGATGAAGGTCCAATCGGGGAGAGTCCTGTCCGTGTCGCAGGACCGTCTACCCGTGACCCGGCGAAGTACGCCGCGAATTGGTCACACAGAGTGGGATGCGGGACCTACGCGGACGCGGTAGGCCGCTGCAGCCCTGCCCGCACGAGGCGCCCGCGGGGCGCTGACCGGGGGATTCAGCGGCTGCCCAGCGTCTGCTCGACGTGCTCGGTCACACCGCGCACGGTGGCAGAGACCTGGCGTGCGAGCTGCTGGCGTTGGACCTGCAGGTGCTGGAAACCGAGGATGCCGAGGCCGACGGCCGTGTAGACGGCGTTCTCGAGGGTGGTGGCGAGATCGTCGGCCGAGAGTGACATGCACCCAGCACGCTACCGGCCACCCGGGGGTCCGCGGTCGCGGCGGGCCGCGCGGGTACCGTCCGCGCGTCGTGGACCCCGTAGCGCAGTCGGCCGCACCGCTCCCCGTGGTCGCCGTCCTGGTGACCCACGACGCGCCGCCCGACCGCCTGGCCCAGGTCCTGGACGCGCTCGCCGCCCAGGACCACCCCAACCTCGACGTGCTCGTGGTCGAGACCGGTGCGGCCGACCCCACCGAGCGCGTCCGGGCGGTGCTGCCGGGCGCCCTGGTCCACCGCCTCGACGGCGACCCCGGCTTCGGCGAGGCGGCCAACGCGGTCCTCGACGTGGTGTCCGGCGCCGAGTTCTACGTCTTCTGCCACGACGACGCCGCCCCGGCCCCCGGTGCGGTCAGCGCCATGGTGGCGGCGGCCGTCGAGCGGCGGGCCGACGTGGTCGGGCCCAAGCTGGTGGCGTGGGACGACCCCCGCCGGTTCACGCAGTTCGGCCTGGCGGTCGACAAGGTGGGGGTGCCCCTGCCGTACGTCGAGCGGGGCGAGCTCGACCAGGGGCAGCACGACGGCCTCTGCGACGTGTTCGCCGTCCCCGGCGCGTTCACGCTGGTGCGGGCCCGCCGCTTCGCGGAGATCGGGGGCTTCGACGAGGCGATCACCTTCCTCGGCGACGACGTCAGCCTCGCCTGGCGGGCGCGGGTCGCCGGGGCCCGGGTGGTCGTCACGCCGACCGCCCGGGTGCGCCATGCCGAGGCCCTCGCCGGCCGGCCCGCGGGCCGCGACGCGGCTCGGCTCGCCGCCCGGCACCGCGTGCGGGTGCTGCTGACGAGCTGCCGGCTGACGACGCTGGCGCGCATCGTCCCGCTGGCGCTGGCCCTGTCGCTCGGCGAGGCGATCGGCGCTCTCGCCATCGCCCGGCCCGGGCGGGCGCTCGCCGCCCTCGGGGCCTGGCCCTGGAACCTGGTGCGCCTGCGGTCGCTGGTGATGGCGCGGCGCCAGGTCGGCCGCTTCCGGGCGGTCGGCGACCGCCAGGTGCGTGCCGCCCAGGTGCGGGGGCTGGTCGGGCCGCGGCTCACGCTGCTGCGAGCGGGCGGCGACGGCGGCGGCCGCCCCGGTGCGGGCGCCCGGCGCGTGGCAGAGGTGCCGGTGCGGGGCCACCCCCACCTCGACCCGGCCGCGTGGTCGCCGGGCACCGGCCTGATCGCGGCGGCGCTGCTTGCCACGCTGGCCTTCGGCAGCCGCCACCTGATCACCCGATCGGTCCCCGCCGTCGGTCAACTGGTGGCGGCGGGCGGCAGCGCCGGCGACCTCGTGCGTGGCTGGGCCGGCGGCTGGCGTGCCGTGGGATTGGGCGCCGAGGGCGCCACCCCGGCGCTGACCGGCGCGGTCGGCCTGCTCGGCACCGTGCTGGGGGGCCATGTCGGGCTGGCCCGCACGCTGCTGGTGGTCGGGCTGCTGCCGCTCGGCGTGGTGGGTGCCCACCGCCTGGCCGCGCCGACGGGGTCGAAGGCGGCGCAGGTCGCGGCCGCGGTCGCCTACGCCGCCGTGCCCCTGCCGTACGACGCCCTGAGCGGGGGCCGGTGGTCGGCGCTCGCCGCCTACGCCGCAGCGCCGTGGATGCTGGGCCGCCTCGCCCGCGCCTCCGGGGTGCCGCCGTTCGGTCCGCCGGCCGCCGCGGGCGACGCGGTGGTGCCGCCCGGTGAGGCGGCCGCGGCGGGCGACGAGGCGGGGCCGCCCGGTGCGGCGGCCGGGGCGGGCGACGAGGCGGGGCCGCCCGGTGCGGCGGCGGGCGAGCCGGTGGTGCTGCACCGGCTGTGGGCGCACGTGGTGGCCACCGGCGCGATCACCGGCCTCGCGGGCCTGGTCGTGCCCCAGGCGCCCGCAGTGCTCGTGCTGGTGGGCGCTGCGCTGGCCGCCGGGTCGCTGCTGGCCGGCGAGCGGCGGGGTGTGGGCCGGATGCTGGTCGCCGCGGCGGGCGGCGCCGCCCTGGCGGTGCTGCTCCACCTGCCGGCCGCCCGCGACGTGATCATCTCGCCGGGGGGCGTCGCGGGGTGGCGCGGCGCCGGCGGCGGCCCTCGGGGGCTCGGGGTGCCCGACCTGCTGGCGTTCGGGACCGGGCCGGCCGCACTCGGCGGGGTTCCCTTCGCGCTGCTCGGGGCCGCGGCGCTGCCGCTGCTCGTGGGGCGGCGCTGGCGCCTCGGCTGGGCGGTGCGGGGCTGGGCGGTGGCCGTGGGCTGCTGGGGGCTGGCGTGGGCGAGCGAGCGGGGATGGGTGACCGCCGACCTCCCGGACCCGGGGGTGCTGCTCGCCCCCGGCGCCGCGGGCGTGGCGCTGGCCGTGGGGCTGGGCGTGGCGGCGGTGCGGCACGACGTGGTGGCCCGGTCGTGGCGCTTCGGGGCCCGCCGCATCGCCGCGGCGCTCGCGGTCCTGGCGCTCGCCGCCTCGACGTCGTCGCTCGTCGTCGCCGCGCTGGACGGCTGGTGGGGCATGCCCCGCGACGACTTCGCCGGGCTGCTCGGCTTCGTCGACGACGAGGTGCGGGCCGCGCCGGCGCGGGTGGTGTGGATCGGCGAGCCCGGGCTGGTGCCGGGGGGCGACGGCTGGCGTCTCGGCGGCGGGCTGGCCTACACCGCATCCACCGGCGCCGCCGTGCCCGGCGTCGCCGACCTGTGGCCGACGACGGCCCGCGGCGCCTCCGACGATCTCGTGCGGGCGATCGAGGAGGCGCGGGCGCGCGCCACGTCGAGGCTGGGACAGGCGCTGGCGCCGCTGGGCGTGCGGTACGTGGCGGTGCCGCTGCGGCTCGCCCCGTCGGCCGAGCCGGCGCCGGCCGGCGCCGCGGGCGGGACGGCGACCGACGACCTGGTCGACGCGCTGGCCGAGCAGCTCGACCTGCAGCGGGTCCGGGTCGAGTCGACGCTGGTGGTGTACCGGAACACCGCCGCCGAGCCCGGTGCCGGGGGAGCAGCGGCCGAGCCTGCCACCGGGACACCCGTGGAGGCCAGGGCCCTGGTGGCGGCGCAGGCGGCGTTGTGGCTGGTCGTCGCCGTGGTGGCCGTGCGCATGCGGTTCTCCGACGGCGCCCCGGCGCCCGCCGAGCCGTCCCGCCGATCGCGCCGGTCGCGGCGGCTGCGGCGCTCGCGGCGGCTGCGCCGGAAGGTCGGCCGGGCGGCGCCGGCGGTGGAGGCGGTCGTGGGCGGCGGCCGGGACGCCGACGGCCGCGACGCCGCTGCCGCAGCGGGCGCCGGGGCCACGCCGGCCACCGAGGGGGCCGCGTCCCCGACCGACGCCGCGTCCCGGACCGACCCCGCGGCCGAGCCGTCCGCCGAGCGGTCGCCTGCGACCCCGGTACCGCACCGATGACCGGGACAGCGGACGACCGCGACGGCCCCGCTGCCTCCGAGGGCAATGGCCGCCGCGACCTGGCCTCCGAAGGCAACGGCCGGCGTGACGCCGCGCCCGCCGGCGACGGCCGGGCGGGGTCCGCCGCGTCGGCAGGCGACGGGCGGGCGAGGTCCCGGGCGTCCGGGGGCATCGGCCGGGGGAGGTCCGCCGCGCTGGCAGGCAACGGCCGGGCCGACGCCGAGCCGGCCCATCTCCCGGGCGGCCGGGCCCGGCGACCACGGGGCGAGCGGGACCGCCG
>DASTFE010000338.1:0-18847 GCA_035708905.1 Acidimicrobiales bacterium | reverse complement strand
ACCCGGGGTCCCGGTGGCACCGCCCCCGAGCCCGCTCACCCGCGGCGGCGTGGGCTCGCGCCGGGCGTTCCTCGGGCTGACCGGGGCCGTCGCGGTCACCGCAGCCGTCGCAGCGGCCGGCGGCCGGGCGCTGCGGGGACGCTTCAGCGCCGCCGAGTCACGGTCCCGCGTCACCCTGCCGCGCCCGGCGCGCCCGCTGCCGCCGATGCCGCCCGGCGTCGAGGCGGGCGTGGACGGCATCGCGCCGTTCGTCACGCCCAACCGCGACTTCTACCGGATCGACACCGCTCTGGTGGTGCCGCAGGTCCGGGCCGAGGACTGGACGCTGTCGGTGAGCGGCCTCGTCGACGAGCCCTACGAGATCGACTTCGCCGAGCTGCGCGCTCTCGACGTGGTCGAGGCCGACATCACCATGACCTGCGTGTCGAACCCCGTGGGCGGCGACCTCGTCGGTCACGCCCGGTGGCTGGGGGTGCTCGCCCGTGACCTGCTCGACCGGGCCCGCCCCCGCCCCGGGGCCGACCAGCTCGTCGGCCGCTCGGCCGACGGCTACACCTGCGGCTTCCCCCTGGCCGCCGCCTACGACCGGCCGTGCCTGGTGGCCATCGGCATGAACGGCGAGCCCCTGCCGCTGCGCCACGGGTTCCCCGCCCGGCTGGTCACTCCCGGGATCTACGGCTACGCGGGCTCGACGAAGTGGCTGACCGGGCTCGAGGTCACCACCTTCGACGCCTTCGACCAGTACTGGGTGCCGCGCGGCTACGCCAGCCGGGCGCCGATCAAGACCATGGCCCGCATCGACACGCCGCGCAGCCTCGAGCGGGTCCGCGCCGGGCGGGTCGTGGTCGGCGGCGTCGCCTGGGCCCAGACCCGGGGCATCGAGGCCGTCGAGATCCGCATCGACGGCGGTGACTTCCAGCCCGCCGAGCTGGCGGGCGAGCTCAGCACCGAGTCGTGGCGCCAGTGGCGCTTCGACTGGGACGCCACGCCGGGCCGGCACGACCTGACCGTGCGGGCCGTCGACGGCACCGGCGAGACCCAGACCGAGGAGCGGGCCGACGTCGTGCCCGACGGCGCCAGCGGCTGGATGTCGCTGGTCGTCGACGTCGCCGACGGCGAGGCACCGGCGTGACCCGCCCATCGGATCCCACCCCCACCCGAAGGGAACCCCGACCATGACCACGACCAGGAAGCTGCGCGTCGCCGCGCTGGCCCTCGCCCTCGCGTTCGCCGCGGCGGCGTGCTCCGACGGCGGCGGCGACGGGGCCGGCGCCGGCACCACCGGCGACGAGGCCTCCGGGCAGGAGAGCGACGACACCATGTCCGGCGGCGCGGGCGACGGCGACGACGCCGCGGCCGCCGACCCGGCCACGATCTGCGATGCCGACGGCCTGGTCGAGGCCGTCGAGAGCGGCCCCGACGAGGGCACCCTCGCCGGCATGACCGACGACCCGGTGGCCACCGCCGCGTCCAGCAACCCGGTGCTGACCACCCTCGTGACCGCCGTGGACGAGGCCGGGCTTGTCGACACGCTCAACTCGGCGCCGGCCCTCACGGTGTTCGCGCCCACCGACTGCGCCTTCGCCGCGCTCGACCCGGCGACCCTCGACGCCGCCCTCGCCGACCCCACCGGCCTGCTCACCTCGGTGCTCGGGTTCCACGTCGTGCCCGGCGAGCGGCTCGACGCCGCCGCCCTGGCCGGCCTGACCGAGGTGACGACGTTCAGCGGTGCCGTCCTGCCGATCTCGTCCTCGGGCGGCACGGTCACGGTCGGCGGCCAGGCCGAGGTGCTCGTGCCCGACATCCAGACGGCCAACGCCACGGTGCACCTCATCGACGCCGTCATGCTGCCGCCCGCCGGCTGACCCAGGCGGTCGAGCGGGTGCACGGTGGCCGGGTCGACGGCGACCCGGCCACCGGCGCGCCCCGAGCCGGCCGGTGGGGGCACACCGTCGCGCCGGGCGGACGCCGTCAGTCGAACAGGCCGTCGAGCATCTTCTGCTCGAGGTCGGTCCAGCGGCGCACGTGCTCGCGGGCCTCCTCGATCTCGTCGTCGTCGAGGCGGCGCGCCCCCTCGGTGGTGATGCGCACCACGTCGAAGGGGCCACCCACGCTGGGAGAGGTGTAGCTCAGAGCGTCCAGCACCCGCTGAGCCACCACGACCCCGTAGTCGATCGAGCGCTCGACCATGCGGAAGTGGGCGAGCAGGGCGCCGGCCTGCTGGGCCATGGGCGCGCCGCTGCCGACCGCGTGGAAGCCGATGTCCTCGTAGCGCCCGACCATGCCGTGCGGGTCGATCTCGACGATCCACGGGTCGTCGCCCGAGTAGCCGGCCGCGAGCACGTAGGTCGAGGGCGTGCCCTTGCTGTCGGGCTCGCCGGGGACGTGCTCGATGTAGTTCTCGTAGTGGCGCCGCAGCACGGGCAGCACGCGGTCCTGCAGGGCCCGGCTGATGTCGGGGGCCTCGATGACGGTGCCGGCGGCGTCGTCGAAGTCGCCGGCGAGGTCGCCGAGCACGGCCCGCGCCCCGCTGCCGCCCCAGGCGGCGTGGTCGCCGAGCAGGTGGAGCTTGCGGGCCGGGTAGCTCATGCCCCGGTCGCTGTCCGTGATCTGGGTGTCCGCCCCCATCACCAGCCCGTCGGCGCACCGGATGGCGAGGACGACGGTCATCGTTCGGGCCGGTCGTGGTCGGTCATGGTCCCAGCCGTACCCCCGGGGGCGGGGCCTCAGTGCCCGCCGGGCGGCGCTACTCCTGGACCAGCTCGATGAGGGTGCCGAACGCCGTCTTGGGGTGGACGAACGCCACGGTGGTGCCGCGGCTGCCGGGGCGGGGCACCTCGTCGATGACCCGACCGCCCGAGGCCTTCACCGCCTCGAGCGCGGCCGCGCAGTCGTCGACCCGGTAGCCGATGTGGTGCAGGCCCTCGCCCTTGCGGGCCAGGTACTTGGCGACCGGCGAGTCGTCGCGGGTGGGCGTGAGCAGCTGCACGTAGCTCTCGGCCACCTTGAGCAGGGCCTCCTCGACGCCGTCGGACTCGACCACCTCGCGATGGTCGACCTCGGCACCGAACGTGTCGCGGTAGTAGCCGATGGCCGCCTCGAGGTCGTTGACAGCGATGGCGACGTGGTCGATCTCGGTCAGCAGCACGCCGTCGAACCTAGCGTGCAGGCCCGTGAGGAGACCCAAGTCATGACCGTCCGCGTCGGGTTCCTGGGCGCGGGGTTCATCAGCCGGTTCCACCTGGCGGCCCTGGCGACGAGCGGCGTCGACCACGACGTCGTGGCCGTGCACGACCCCGACGCGTCCCGGGCGGCAGCCTTCGCCGACGCCCAGGCGGCCGTCGCCGTGGGCGAGGACGAGCTGCTGGGGCTGGTCGACGCCGTCTACGTGGCCACCTGGACGTCCGAGCACCCCCGGCTGGTCGAGCGCGCCGCGGCGGCGGGCGTCGCCGTCTTCTGCGAGAAGCCGCTGGCCGTCGACGCGGCCGCGGCCGAGCGCATGGTGGCCGCCGTCGAGGCGGCGGGCGTCGTCAACCAGGTCGGCCTGGTGCTGCGCTTCCTGCCCTCGTTCCGCTGGGTGCGGCACCTGGTGCACGACCCGCGGGCGGGGCGGGTGCTGGCGGTCGTGTTCCGCGACGACCAGTACATCCCCGACCAGGGCGTGTACGGGTCGACCTGGCGCACCGACGCCGCCCGGGCCGGCCGCGGCACGTTGCTCGAGCACTCGATCCACGACGTCGACATCCTCCGGTGGCTGCTCGGGCCCGTGGCCGCGGTCAGCGCCACGGCCCGCGAGGTGCACGGCCACCCGCGCATCGACGACGTCACCGTGGCGCGCCTCGACTTCGCGTCGGGCGTCTCGGCCACCTTGACGTCGGTGTGGCACGACGTGCTCGAGCGGCCGAGCCTGCGCCGGCTCGAGGTCTTCTGCGAGCGGCTGTACGTCGCGCTCGAGGGCGACTTCGCCGGCCCGGTGCGCTGGCAGTTCACCGGCGAGGCCGAGCGGGTGCTGGCGGGCGACGACCTGGCGGTGGCCGTGGCCGAGGCGGGCGACACCGCGCCCACCAACGCGGCGACCGCCTTCCTCGCCGCGGTGCGCGACGGCACCGCGGCCCGTCCGGCGCTGGCCGAGGCGCTGCCGGCCCACCGGGTGGTCGACGCCGTCTACGCCTCGGCGGCGGCCGGCGGCGCGCTGGTGCGGCCCGACCGGGGGTGACGGCCGCCGGATGAAGATGGTGTCGGGGCCGTCGTTCTTCCGCACGTTCTCGGGCGGCTGGAACTTCTCGCCTTCGCCGCCGCCTGCGCCGACCGCGAGATCGTGGCCGCGGTCACAGCTCGCCGGCGGCGTGACGCTGGAACAGCGTGATGCGGTCCTCGCCGACGGCGGCGCGCCGCTCGGGGTCGGAGACGCCGGCACCGGCCTCGGGAGCCAGGCACAGCACGGCGAGCTTGCCCTCGGCCTCGTTGCGGTGCACCGCCCGGGCGGCCTCGCCCACCTGCTCGAGGGGGTAGACGGCCGACATCACCGGCTGGATCGCGCCCCGGTCGATGAGCCGGTTCATGTCCCACGCCTCCTGGTAGTTGGCGAAGTGGCTGGAGACGATGCGCTTGAGCTTCATCCACAGGTGGCGGTTGTCGTACTCGATCATGAAGCCGCTGGTGGCGGCGCAGGTGACGATGGTGCCGCCCCGCTTGGCGATGAACACCGAGGCGCCCATGGTCTGGCGGCCAGGGTGCTCGAACACGATGTCGGGGTCGTCGCCGACGAGCGAGCGCACCTTCTTGCCCAGCCGGCGCCACTCGGACTCGTCCTGGGTCTGCTCGTCCTTCCAGAAGCGGTAGCCCTCGGCCTTGCGGTCGACGACGTGGTCGCAGCCCATGGCGTTCAGCAGCCGGGCCCGGTCGGCGCTCGACACCACGCCGATCGGCGTGCCGCCGCCGTTGAGCACGAGCTGGGTGGCGTAGGCGCCGATGCCGCCGGTGGCCCCCCAGATGAAGACGTTGTCGCCCTGCTTCATGCGGGCGGCGTGGCGGCCGACCAGCATGCGGTAGCTGGTCGAGGCGCACAGCCCGTTGACCGCGGCCTCCTCCCACGTGAGGTGGGCGGGCTTGGGCATGAGCTGGTTGGCCTTGACGACCTACAGGTCGGCGAGCCCGCCGTAGTTGGACTCGAAGCCCCAGATGCGCTGGTTGGCGGCCAGCATCGAGTCGTCGTGGGCCGACGGGTCCTGGTCGTCGACGTAGTTGCAGTGCACCACCACCCGGTCGCCCGGCTTCCAGTTGCGGACCGCCGAGCCGACGCGCAGCACCACGGCCGACGCGTCCGAGCCGACCACGTGGAAGTCGCGGGCGTGGCGGGCACCCCACACCGACTCGCGGCCCAGCCGGTCGAGGAAGGCGAAGGTGGGCAGCGGCTCGAAGATCGACGTCCACACGGTGTTGAAGTTGATCGAGCTGGCCATCACCGCGAGGTAGACCTCGTCGGGCGCGAGCTCGGGGGTGGGCACCTCGCCGATGTGCAGCGACTTGCGCGGGTCCTTCTCCTCGGAGGGGAACCCGTCCCACATCTCCTGCTCGGCCCGCAGCACGTGGGCCGCCCGGTAGCTCTCGGGGATGGGGAGCGCGGCGATCTCGTCGCCCGAGGCGCCCCCCTCGATGGCCTCGAGGATCTCCTGCATGGGACGGCAACCTACCCGTCGGTCACCGACCGGCCCAAGAGCGCCGGCCACCGAGCGGCGACCACGCTGGGTGACGGCGCTCCTTGCGCGCGGTGTGGGGCCGGTCGCTATGCTCCCGCGGGGCTGGGGCCCGGGTCGTGGCTATCTCCCTGGCACATGACGAGCAGCGCAGACATCAGAGAGGGTGGCGGCTGGTCGGGAGCGCATGCCTCCCAGCGGTCCGAGACCCGCACGGCACACGGGGGATGAGAACTGATGGCGAGCGACACGTCCGACCGGAACGGCGGGGGCGCCGAGGCCGGTGACGGTGCTGTCGACGGCGGCGAGCCGACCGCCGGCGTCGCCGTGCGGGCCAACGGCGACGACGCCGGCGCCAGCGAGACCCCGCCCCCCGACTCGGGGCGCGGGTACCACCTCGAGATCTTCCTGATCTGCTTCGCCTCGCTGCTGCTCGAGATCAGCTACACGCGCATCGTCTCGTTCAAGCTCTTCTACTACTACACGTACCTGGTCATCGGGCTCGCGCTGCTGGGCATCGGCACCGGCAGCGTCGTGGTGTCGCTGTCCAAGCGGCTGCGCCGGGCCAGCACCGACGCGGTCGTGATGGTGGGCTCGCTGCTGGGCGCGCTCAGCATCATCGCCGGCTACCTGGTCGTGGCCCGCCTGCCGGTGGCGTCGCTCGCCATCTGGGACTACGGCAGCCGCGACTCGTTCGAGAACCTGGTCAAGCTCGTGATCCTGTGCGTGGCGCTGTTCGCCTCGTTCGTGCCCGTGGGCGTGATGATCTCGACGCTGTTCGCCCGGCGCACCGACGGCATCAACAAGCTGTACTTCGCCGACCTCGTCGGCGCCGGCCTGGCGTGCGCCGTGGTCGTGTTCCTGCTGGGCAGCATCGGCCCGCCCCGCACCATCATGCTGGCCGGCGCCGTGCTCGCCGCTGTTTCCGTGCGGGTGGCGTTCGCCGAGCGGGCCCGCGTGGTCGGCCCGGTCGCCATCGCCCTGACCGCCGCCCTCGCGCTGGTGACCGTGTCGTCGGGGCTGCTGCCCGACGTGCGCAACGACGACGACAAGAGCGACATCGGCAACAGCATCATCTCCCGCTGGAGCCCGATCTTCCGCGTCGACGTGGCCGACCTGGGCGACACCTACCTGCTGCACCACGACGGCATGCTCGGCTCGGTCATCAAGGAGTGGGACGGCGACCGGGCCAGCCTGACGCGGTTCGACTTCGACGACGACGCCCGGTCCTTCCCGTTCGACCTGCTGGGCGACGCGCCCGACAAGGTCATGATCATCGGCGCCGCCGGCGGCCACGAGATCCTGGCCTCGCTGTACTACGAGGCCGCGCAGATCGACGCGATCGAGCTGAACCCCGTCACCCACGACCTCGTCACCGACGACCTGGCCGACTACGGCGGCCACCTGGCCGACCAGCCCGAGGTGAACTACGTCAACGGCGACGGCCGGTCGTTCCTGGCCCGCAGCGGCGACGAGTACGACCTGATCTGGTACCCGGCGCCCGACAGCTACTCGGCCTCCAACGCCGCCACCGCCGGCGCGTTCGTGCTGTCCGAGAGCTACCTCTACACGTCCGAGACCATCGAGGAGTCCCTCGACCACCTCACCGACGACGGCATCGTCGCCGCCCAGTTCGGCGAGGCCAACTACGAGGTCAAGTCCAACCGCACCACCCGCTACGTGGCCACGGTGCGCCAGGCGCTCGAGAACGCCGGGGTCGACGACCCCGAGAACCACGTGCTGGTCTCGACCTTCGGGCTCGAGGCCTCGGCCCGCCTCTCGACCATCCTGGTGAAGAAGACCCCGTTCACCGACGACGAGATCGCCCGCTTCGCCGCCCAGGACGCCGAGGTCGCCGGCAGCGAGCTGCAGTACGCCCCCGGGCAACCGGGCGACAACCCGGTCAGCGAGGTGCTGACGGTGCCCGACGGCGAGCTCGGCGCGTACCTCGACGACCACCCGTTCGACGTCAGCGCCATCAGCGACGACGGCCCGTTCTTCTGGCACTTCGCCCGTTTCGGCGACGTCATCGCCGACTTCGGCGACCCCATCGACCGGTTCGACCCCGAGGACTCGATCGGCGAGCGGGTGATCCTGCTGCTGCTGGCCATCGCCACCGTGATGGCGGCGGTGTTCCTGCTGCTGCCCTTCGTCACCATGCGCAAGGTCTGGCGCGAGCTGCCCCGCAAGGGCACGTCGGCGATCTACTTCACGGCCCTGGGCCTGGGCTTCATGTTCTTCGAGATCACGCTGATCCAGCGGCTGATCCTGTTCCTCGGCTACCCCACCTACTCGCTCACCGTCACGCTCGCCTCGCTGCTCGTCTTCACCGGCATCGGGGCGCTGATGAGCGGCCGGTTCAAGGGCCGCATCGACCAGGCCACCCGGGCGCTGGCGCCGGCGGTGGTGCTGCTCGGCCTCGCCTACCTGTTCCTGTTGCCGATGCTCACCGACGCGCTGCTCACCACCCCGCTCGGGCTGCGGGTGGTCGTGGCGTTCGTCGTGCTGGCCCCGCTGGGGACGTTCCTCGGCATGTTCATGCCGCTGGGCCTCGGCGCGGTGGCTGCGCTGACCGGCCACGGCGAGCAGTACGTGGCCTGGGGGTGGGCGGTCAACGGCTTCGCCTCGGTGATCGGCTCGGTGCTGACCACGGTCTTCGCCATGATCTTCGGCTTCAACCTGGTGCTCACCCTGTCGGTCGTGGTGTACCTCGTCGCCATCGTGGCGCTGCGCCGCCTGGCCCGCCCGCTGCCGGCGGCACCGGCCGGCGACGACACCGAGGAACCGGGCACCGGCGACGAGGCCGAGGCGCTGGTGCCGGCCGCCGGCTGACCGCGGTGGCCGCGCCCTGCGGCGGCGCGGCCGCCCGGCGACGTTTGGGGCCGCCAGGTGACCGGTCGGTAGTCTCGGTGGCGACCTGATCCGTCTCACATGGGGGACGCCACGATGGCTGGTTCCGTGATCCTGGCGGGGGCCCGCACCCCGATCGGCAAGCTGTCCGGCTCGCTGGGTGGCTTCGCCGCCACCGACCTGGGTGGCTTCGCCATCAAGGCGGCGCTCGAGCGGTCCGGGGTCGCGCCCGACCAGGTCGACTACGTGTTCATGGGCCAGGTGCTGCAGGCCGGCGCGGGTCAGATCGCGGCCCGGCAGGCCGCCGCCAACGCCGGCGTCCCCCTGACCGTGCCGGCCACCACCGTCAACAAGGTGTGCCTCTCGGGCCTCAACGCCATCTTCCTCGCCGACCTGCTCATCCAGTCGGGCGCGGCCGAAATCGTGGTCGCGGGCGGCATGGAGTCGATGACCAAGGCGCCCTACCTGCTGCCCGGCGCCCGCGAGGGCTACCGGCTGGGCGACAAGTCCGTGGTCGACTCGATGATGTACGACGGCCTGTTCTGCGCGTTCGACCAGGTGGCGATGGGCGCCGGCACCGAGCGGTACGCGGCGTCCGCCGGCCTCGAGCGCGCCCCGCAGGACGACCTGGCGGCCAAGTCGCACGAGCGGGCCGCGGCCGCCATCAAGGAGGGCCGCTTCGCCGACGAGATCGTCCCGGTCGAGGTGCCCCAGCGCAAGGGCGACCCGGTCGTCGTCGACACCGACGAGGGCGTCCGCCCCGGTACCACCGCCGAGTCGCTCGCCGGTCTCCGGCCCGCCTTCGACAAGGCGGGCAACATCACGGCCGGCAACGCGTCGCAGATCTCCGACGGCGCCGCCGCCGTGGTGGTGGTGTCCAGGGCGGCGGCCGAGCGCCTCGGGGCCGAGCCGCTCGGCGAGATCGTCGGCTACGGCCAGGTGGCCGGCCCCGACCCGTCGCTGCTCACCCAGCCGTCGCGCGCCATCAACGTCGCGGTCGAGGGCGCCGGCAGGTCGGTCGCCGACATCGACCTGTTCGAGCTGAACGAGGCGTTCGCGGCGGTGGGGCTCGCGTCGATGACCGACCTGGGCATCACCGACGAGGTCGTCAACGTCAACGGCGGCGCCATCGCCCTGGGCCACCCGATCGGCATGTCGGGCACCCGGCTCGCGCTCACGCTGATGCACGAGCTCAAGCGGCGGGGCGGCGGCCTCGGGGCGGCCGCGCTGTGCGGCGGTGGCGGCCAGGGCGACGCCATCCTGCTGTCCGTCTGACGATCGTCGCCGGCGACCGGCCCGCCGGGCGGGCGCGATCAGCTACGGTCGCGCCCGCCGTCGTGCCGGGTGGTGGGCGACGGGTCGGGTCATGCCGCTGGGGAGGGATCGGGCGTGGACCACGCGACCACCGCGATCGACAGCACGCCCGCGCCCCGCGACCGCCTCGAGGCGCCCGCCGGCCCCCACCGGGGGCTGGTCTACAACCCGGCGCTCGACGGAATCCGGGGCCTGGCGGTGGGGGCGGTGCTGCTGTTCCACGGCGGCTTCCCATGGGCCCGGGGCGGCTACCTGGGCGTCTCGACCTTCTTCACCCTCTCGGGCTTCCTCATCACCACGCTGCTGCTCGGCGAGCGGGCCGAGACCGGGCGCATCGCCCTCCGCGCCTTCTGGGCGCGGCGCCTGCGCCGCCTGCTGCCCGCCTCGGCGCTCACGCTGGCCGCGGTCGCCGCCGGCGCCCACGTGTTCGGCGAGTGGCGCACCGGGTCGGCCGGCGGCGACCTGCTGGCGTCGGCGCTCCAGGTCGCCAACTGGCGGTTCATCGCCGACGGGCAGTCCTACGGCGACCTGTTCGCCTCGCCGTCGCCCGTGCTGCACTTCTGGTCGCTGGCGATCGAGGAGCAGTTCTACTGGGTCTTCCCGCTGCTGACTGCCGGTGTGCTCGCCGTCGCCCGGGGATCGGTGCGCGCCTACGTCGCGGTCCTCGGCGGGCTGCTCGGCGTGTCGGCGGCTGCCACGGTGGCGCTGGGCGTCGACGGGTCGTCGACCGTCTACTACGCCACCTACACCCGCATGGGCGAGATCCTGGTGGGGTCGCTGCTGGCAGTGGCGGTGGCGCACGGCCTGACCCGCGGCGCGCTGATCCGCCGGCTGGCCGCCGTCGCCGGGGTCGCCGCGCTGGTCGCCGCCCTGTGGGCCTGGTGGAACGTCGAGCACGGCACCCCGTCGGTGGCGCGCGGCGGCCTGCTCGCCTTCGCCACGGTGTCGGCGGCGCTGGTGCTGGCGGCCACCGTGCCCGGCCCGGCCCGGCGCGTGCTGGCCACCGGACCGCTGCGGCGACTGGGCGTGGTGTCCTACGGCGTCTACCTGGTGCACTGGCCGATCTTCCTGGTGGTCGACGGCGACCGCACCGGCCTCGACCGGGCGCCGCTGTTCGTGCTGCGGGCGGCGATCACGCTGGTGGTGGCGGTGGCGTCGTACCGCCTGCTCGAACGGCCCGTGCGGTCGGGGTGGTCGCTGCCGCGGGTCCCGATGCCGGCTGCGGCTGGCGCGGCGGTCGGGGTGGTGGCGCTGGCGGCGGTGGCGATGCCGGCGCCGGCCGTCGTGTGGGACGAGCGGTTCGAGGCCTACCTCGAGGGCGTCAAGTTCACCGACCCGGCCAACATCCCCGCCCGCACCCGCCTCGGGGTGGCGTTCGGCGACTCGACAATGCTGCGCACCGGCCTGGGCTTGAGCGAGTGGGGCCGGTCGACCGAGGACCTGTGGCTCGCCGGCCGCATCGGCGACATGCTCGGGTGCGGCATCGGCCGGGGCGGCGAGCGGCGGGCCCGCGGCCGGGTGGAGGAAGCACCCCCGGGGTGCGACGACTGGCCCGAGATCATCGCCGGCGAGGTGCCTGCGCTGCGCGAGAGGTACGGCCGGCTCGAGTTCGCCGTCGTCCAGACCGGCGCGTGGGACGTCGCCGACCGGCGGCTCGACGGCGACGACACCTGGCGGGCCCCGGGCGACCCGGTGCTCGACGAGTACCTGTACGGCGAGATCTCGACCGCCACCGACCTGCTGCTCGAGCAGGACCTCGTGGTGGTGTGGGTGCTGGCCCCGCACATCGAGGTGGGCCGCAACGAGGAGCCCCCGCCCGACCCGCCGTACCCGGAGTCCGACCCGGCCCGCATGGACCGCCTCAACGAGATCATCGTGCAGGTGGCGAGCGAGCGCGAGGGGGTCGCGATCGTCGACCTCGCCGGCTACCTGCAGCGGCTGCCCGGCGGCGAGATGGACCCGGCGCTGCGCCCCGACGGCGTGCACTTCAGCCCCGAGTCGGCGGTCGACGTCGCCGCGTGGCTGGGCCCCGAGCTGGTGGCCGCGGTGGCCGCCGAGGGCGGCGACCCGGCGCCGCCCGACGCCGAGCCGGCGGCCCCGGCGCCCGGCCCGGCGGCAGCCGTCACCGCCCCGTGATCGCCACCTCGGAGGTCGAGGTGCCCAGGGTGTCGCCGGCGTTGCACGCGGTCGACAGCGTGGCCGCCACCGTGCCGCTGCCGTCGACGGCGTCGACCAGCCAGCGGTCGCCGTCGTGCGCGACGCCCGTGACCTCGAGCGTGGCGGCCACCGTGGTGGTGCCGATGCCGGGGACGACCACGGACGTGTAGGTCTCGTCGTAGCAGTCGATGGGCTGGCTGAGCGTCAGCGCCACCGACCCGTCGGCCACCTGGGCGCTGCCGGCGGCACCGTCGGCGGCGGTGATCGGCACCCGGCAGCTGGTCGACGTGCAGGCGCTGCCGTCGGCCGCGAGGTCGAGGGCGTAGGTCTCGCCGGCCTGGTAGCGCAGCGCTTGGGGGATGGCGTCGCCCGACGGGGCGCCCACCACCTCGATCGACACGGCCAGGTCGCCGTCGAGGACCGCCGTGGCGCGGATGCCGGGCCGGTCGTCGGGCTGCGGCTCGGGCAGCCCGGCGTCGGCGTCCGCGGCCAGGTTCTGCTGGGCCCACGCCGACGGCTCGCTGGCGAACTGCACGCCGGCGCCGCCGGCGCGGTCGAGCGTCACCACCTCGTCGGCGACCGGGGTGGCGGCGTGCGCCTCGCCGCCGGTCCCGGTGGTGACCGTCACGCCACCGGCGGGCGCCTCGACCGTGCACGCCGCCGTGCAGTCGATGGCGACGGGGTTGCCGTCGCTGCCGGCCGCCCCGGCGGGCAGCCGGACCTCGACGGCGCCCGACCCGGAACCGCCGGGATTGATCCACGCCCGGCCGTCGGTGACCTCGATCGACCGGTCCGGCTGCCGGCCGGTCGGGGCGCCGGCCCCCCGGTCGACGACGGTGAACCGGGCGCCGCTGTCGAAGCGGGCGATGCCGCCGCCGTCGAGCTCGACCGTGACCGCGGCATCGTCGGGGAGCTGCACGAGCCACCCCGCCTCGACGGTCTCGCCGACCTCGAGCGGTCGGGTGTCGCCGGTGGACTCGCCCACCACGACGACCGGCTCGCCCCGCACGGCGGCGATCTCGCCGAAGGCGTAGCTGGCGCCGCCGCCCCCGGTGACCACGACCGCGGCCGCGGTGCCGCCCGCCGCACCGAGGAGCAGCGAGCCGGCGGTCAGCAGCTGGCGTCCCCGACGCACGGAGCGGTCGGCCGCGCTCGACCTGCCCCCGACCCGCTCGCCGGTGGCCTCGTCCGCGGCACTGCCGGTCGGCACCTCGGGGTCGGGTCGCGTGTAGCGGATGACGGGGGTCGGCTGCTCGGCGTAGGCCGGCGACGGGGGCGGCGTGTAGCGGCGCGCCGCCGCCGCCGCGTCGTCGTCCCCGTCGTCGCCGTCGTCGCCGTCAGAGGTGCCGGAGCCGGCCGGCGCCACCGGGTCGGTCGCAGCGGCGAGCTCGATCCCCGCCCCGGGTTCCGGTTCCGCCCCCGTGCCCGGGTCGGTGGCGGCGGCGAGCTCGACCCGCGCCCCGGGTTCCGGGTCCGCCCCCGGGCCCGGGTCGGTGGCGGCGGCGAGCTCGACCGGCGCCCCAGCGTCGCTGGCCGCGTCGGGGACCGTCGACGCCCCGGGCTCGTGGGCCTCGTCCCGCTCGCCGGCGTCGCCGGGGTCGCCTGCCGCCACCGGCGGCGAGGCGGTGGTGCCGCCGTCGTCCTGGACGCTGGTCATCGTGTGGCTCGACTCCTCCCCGGGAAGCCGTGACATGGCGGCCGGGCGCTCATCCCAGCGAGACGAGCAGGCCCTCGCACGACCGGATCACCACGCGGGCGGCGTCGGCCACGTCGCGCGACGACATCGGGCTCTCGGCCCGGCGCTGCCAGCGCCCGATGGCGTTGCCGAGCGCCCGCCGCACCTCGGACACGTCGGCCTCGGCGGGCAGGCCCAGCCGGATGTGCACCGCGCCGCCCTCGGCTCCCAGCAGCCGCTCCATCTCGCCGGCCTCGGCCGGCTTGATCTTGATGCCGCCGGCCCGCAGCGCGTTGAGCAGGCGGATCTCGGCGAACTCGTGGGCGGCCGAGGTGATGCGCTCGAGCTCGGACGACAGCACGTCGCCGTCGGGCGTCGGGTGCTCGTGCAGCACCGACTCGAGCGCCAGCAGGGCCGAGCGGGCCTTGAGCACGTCGCGCCGCTCGGCGAACTGGCTGAGCAGCACGTCGCGCAGCTCGATCAGCCCGCTGCGCCGCACCAGCTCGGTGGACAGGGCGGTGGCGGTGGTGGCCACGCCCTGGCGGATGAGCGCGACGGCGAGGCGCACGCCGAACAGCCCGAAGCGGTCGAGCAGGTGCTCGCGCTCGAGCGACGTGAGCGGGATCGTGGTCTCGGACTGGACGAACCGGTCGGTCGAGAGGAACAGCGCCTCGGTGTCGTCGCGCGGCGCGCCGGCGAGCGTGTCGAGCGCCTTGAACTCGGCCTCCCGCAAGGTGGCCCCCGACTGGGCCAGCAGGCCGGCGACCGGCACGACGGTCTGCGCCAGCTTCCTGACCTTGGGGTCGCGGCGGTAGCGGGCCGCGATGCGCTGCGCCGAGGCCATCGAGTCGATGCGCCCGACGCCCACCTCGTCGGCCCGCGACAGCACCGCGATGGCGTTGACCGGCGTGGCCTGCGAGAACTCCTCGTCGTGGAACGCCTCGAGGAAGTTGATGTCGGACGAGTGCAGGTGGCGCATCAGGTACAGCACCGCGTCGGCGGGCGTGACCTGGTCTTCGCCGGGGGTCAGGAACGCGGTCGTGCGCGCCGACACGTTGGTCGACAGCGAGGCGATGCCGGGCGTGTCGATGAGGGTCAACTGCCGCAGCGACGACGACGGCCACTCGATCACCAGCCGGCTGACGTCGTCGGGGGCGGTGCCGCCGAGGTCGATGTTGATGGCGCCGCCGTCGCGGGTGAACGGCACCTGGCGGGCCTCGCCTTGCGTGGGCTCGAGCGTGGCGCGGTAGGTGATGCCGTCGCGGTACCAGGTGACGATGCGGGTGCACTCCCCGGCGTCGGTGGGCGCCAGCTCCTCGCCGACGAGGGCGTTGAGCAGCGTCGACTTGCCGGCCTTGACCTTGCCGGCGATCGCCACGCGCAGCGGCTCGTCGAGCCGGTCGAGCACGGCCTGCAGGCGCTGGAGCGCCGCGGGCACCGCGGCGTAGGACCGCGTCGCCTGCTCGAGCAGGCTGCGGACGCTGTCGAGCAGGGCCGAGCGGTTGCGGGTCACGACGCCGCCTCCGCGGCCACCTTGAGGTCGGGGGCCAGGGCGTAAGCCTTGTCGCGCAGCACGGCGATGCGCTTCAGCTCGGCGTCGACGTCGCGCAGGCGCTTCTGCCGCGTGCTCGCGTCGGACTTCACGGCGTGCTGGGCGGCGTTGAGCGCGCTGGTCGTCGAGCGGTGCAGCTCCTCGGCCCGGGCGGCGAAGAAGTCACGCAGGCGGCGCTGGGTGCGGCGGAGCGTGTCGCGGGAGTCCTTGCCGACGACGAACATGACCTCGTCGGTGTACTTGCGGTGCGCCTGGCGGGCCTGGTTGCGCCGCATCGTGAGCTGGCGCTCCTTCTCGCCCCGCAGCGCGGAGCGGCCCATGAACAGGCCGATCACGATGGTGGCCGGGTTGGCCATGGCCAGGCCGGCCATGCGGCCGAGCATGCCGAACATGAGCAGGCCGCCGTAGCTGCCCTTCAGCGCCGACATGCCCTGCGACCCGAAGCCCATCTTCTTGAGCTCGAGGTCGGTGTCGGTGTCGACGTGGTCGAGCACCTCGGTGGGGTTGGTGACGTCGAGCTCGACGGCGAGGTCGGCGCCGTCCTCGCCGAAGTGCTCGGCCACCCGGGCGGCCAGCTCCTGGGCGCGGGTGTGCAGGAAGGCGTAGTTGTGGACCACGTCCTCGGCGACCCGGCGGTAGAGCCAGGCCTGGAACTCGTCCCACGTCTCGGCCGGGTCGCTGGCCTCGAGCGCCTCGTCAGCTTGGCGGCCGACCTGGCGCAGTCGGCTGCGCAGGTCGTGCTCGACGTCGGCCTGCAGGTCGATGACCCCGTCGCTCAGCGTCTGCTGCCACTTGGAGACGTCGCTGCGCAGCCGCTCGGCCTTGGCCTTGGCCTCGGTGAGGTTGTCGACGATCTGCTGCGCCTCTTCCGGGTTGTCGAGGGCCTGCCGCTCGGAGCGGAACTGCGACTCGAGCATGGTGGCCACCGCGACGACGTCGTTGGCGGCGGCCCGCACGCTGAGCTTCTCCGCGTTGGCGGCGATGGTGTTCTGCAGATAGCCGGCGAGCTGGGGGAAGCCGGACTCGCGGTTGAGGTCGCGGTCGTTGGTGCGCAGCGCGTGGACCCGCAGCGACGACGACACGCACAGGATGTCGGCCGTCACCCCGTGGCGCCGCAGGTGGTCGACGTTGAGGTCGCGGATCTTGCGCCACGACGGGTAGAAGTCGATCTTGGTCTGGACGCAGACCAGGTTGGGGCACATGCGCCGGGCGGTCTGCAGGAACTCGAGCTCGGGGCCGGTGAGCTCCTGGCTGGCGTCGGACACGAACACGACCGCGTCGGCCATCGGCAGCGCACCGATCGTGGCGGCGCTGTGCGCCGAGCCGAGGCCGCCCACGCCCGGCGTGTCGACGATGACCAGCCCGTCGCTGAGCAGCTTGCGCGGCAGGCTCACCTCGACCGAGCTGACGCGGCGGTCGCCCGTCACGTCGGCCGCCTCGGTGACGTGGCGGGCCACCTGGTCGACCGGGATGTCTTCGCGGATGGGCTCGCGCGCAGCGTCGGACCCGTCGTCGCCGGGGTCGAGCAGCACCGCGGCCGCCGGGGGGTCGCCGTAGCGGATGGCGGTGGGCACCGAGGTCGCGATGTCGTCGTCGACGGGGCAGATCGGTGCGTTGAGCAAGGCGTTGACCAGCGACGACTTGCCCTGCTTGAACTCGCCGATCACGAAGACGTGGAAGGCGGGATCGGACAGCCGCTTGCGCGTCAGGTCGAGGCGCTTGGCGAGGTCGGGGCGCGAGTAGGCGCCCGCGGCCTGGTGTCCGAGGTCGACAACGGACAGAGCCTGCTGCACGGTCGCCGACCGCTCGCCGGCATTGGGGTTCCCCGCCATCTACGCAACTCCTTGTGCCGGCCAACGCTAACGCGGATCGCACCGGGGCTTGCACACGCGACTCGGGGCCCCGGTCGTACCGGGGCCCCGTCGGCCGAGCGTCAGCGGATGCGACGCGGTCGCCGCCTCACACCGCCTCGATCGGGCCCTCGTCGGCCGGAGCCTCGGCGGGCACGTCGACGTCGACGAAGTCGTCGTCGCTCTGGTCGTTGAAGCTGTCGTTGGTCGAGGCGTCGACCTCGGTGTTGAAGCTGTCGTTCACCGAGTTGTCGGTGACGCCGAGCTGGTTGGAGTGGTCGCCGGCGACCTGGACGGTGCCGTAGTTGCCGTCGATGTCGACGTCCTGGTTCGACCCGGTGGCCTGGGCCCCGTCGCCGAAGGCCACGGCGGCGCCGTCGTCGGCGTCGATGTCGACGTCGTTGGACACGACCGTGCCGTCGCCCACGACCGACTCGTTCAGGTTCGAGTTCTCGATCTGGGTGAAGTCGCCGTCGCCGGTGTTGACGTTGGTCTCGCCGTACCCGCCGACGACCTGGGTGCCGTCGCCCACGTTGGCGTTCTGGGCGACCACGTTGGTGGCGTCGCCCTCGCCGAAGGCCGCGGCCCCGACGATCGAGTCGTCGATCACCTGGTTGCCGTCGCCGACGATCGAGTCGTAGTTGTCGCCGGTGACCGACCCGCCGACGTCGCCGGTGGCGATCGTCGAGTCGGCGATGATGCCGGTGTTCTGCACGGCGCCGTCGCCGCTGTTGACCACCGAGCCGTCGCCCCCGAGGGCGTTGCCGTCACCGGTCACGACGTCGTTGTCGAACTCCTGGTTGACGTCGCCGAAGGCGGTGATGTTCTGGTTCACCGAGTTGTCGATGATCTCGTCGTTGTCGTTGATGATCGTCGTGTCGTTGTCCTCGAACGACTGGTAGTTGTGGTTCACGACGTTCGTGTAGTGGTTGATCTGCTGGATCACCTGCTCGAGCGGGGTCGATCCCGGATCGGGCGCCGGCGGTGGCGGCGGCGACCCCGGCGAGCCGGGTGCCGGCCCACCGCTCTCGCCGCTGCTGCCGGAGGGCGACAGGCCGTAGGCCGTGCGCAGGGCGGCGGCCTCGGCGGGCGGCAGTGCCGCGCACACGCCGGGCATGGCGGCCAGCACGTCGTCGGCGGTCAGGCCGTCGGGCGCGTGCTCGGCGAGGAACGCCGCCGGATCGGCGGCGAAGGCCTCCTGCTGCTCCTCGCTGCGGAACAGGTCGAGAAGTAGATCGATGACACTCATCTCAGGCTCTCCTGGTTCGGTGCCTCCGCCCGCTCGGGAGGCCGTGTCGACAAGGTATGACCGCCCCGGCAATGGGACATCGGGGATCACCCTGTTCAGCCACGGTGGTGGCGGGGGGAGCCTAGGGCACGGGCCGGGGTGCCGCCCGGGGTCGCGGGCGGGGCACGGGCGGGACGCGCCAGGGCCCCGGCGACGCTGCCGGGGCCCTGATGCTGGGGTGTGTCTGCCGGGACCTGCGCCCCGTGGGTGGGTCAGAGGAGGACCTCGGGTCCCTCCTCGGCCGGGGGCTCGGCGCCCAGGTCGACGTCGACGAAGTCGTCGTCGCTCTGGTCGTTGAAGCTGTCGTTGGTCGAGGCGTCGACCTCGGTGTTGACGCGGTCGTTCACCGAGTTGTCGGTGACGCCGAGCTGGTTGGAGTGGTCGCCGGCGACCTGGACGGTGCCGTAGTTGCCGTCGATGTCGACGTCCTGGTTCGACCCGGTGGCCTGGGCCCCGTCGCCGAAG
>DASTFE010000337.1:0-11803 GCA_035708905.1 Acidimicrobiales bacterium | reverse complement strand
CGGCGCCGCCGGCGCCGCCGAGGTCGCGCTGCCGGACGGGTACGAGGGCTACGCCAGCGAGACCTACGCCGACGAGACGCGCTGGCTGTGCCGCCCGGGCGCCGACGACGTGTGCACCCGCGACCTCGACGCCACCGCCGTCGCGGCCGACGGGTCCACCGAGGTGATCCCCCACGAGGCGGCGGACGACCCGCCGGTCGACTGCTTCTACGTCTACCCCACCGTCAGCCGCGACCCGACCCCCAACAGCGACTTCGAGGCCGGCGAGACCGAGGAGGTCCTCACCGTCTACAACCAGGCGGCCCGGCTCACCGCGTCGTGCCGGGTCTTCGCACCGGTCTACCGCCAGCTGACCCTGTCGATGATCGGCGGGGGCGGCGACCGCGACGGCGGCGAGGGCGGTGACGACCCGCGAGAGGTCGCCTACGGCGACGTGGTCGACGCGTTCAAGCACTACGTCGCCAACGACAGCGAGGGACGGGGCTTCGTGCTGATCGGCCACTCGCAGGGCGCCTTCGTGCTGACGCAGCTGATCGCCGACGAGATCGACGGCGAGCCGCTGCTGCGCGACCGGCTGGTGTCGGCCTACATCCTCGGGGCGACGCTGCCCGTGGCCGACGGCGACGTGGTGGGTGGCGCCTTCGACGAGGTGCCGCTTTGCGAGCGGGACGACCAGACGGGGTGCGTCGTGTCGTACTCGTCGTACCGGGCCACGAGCCCGCCCGTGGAGGGCAGCTTCTTCGGCCGCGCCGGCGACGGCACGCGCGCCGCCTGCGTGAACCCCGCCGACCTCGACGGCGGTCCCGCTGCCGTCGAGCCCTACTTCCTGCTCGATCCGCCCGAGGGGGCGCTGCTCGGCGGCACGGCCACCGCCCAGCCGTTCAGCGACCCCGAGCGCACCGCCGAGATCACCACCCCGTGGGTCACCTACCCCGGCCTGGTCGAGGCCGAGTGCGTCGACGAGGGCGACTTCACGTACCTGGCGCTGACCGTGCAGGGCGACCCGGACGACCCCCGCACCGACGACATCGGCGGCGACCTGACGCCGGAATGGGGCATGCACCTCATCGACGCCAACGTCGCCATGGGCGACATCGTCCGCCTGGTCGCCACCCAGGCCCGGGCCTACGCCGGCTGACCCGCCCCGGCCGCGGCCCGGCGGGCCAGCTCACGCTCGCGGGTGGGCACCCGCCAGCCCACGTACCAGGTGCCGACGGCGCCCGCCCCCAGGACGGTGCCGGCGAGCACCGGCGTCCCGAGCGTCCAGGCGCTGAGCGAGCAGGCGACCAGCATCGTGCCGATGGCCATCACCTTGGCGCGGCGGGGCATGCCGAGCCCCGCCCGGTGGTCGCGCACCAGCGGCCCCACGGTGGGCAGGTTCAGCACCCACCGCTCGAAGCGCGGGCTCGAGCGCGCGAAGCAGGCGGCGGCCAGCACGAAGAACCCCGTCGTCGGCAGGCCGGGAACGACCACACCGACGGCGCCGAGCGCCACGGCCAGCCAACCGACGGCGAGCAGCGCGACGCGACGCACGGGTCTACCCGATCAGCGCGGCGAGGTCGCGGACCATGAGCACCACCAGCAGCGCGATGACGGTGGCCGACAGCGCGCTGTACGCCCAGCGCCAGCGGTGGTCGGCTGCCCAGAAGCGCCGGATCGTCATGACGTTGCAGGCGATGGCGATGCCGCCGACGGGCAGCCCGATGGCCGGGCCCACCCCGGCGGCCAGCCCGAGCGCGGGGGCCACGAAGGGCAGCACGAGGTAGGTGAGGACGCAGCGGACGGCCGAGACGAGCACCGAGGTCGAGAAGGCCCGCTGCGCGGCGCCCTCGGTGGAGGTCTGCCCGTCGGGGATGCGGAGCAGCCGCCGCACGGCGACATCCGCGGCCGGTCGGGAGGCGGTGGCCACGTTCTGCACGCCGTCGAGGCTAGGCCGTGGCGGCGCCGACCACCCAAGCCGGCCCGGTCATCGGCACCGCCGACCGGCTCGGCCCTCAGTCCGCGGGCGGGGTGACGGCCTCGTCCACGAACACGGCCACGTGGTACGCCACCGCCCGCTCGCCGTCGGTGAGGGCGGCCGAGATCTCGCCGCGGCGCTCGTCGCCCTCCCGCGGGCCGATGCGCCCGGCCTCGACGTCGGCGGTGATCTCGTCGCGGCGGGCCAGCAGGGCCTCGATCTCGTCCTCGGGCAGGGCTCGCCACTCGGCGATCAACCGCAGCCCGGGCCGAGCCGCCACGTCGGCGACGTACTCGTCGCGCGTCACGACCAGCACCGTGCCGGGCGGCTCGTCGAGCACGCGATCCCGGCCGTACTCGTCGGCCCGGTCGGCCTCGACCCCCACGTCGATGCCGCGCCGCTCGAGCTGGAGGACGAGCCCGCGCGCCTGCCACGCGCCGCTGTGGTGGGCGTCGGTGACGAGGACGGGTCCACCGTCCGCGGGCAGGTGCTCGAGCACCTGGCTCGTGAGCACCCCCACGGTCTCGCTGTTGCGGTCCTGCGGCACGCCGGCGGTCGCCGCCGTCACCACGTTGACGCCGCTCACCGCCACGAGCACGACCAGGGCGCCGGCGGTCAGCGCCCGCGGCGCGACGCCCGGCCACCGGTGGGCCAGGGCCGTCCACCCGGCCCAGCCGACCACGACGCCCGCCAGCATCCCCACGGCCAACGTCCACCGCAGCCGGTAGTCGAACGCCGGGCCGACCGTGCGGGCCACGGCGACGACGCCCAGAGCGAGGGCGACCGCCAGCGTGGCGACGAGCGACCGGCTGCCGGCGACCCGCCGCCCGAGCACGACGGCCGCCACGGCGACCGCGGCGAGCAGCCAGGGGACGGGGGCGCCCTCGACGAACGGCGACTCGCCGATGAGGTTGGGCGCCCGCTTGGTCGTCAGCCACTCGGGCGAGAGTCCGAGCTGACCCACCATGACGTGCCATCCCGTGGCCAGCGAGTGCACCGGCTCGTCGGTGTGGCGGAAGTACCGGACGATCTCGGTCGTGTTGCTGGGCGTGTGCCGCACGGCGTCGAGGGCGAGCGGGACGGCACCGAAGGCGACCACGCCGGCGGTCACCGCCACGGCCCGCACCCCGCGGCACAGGGCGGGGCGCCGCTCGCCGGCGTCGGGCTCGAGGATGGTCGTGGCGGACAGCCCGAGCAGGCCCCAGGCGAGCAGCGGGGTGGCCAGCACCACGAAGCCGACGTGGCTGTGGGCCAGGTAGATCGCCACGACGGCCCCGACCGGCAGGGCCCAGGCCTCGCGGCGCCACATGGCCCACGCCAGCATCACCAGCAGGCCGTACGGCAGCATCGTGAGGTAGCAGTTCCAGGGGTCGCGCAGCAGCTCCGCGCCGACCGCCCGCATGAGCAGCGAGCAGCAGACGAGCGTCACCAGCATCAGCGGCGTGCCACCCAGGCGGCGGGCGACCAGGGCCATGCCGGCGACGGCCGCGGCGTTGACGGCCAGCGCGCCGAGGTTGATGCCGACCGACATGCCACCGGTGAGCCAGTAGAAGGGCGCCAGCAGGAAGAACTGCGCCGGACCGGGGTGGTTCCAGAGGTCGCGCGAGTACAGGCCGACCAGCACCTCGTGGCGCCCGACGCTGCGGGTCTGCATCTCGATGAGGGCGTGGTCGGACGACGGGGTGTACTCGCCGCCCACCGCCACCAGCAGCGCCACCGCCGCGACCCCCAGGGGCAGCAACGTGAGACCCATGGCCAGGCGGGCGACGAGGCGGTCGCCCGGCGGTTGCGGCCCCGCCGTCGACGTCGCCGCATCGGGCTCGGCACCGCGTGCGGCGGCGGCCGGTTCGGGCGCGGGAGCCGATGCGGGCGGCCCGGGCGTCTCGGTCCTGGTCATCGAGCGCACCCCCATGCCGCTCCGCAACTCTCGATCGCCGTCGCGCCACCCGACCGCGCACCCTCGCGGTCGGACTGTCACTGTAGTCGGTGCCCACCGCGGCCTCCGCATCACGCGGAGGCGCAGGTCACGAGGGTATCCGCCCAACCCCGAGACAGGGGTCCGGGTGCCCGGCTACCGTCGGGACGGAGGGAGCAACCGTTGTCGACTCTTTCGAGAGAGAGGGCATCGATGAGCAACCGTCACCGCACGTCCGACGTGGTCCAGCCCCACCCAGAGGAACGCCGGGTCCAGTCCCGTTCCGAGCGCCACCGGGTCAACACCGCTCTGGCCGACGTCACCGGCCAGATCCTCGCCGGCGCCGAGCCGGACGACGTGATCGAGCCGGGCGTGGGTTTCCGGGCCGAGCGCCACCACGACCCCACGCGGGCCCGCCCGTCCACGCGACGTCGGCGTCACTGGAAGCTCAAGATGTGGAAGCGCCGCACCGCCGAGCGCCGCATCAAGGCGGCGCTCGAGCGCTACACGGGCTGAGCGCCGCTCGGCCAGCCCGCATGCACCGGGTGGACGCGGGTCCCACGCCCACCCGGCGACGCAGTTCCGCCGCCTCGGCGGCTCAGACCGGCGCCTTGTCCGGATCCGGTTCCTCGTTGGTCGGGCTGATGCCGCCGGTGCGCATCGCCACGACGTCGAGCTCGACGAACTCGGGATAGGCCATGGCGCCCATCTCGGGGATGTCGAGCCCGACCAGCTCGGTGGCCTCGTCCGAGCGGATGCCGCCCTTCATCACCGCGTTCTGGACCTTGAAGAACGCGTAGGCGATCCCGAAGATCACGGTCCACAGCACGACGACGCCCAGCGCCTGGGCGCCGAGCTGGCCGAGCTCCCCGGCGACCACGCCCTCGACCGCCGTCACGTCCGACCCTTTCCACGACGGCACGAGCACGAGGGCGATCGCTGCGACACCGGAGAGCGCGGCCAGGTCGCCCAGCAGCGCCCGCACGTCGGGCACCCGGGGCAGCGGCTTGCCGTGGTTGGCCCCCGAAACGACGGCACCGGTCTCGGTGGGGCTGATGCTCACCGGCGTGCCGTCGTCGGGCCGTAGCGTCAGGCCGGCCAGCAGGCCCAGGAGGAGGCCGAGGCAGACCACCACGAGTCGCCGCACGCTCTCACCTCCTCGCCGCCCGGAACCGGGCGCGCCATCCATGCGCTGGGGGCGGGCATCGACCCCCGCCCCGACCGACCGTACGCACCCGGCGTTTCCCCGCGATGCCTCGTTGGTTACGGGTGTCGGGCAGGAATCTGTCCTGAACCTTGTGCTCGCCGTCGGTCGACGCCATCCCGGCGGCCGCCGCATGCAGCGCGTGGCCCTCGCCTGTCGCCTTCATGGCCGCTGGCGTGAACGCCTCGTGAACTGACGAGTCCAAGGCTTGCCGACGGGGCCCGCGGTCCCTAGTCACTCGGTCGTGGCCGGGATGCCCCTGAGAGACCCGTGGAGCGAGTCCGACCGCTACGTGCCCCGCACCGTGGTCCAGCCCCTCCAGCGGGTCCTCCGGCACGAGGCGGCCGGCGGCGTCGTGATGCTCGTCGCCGCGGCCGTGGCGATCGTGTGGGCCAACTCGCCCTGGTCCGCGTCGTACGTCGAGGTGTGGCACACGCCGCTGCGCGTCGAGCTCGGCGGGCTGCTCCACCTCGACCACCTGTCGCTGCAGGCCTGGGTCAACGACGCGCTCATGACCCTGTTCTTCCTGCTCGTCGGCCTCGAGATCAAGCGCGAGGTGGTCCATGGCGACCTGCGCGACGTCCGTGCGGTCGCCCTGCCGGTCATCGCCGCGCTCGGCGGCATGATCGTGCCGGCCGCCATCTACGCCGTGCTGAACGCCGGGGGGCCGGGTGCCGGCGGGTGGGCGGTGCCCATGGCGACCGACATCGCCTTCGCCGTGGGCATCGTGACGCTGCTCGGGACCCGCGTGCCCCTCGCCGCCAAGGTCTTCCTGCTCACCCTGGCCGTGGCCGACGACATCGGCGCCATCGTCGTGATCGCCGTGTTCTACAGCGGCGACCTGTCCGGAGGGTGGCTGGCCTGCGCCGCGGCGGCGCTCGGGCTCATCTTCCTGCTGCGCCGCGGCGACGTGCAGAGCCTGGCGCCGTACCTGGCGGTCGGCGCCTTCGCGTGGCTCGCCCTGCTCGAGTCCGGCGTCCACGCCACGCTGATCGGCGTCGCGCTCGGCCTGCTGACGCCCGCCTGGCCGCTGCGCTCGCCCCGCCTGTTCCCGACGGCGGCCCGGCGGGTGGCCGATCAGGTCGAGGCCGCGTACTACGACCGGGTGCTGACCCGGCGGGAGTTCGCCGCCAACGAGCAGCGGATCGCCGACGTCGTCCGCCTGGCCATGTTCAGCACCAGCCCGCTGGAGCGCCTGGAGCGGGCCCTGTCCCCCTGGGTCGCCTACGTCGTCATCCCGGTGTTCGCCCTGGCGAACGCCGGGGTGGTCTTCACCGGCGACGCCGTGGCCGGCATCGTGACGCATCCGACGACGACCGGGGTGATCCTCGGCCTGTTCGCCGGCAAGACGGTGGGCGTGCTGGGTGCCACCGCGCTGGCCGTGCGGCTCGGGATCGGGCGCCTGCCCGCCGGCACGACCTGGCGTCACGCGCTGGGGCTCTCCGCCGTGGCCGGGGTGGGGTTCACGGTCGCGCTGTTCGTGACGAGCCTGGCGTTCGACTCCGCCGCCCTGGCCGATGCGGCGAAGCTCGGCATCCTCGTCGGCAGCCTGCTGTCCGGGCTGGCCGGCTACCTCCTGCTGCGCACCGCTCCGCGCGTGGTGCCGAGCCCGCCGGCCGAGCCCGCGGCGAACGGCCGGCGCTCGCCGCCGGCGGCCGACGTCCGGGCCATCGATGTGTCGATGACCTGACGTCGACATCACGTTCAGCATGCGGCGGCTCATCGGCGATACGATTGCGCCCATCCGGGGGGAGGGGGTCAGGGCCGCCGCGCCAGCGGCGGGCGACGCATCATGCGCACCGACGACCAGTTGACGAGCCGGTCCGACGCACCGCCGCCCGGCGGCGACCCGGCCACGACGGTGTTCGGGCGCCGCACCAGGGTCGCCGTCTCCGCGGGCATCGTGGCGGCGGTCGTCGCCGGCATCGCAGCGTCCGCCCTGGCCGAGCCCGACCGCAACGGCTTCGTGCTCGCCCACTCGCTGACCGCCGCGCCCTTCGTCGCCGGTGCGCTCGTGTGCTCGGCGATCGCAGCCCGGCGCGGTGCGCCGCAGTTCGGGTCGTTCTGGCGGTGCTGGTTCGCCGCCAACGTGGTCGGCAGCCTGTCGGTCCTGACCGCCACCGGCTCGGTCGTGCTCGAGTCCCCGGCGCTGCTGCGGCTCAACATGCTGCTGCTGGTGCTCGCGGTGCCGTTCTGGTGGGCCGCCGGCATCCGCATGATCCGCCTGCAGTCGGGGCGGCGCGACGCCTCGGTCGACGTCATCGACGCCACGATGGCCGTGCTGGTGCTCAGCGCCCCGGGCGTGCTGTTCCTCGCCCGGGCCGTCGGTCAGTCCGCCGACCGCGCCCTGGCCGCCCCCTTCGCCCTGTTCCTGGCGCTGGTCCCGGCCGGGCTGTACCTCGGAAGCGTGTGCCTGGCCCGCGTCCCGCGCGGCGAGCGGGTCGTCCACGGTCTCGGCGTCGCGCTCTCCGGCACGTTCACGCTGTCGGTGGCGCTGCAGCTGGCCCGCGTGCTGGGCGCGCTCGACCTGGCCGTGCCGGTGCACGTCGGCGTCCACGGCGCCAACATGGCGCTGGTCATGGCCCTGCCCCTCTGGTCGCACCGGGTCGTCTCCGGGGGGCTCGGCCGCCTGCCGGTCGAGCGCCAGGTCCGGCGCAGCAACCCCATGCCCACGGTCAGCGCGATCGTGCTGCCCCCGCTGGCCGCGTACGTGCTCGCCGTCCGCGGCCACGACACCTGGGCGCTGGGCTACCTGCTGTTCGTGCTGCTCGCAGTCACCGTGCTCAACGCCCTGCGGCACACCCGCCTCAGCCGCGAGGCGCACCGCCTGTCCGGCGAGCTCGCCCGCATGGCCGAGCAGCGGCGCCAGCTCCTGGCCAGCATGGTCCGCGCGCTCGACGACGACCGGCGGCGCACGGTGTCCGAGCTGCACAGCCAGGCCGTGGGGTCGCTGTCGACGCTGGGCACCGTCATCCAGACGGCGTGCGTCTCGCTGCCCGCCGCCACGGCATCGGTGGTGCGCGAGGCGATCGCCCAGCTCCAGGGCGACCTGAACGACCGCGCCGAGGAGCTGCGCCTGCTGCTCGTGGCCATGCGCCCCCCGGCCTTCGACGAGGCCGGGGATCGGAGCGCTGACGACGACGTGCTGTCGGCGGCCCTGCGCGCCTACGCCGCCGAGCTGGCCGACGGCGCCCCCGGCGCCCACCCCGAGATCCGCATCTCGGTGTCGCCCGCGCTCGAGCTCGACCGCAGCACGATGACCATCGTCTACCGCATCGCCCAGGAGGCGCTGCTCAACGCCGTCCGCCACGCGCAGGGCACGAGGGTCGCGGTGTCGGTCGGGGCCGAGGACGGCACCGGTGCGGTGATCGTCGAGGTCGCCGACGACGGCGTCGGCTTCGACCCGGCCGCCGCGGCCGAGGGCTCGGGCCTGGCCTCGATGCGACTGTTCACCGACGTCGGGCGGGGCGAGCTGACCGTGCGGTCGTCCCCCGGCGAGGGGACGGTGGTGCGCAGCCGGCTCGGGGGCCGGACGTCGCCCGCGCGCCCGCCGGCCGCGTGGCCGCCCACACCGCGCCCCGTGACCGCAGCGCCGAGCCCCGAGGAACGGTCCGACGGCGAGCCCGCAGCGACCGCCACGCTGGCGCCGCCGGCGACCGGTGGGCGCCACCTGCGGCTGGTGCCGACCCTCGACGGCCCCGCCGGCGTGGGCTGACGGCGCGCAAGCTATCTCAGACGAGGTCGAGCGCGGCCAGCCCGCCGCGGAGGAACCGCTGGGCCGCCTCGATGGCCTGCTCGCGGCTGACCTGGTCGGCCATCGCCAGCTCGCAGACGTGCAGCAGTGCCCCCATGGCCGCGGCACCGCCGGCCAGGGTGACCGGCAGGGGCTGGCCGGCGGGGGCGAGCAGGGCGTTGAGCTCGCCGGCGAGCCGGGCCCGCACCGCCATGGCCTGGCCGACCACGCTGGGGTCGCCCGACCCCCAGGGTTCGAGCACCAGCAGCCGGTAGGCGTCGGGGTGGTCGTCGAAGTAGGCGAGCAGCGCAGCGACGAGGTCGTCGAGCCGCCGGTCGGGAGCGGTGGGCGTGCGCACCGCCGACCGCACCGCCTCGACCACCTGGCCGACGAGGCGCTCCATGACCTCGCGGTACAGCTCGGGCCGGCCGTCGGGGAAGTAGTGGTACAGCAGCGTCTTCGACACGCCCGCCAGCGTCGCCACCTCGGCCAGGCCCGCCTGCGTGTAGCCCCGCGCCGCGAACGTCTCCTCGGCGGCGCCGATGAGCAGCGCCCGGCGTTCCTCGGGGGCCAACCTGCGTGCCTGCGCCTCTGCCACGACCCGTCCTTCCCGTCTGCCCCGGGGCCGAACGCGACCCCGGAGCCCTGCGGCCGCGCCCGCTCGGGGTGCGCTGGTGCAGCCTGCGGGCGCGGCACCGGACCGCACCCGGCGCACAACTTACCCGCGCGTCAGCCCGACGGTGACGCGACCCCCGCCGGGATCCGCCCGTGGACCGCGAGCGTCGTCACCGCCCACACCGTGGCGTAGCCGCGCCACTCGAGGGCGGCGGCGGGCGACCAGGGCTCGAAGTCGACAGCCCACCCGCCGTCGTCGCGCTGCTCGACCGCGAGGCGGTCGAGGTCCTCGTCGACGACCCGGGGATCGATGTGGGCGCGGACCGGGCCACCCGGCCGGGGCGAGAACTCGAGCGGGCGGATCACCTCGCCCTCCGCCCCACCCTCCACGGGCACCGTCGCCGACGCAGGCAGCACTCCCGACCAGCGCGCCAGCAGGTCCATCGCATCCGGGCGGGCGCCGGCGACGGCGTCGAGCAGGTTGAGCGCGTAGCGCAGCTCGAGGGTCGAGGTCGGGCCACCCTGGCGCTCCATGGCCCCGAGGCAGTAGCCGGTGACCGTCGCCAGCCAGGGATGACGGGCGACGGCCGGGTCGTGCGCCGCGACCCGGTGCGCCGCGGCGGCCACCGCCGTCGAGATGTGCAGCGACGATGTCTCCGGGTCGGCCTGTGCCCAGAACGGGGCGGTGGCCACGGGGTCGGCGACGGGCAGGGCGAACGGCAGGCCGCCGTCCGGCAGCGTCACCGACGCCAGCCAGTCGCACAGCTCGGTGGCCCGGGGCGTGGTGACGGGGGCGACGTCCTCCAGGACCTCGAACGCGTGCATGGCGGCGACGGGCTGGCTCTCGGGCGAGCGCAGGTCGGGCTCGAGCGACCCGTAGCCGCCGTCCGGGTTGCGGTACGCGGCGAGGGCGGCGAGCGCCCCGTCGGCGCCACCGTCGTGGACACGGACTGCGAACCGCCGGCGGTCCAGCAGCCGGGCATGGCCGGTCATGAAGGCGGTCGCGGCGGCGAGGTCGACAGGCATGCCGTGATGGTGCACCCGAGGGACCAGCCCGGTCTTGGACGATTCGGACGCGCGCGAGCGCCTGGGCGTCGTGCCCGACGAGATGGACGGCGGGCGCCTGCCCGCCCTCGGGCACCCCCCGCGAGCTGGCCGAACGCCTGGTGGCGTACCGGGCCGAGATGTAACGCGCCGCCCGGACGGGGCAGGCTGGAGCGGGCCGGCGCCCGCCGGCCCCGGAGAGCACGGTGAGGAGGCAGGTGGACCACGACGCAGCCGCCGCCCCGGTCGCGCCCGCCGTGGCATGGCGTGCTCGCCGCACGGCGGCCGGCCCGCACTCCGGCCGGCGGGGCCGCGCCGGTGGCGGCCGCCCTGGCGGCGGCCGCGCCGCGCCGGGCGTGCTGGCGGCCGTGGCCGTCGGCGGGATGATCGGCGCCAGCGCCCGCTACGGCCTGGCGCGGGCGATCCCCGCCCGGCCCGGCGGCGTCCCCTGGGCCACGCTGGGGGCCAACCTGGCGGGCAGCTTCCTGCTCGGCCTGGTGCTGGTGGTCGTGCTCGAGCGGTTCCCGCCCACCCGCCACCTGCGGCCGTTCCTCGCCACCGGCGTCCTGGGCGCCTTCACCACCATGTCCACGTTCCAGGTCGAGATCGCCCTGCTGATCAGGGACGGGCACGCGACCACCGGCCTCGCCTACGGGCTCGGCAGCCTGGCCGCCGGGCTCGGCCTGGCGTACGCCGGCGTCGTCGCCGGTCGCCTCGTCCCGCTCCGTCACCCGGAGGCCCCCCGATGAAGCTCGAAGGACGCCAGCAGCGGCTCACCGTCTACGTCGGCGAGTCCGACCGCCACGGCCACACGCCGCTCGCCACCGAGATCGTGCAGCGGGCCCATGCGGCCGGCCTGGCGGGCGCGTCGGTGTTCCGGGGTGTCGAGGGCTACGGGGCGAGCAACCACATCCACACCACGCGGATCCTGTCGCTCTCGGACGACCTGCCGATGGCGGTGGTGATCGTCGACCGCCCCGACGCCATCGCGGCCTTCCTGCCCCAGCTCGACGAGCTCATCACCGAGGGCCTCGTCGTGGTCGAGGACGTCGAGGTGGTCAAGTACGTCGGCCGCCGCCCCCCGGCGACGTGAGCCCGCTCGCCTGGCTGGGCTTCCTCGCCGCCGCCGGCGTGGGGGCGCCGGCCCGCTACCTGGTCGACGGCTGGGTGCAGGACCGGACCCGCGGCGCCTTCCCGTGGGGCACGCTGGCCGTCAACGTGAGCGGGTGCCTGGCCCTCGGCGTCGTCGCCGGGCTGCGGCTGCACCACGGCCTGGGGAGCACCCCGCTCGTCGTGCTCGGCAGCGGGCTGCTGGGCGGCTACACGACCTTCTCG
>DASTFE010000336.1:0-3960 GCA_035708905.1 Acidimicrobiales bacterium | reverse complement strand
GGCTGACCGCGGCGGCGATCGACGCGCTGCTGGTGCCGGCGGTCGTGCTCGGCGCCGCCGAGCTCGCGTGGTCGTCGGGGGCGCTGCGCGTGGCCGGGGTCGGCACAGCCGGGTGGCACACCTGGTCCCGGTCGTACGCGCTGGTGGCCTGGACCGTCACCGCGGTGGCCGCCGCCTACCACGGCGTGTGCACCACCGCCTGGCGCCGCACGCCCGGCAAGGCGCTGGCCGGGCTGGCGGTGGTAAGCGACGACGGGCAGGCGCCGCGCCCGGTGGTGGCGCTGTGGCGGGCTGCGTGGAGCGCCGTGATCTACGCGCCGGTCGTCCTGGCGCCCGTGGTGGTCGTGGTCGCCGGCCTGCTGTCGCTCACGGGCCGGCACCGCTCGATCGCCGACCGGGCCGCCGGCACCAGCGTGGTGCGGGCACCGGTGGGCGATCCAGGGTCGCGCCGGTAGGTTGCGGCGCCGGGGGCACGGAGCCCCCAGGCCCCGACGGAGGTGACGATGCCGGTCCCCCTTCCCTCCCCGGCGGACGAGCTGCTCGAGCCGCCTGATGCGGTCGAGACCCAGGCGATCGCGATCGGCACGGCGTCGGCCGCGGCACCGCCGGGCGGCCTGACCGACGTGCAACGCGTCCTGATCGAGGCGATCTGCGTGGCCATGACCGGTCACCCGGTGACGCTCGACGGCTACCGGCCGATGACCGCCGACGAGTACGCCGAGGCGCTGCGGCCCCGCAACCTGCAGTTCCGCACCCGCGGGGTGCAGATCATGCTGCTGTGCGCGCTGGTGCTGCGGCCGCTGCCGCGCGAGGTGGCCGCCCGCATCGAGCAGTTCGCCCGGGCGCTCGGCGTCGACGAGGGCATGGTCGCGGTCGCCCGGCGGTTCGCCGAGGGCTCACTCGGCCTGGCCGCCGTCGACTTCGAGCGCAACGGCTACACGTCCGACTGGGGCGCCGAGGACCGAGCCGAGCTGCACACCTCCGGCTCGCTGGCCAAGGCGTGGGACCTGGCGGTCGCCGACCCCGACCTGGCGGCGCGGTGGGCGGCGCTCGGGTCGCTGCCCGAGGGCTCGCTCGGCCGCGGTGTCTGGCAGCTCTACCAGGCCCGCGGCTTCGCCTTCCCCGGGTCGCCGGGCTCCGCGCCGCCGCTGCTCGCCCAGCACGACTGGGTGCACGTCCTGGGCGACTACGGCACGACCGTCGAGTCCGAGCTCGAGGTGTTCGCGCTGATCGCCCGGGCCAACGACGACATGCGGGCCTTCTCGCTGCTGGCGATGGTCGTCTCGCTGTTCGAGACCGGGTACCTGAGCACGGGTGCCGGCCTGTTCCAATCCGACCTCGGGCACTTCACGGGTTCGTCACGCGGGCGCGACATGGCGGTGCGGGTGGCCGACGCCATGCGCCGCGGGGCGAAGTGCCGCAACCGCGCGGCCGGCGAGGACAGCGTCGACTTCCTGCGCACCGACTGGTTCGAGCACGCGCCCAAGCCGATCGGCGAGGTGCGCGACGCCTTCTGCCTGGAGGACAAGTCGGTCCAGGCGCGCGCGGCCGGGTCGGTCGGGCCCTGGGAGGCGGGGGGCATCAGCCCGTTCCAGCTGGCCGCCGGTCGGGCTGCCGCCGAGCGGGAGGGCCGGGCCTACGACGCCTACGGCGCCACCGTGGCCGGCTGACGCGGCGGGTGACCCGCCGCCGGCCCGCAGGCGGTCAGCGCCAGCGGTCGTTCCACTCGCACGCCTCGCCGTCTCCGTCGCGGTCGAGGTGGAGGCCGTAGCCCGGGTCGCCCGCGCGCAACGGCAGCGCACCGGCGTCCCTCGCTTCGCTGCAGTTCTGGAAGTGGACCGCCTCGATCGTGGTGGTGGTCGGCGCGGTGGTCGTGGTCGAGGGCGGGGCCGTCGTGGTGGTGGCCGGCGCCTCGGTCGTGGTGGTGGTCGGCGCGGTGGTCGTGGTGGTCGTCGGGCGGTCCTTGGGCGTGCCGGTCGTGCCGGTGGTCGGGGCCAGGGTCGTCGTGGTGGTGACGACCGCCGCCCGGGTGGCCGCCCGGTCGGCCGCGGCCGGCGGCGGTGCACCCTCCTGCCGCAGGGCGAGCGACACGCCGACGATCAGGGCGAGGACCAGGGTGGCGGCGGTGATGTCGGCGGTGACGCGTGCCCACAGCGGCGCCGACCGGTAGCGCCAGGCGAGATCGGCTGCCAGCGCCTGTGGCGACCACCGGCCGGCCCCCGCATCGCCGGGCCCGGTGCCGGCGGGACCGTCGTAGCCGTCGCCGTAGACGTCGTCGAGGTAGCCGTCGGCGGAGTAGCCGTCGGCGTCGTAGCCCTCGTCGGGATCGTTCTCGTGTCCGTAGTCCTGCCACGGCCCGCGCGGGTCGCCCATCGCCGTCTCCGCACCATCGGGGGGTGCGATGCCGCCAGCGCTCCGCCGCCCCCAGCCGTCCGTCGGTCCCGGGTAGCGTATCCCCAACGCTCGGTCGGTTGTCGAGGCAGAGCCGCCTGCGCGGCCGCTCGTGCGCCACGATCGGTCATTGCCACCGTACGAATGGCACCGCTAAGATTTAATTGCTTTGGCCCGGGGTGGGCGGGGAGCGCTGCACGGAGGCCATTAGTGATATGGACTGGAAGAAGGCATTCGGGATCATCGCGGTGGCCTTCCTCGTACTGTCGTTGTGGCACAACCCCACCGGTACGGCGAATGCCTTCGGCGACTTCCTCGGCAACGTCGGCAGCTTCCTCGAGGACGCTATCGACAAGTTCACCGAGTTCTTCCGGAGCCTGACCGCGTGAGCCCACTGCGCCGCTGGCGCAGCGACGACCCGCTCGCCGGGACGCTCGAGCCGGAGTACCCGCCCAGGCCACCTGCCCCTGACGTCGATCGCGACCGCGAGGAGGCGACCGCGTCGGTCACCGACGAAGACGAGCCGGTCGAGGCCGTCGAACGGCCCCCCCTCGGTGCCATGCGCCGCTTCGGCAGGGGCCTGGGCGAGGTGCGGCGCCGCGTCCTGCCGCTGCCCGACGAGGTCATCGACGAGTTCATGGGCCACGGCGAACGCATGATCCACAACGACCACCCGTCGTTCCGTTCATTCGTCGTCGAGAACGGGTTGCTGTTCGGCGGCTTCCTTTTGTTGGCGGTGCTCTTCCTCGGCATCACCTTCAACGGTTCGCTCATCGCGGCCGCGCTCATCTTGCTGGTGTTGAGCGTGATCCTGCTGGTGCTCGTGCTCAAGCGACTGGGCGACCGATACACGAGTTACGTCGTCACCGACACGCGCATCATGCGCATCTCAGGCGTGATCAGCCGGCGGGCGCACTCGATCCCCTGGGTCCGCGTCACCGACCTGACGATCGAGCAGTCGTTGATGGGACGGCTGTTCGGTTACGCCACGCTGCACATCGAGTCGGCCAACGAGGACTCGGGCCTGCGCGACCTCGAAGGCGTCAGCGATCCGATGCAGTTCAACCAGTACGTGGTCGACATGGTGGTCGCCAAGCAGGGGGCGACCGAACCCATCTGGGAGCGCACGGGCGCGCCGCCGCCGGTCGGCATGGGCCGCGGGCTCCGGCGCCTGCGCATGGCCCGGCGGCTCCGCGACCTCGAGGGCGGGGCCCGCGGCCCCGGCGACCACCACGAGGGCGACGACCGCGACGACACCCGGGGCGTCCCCGGGGGCGACCGCCGCACCGGCGACGGCGAGGGCACCGCCGGCCCGGCCCCGGCGCCCGCGCCCACCGGCGCCGGCAGCGTCCGCCGTACCGACGGGCCCGAGCCCGACCGTGGCGGCGAGCGTGAGGGTGACCGAGATCGCGAGGGTGGCCGGTCCCCGGTACCGCCTTACAGCGGCGCCGACGACGACGTCGCCGAGCTGGACGCCGAGACGCTGGCCGCCCGCCTCCGCTCGCCCGGCGGGCCCGACCTGCCCTGGCGCAAGTAGCCGCCGGCCGCGAGCCCGTCCCCTGCCGTCAG